>NZ_JBNPXB010000006.1:0-208846 GCF_050433525.1 Aminobacter sp. BE322 | reverse complement strand
ATCCGGCAACGGCTCGATTCGGTCCACATCCGCGCCCTGAATCACGTTTCACGCCCGGCGGGAATCCCTCAAATCCGATTTTCCAAACAGCCTCTGAGCTGTCTTCGAACCCGTGCTTGCGAACCAGTCCAGCGTGACGACAGGACGCGCCTCACCGTCCTGTTGCGCAATATTCAACTGTTCCGCAACGCTATAGTCCGAAGCAATGGATGCCATCTCGATAGTTCTTGCCCCCTCAAGAAGATAAGATCGCTTTTCTTCCATAATCGCCCCCCATTGATGGCGGAATAATTGTGCACCGATTCGTAAGCTGTTGCGAGAGTTGAGCGTTTCGTCAACGCGAATTGCTGCTAAAACCGCATCTTTGACGAACAATAGCCGTTAACCCGCTCGGGCCACGGCTTATGAACGATTCTCCCAACGGGTGTGGGAGGGAGCTTTCACCTTCGCGCTGGGGGGCTTGGGCGGTCGGAAGGTCAAGCGGCCGCCTTCAGGCGCTTCTTCGCAAGCATCGCGCGGACGAACTTGTCCCATTTTGCCATCCCGGCCCGCTTCTCGGCCATGTAGTTCCAGCGGTCGTAGTGCTTGGAACTGACGTCCTGCAAGGCGTGGTTTTGTAACCGGTCGCGGATTTGCTTCGGGACGCCCGCTTTGCCAGCCAGCGTCTTGAAGGTGCGCCGCAGATCCCGGTTCGTCGCATAGGGGATGACGCCGCGGTGCCGCTGACGCCAGACAAAGCTGTAGAGCGTACCGTGGCTGACAGGTTTCGATGGATCTTTGGCCGAGGGGAAGAACCAGCCATACTCGTTGGGCTTGATCGATTCAATCAGTTCGGCAGCGAGCAAGGGCACTGGAACGGCGTGGGGCTGATCGTTCTTGGTCTTGGACCAGTCGATGATCCGCTCCTTGGCATCCCATTGATCAACATGCAGGCGCGCGATCTCGTCGACGCGCTGGCCGGTCAGCATGATGAGCTGCACTGCGCGCGGATAGGAGGGATGGACCGGCGTGTCAGGGCATTCGAGCCAGCGATAAAGCCGGACGAACTCGTCCTCGTCGAGCCAGCGGGTGCCTTTTACCTTCGGCTCGGTCGGAATGCCCGCTGCCGGATTGAAGGGAATGCGGAACCGGCGAGGGGATTGCTGCCGATAATCGTTGTCGGACTTCATGCCCCAGCTAAAGGCGGCATGGAGATAGGAGCGCACATGGTCGGCCATCGACTTGGCGCCGCGCTCGTAGATCGGCCGGATCAGCTCGATGATTTCCTCGGCCTCGATCTCGCGGGCGAGACGGTTGCGCCCGAGCGTGTCGGCGACCTTGTTCAGACCCTTTTCGGTTTCCTTCCAGGATGGCTTCCCGGCTTCCTTGAGCGCGGCGACGTAGCCCTCGAACAGATCGGCGACAGTGCCGGGGCGGGTATCGGTGGCGATCTTGATGCTCCGGCCCTTCTGGATCACATCGGCAAAATCGCGCTTGAAGATCTCGCGCGCCTGCGCGAGCGACATGGATGGATAGGAGCCGATCTTCTTCTTGGTGCGCTTGCCGTCTCGCCACTGCTGGGCCATCCAGTCGGCAGTGACGCGCTTGGGCATGGGCTTGAGGACGAGAATGAGGCGACCGGTGCCGCGCCCTTCGCCATCGGCGAGGTTCTCTTGTTTCTGGCTCATCTCGACCCGTTTCAGAGCGTGTCGGATCGAGGTGTCGGTCAGGGCGGGCATGGCGTTTCCTCCTGTTCCGCAACTGGGATCGGTCAGGGAGAAACGGGGATCGTTAGCTGGGATCGGGAAGCCGTTTTCTACCCCTTTTACAGCCCCCAATTTGCCATAACCGCCCCCACTACGCAACGCTCAAAATCGCCTAAATCTTTAGTGTTTCAACGTGATTAAGCGGGATTGTTCGTGATCTAGATCAGTGAGTGGGGTGGTTGTGAACGAGGATGATGGCCGTCGCCGACAGTTCCAGCGCCCGCTTGATGACCTCGCGCGGATACACCGGCGTGTGGTCGACCGTGCCGGTCTGCTGCACCTCGTCGGCGATCAGGGCGTTCTTCTTGTCGAGGAACAGGATGCGGAACTGCTCGCGCTCCTCGAAGGCCATCGAGGCGCGACAATAGTCCAGAACCTGGGCCCAGGACGACAGCACCTCGCGGCCGCTGATCTCGCCGCGCGCCATGCGCTTCGCCGCCGTCGCGATGACCTTGAGGTCGAGCGCCACGGACGCGCCAACTCCCTTGACCTCCTGGAGCAGGCTCGCCGGGGCGCCGAGCACCTCCGCCAGCGTGCCGAAGCGCGCAAGCAGGGCCTTTGCCACCGGCTTGGTGTCGGCGCGCGGGATCAGCCTGAACAGCAGCAGCTCGAGCAGCTCGTAGTCGGCGAGCGTGTCTCCGGATGCCACGAAACGCTCGCGCAGCCGTTCGCGGTGGCCGAGATAGTGAGGCTTTTCGGGGGCAGGACCGCTTTTGACCGGCGGCACGGACTGCTCGCCGAAGAACCCGCGCTCGTCGTGCTCGTTGCCGTCCATCCGCCGCCCCCGCCGGTCCGTAGCCGGCCGGGCGATCTTATGCGGGCAGGCCCGGGCGGTCGAGCCCCTTGGGCGACAGCGTGAAGATCTCGCAGCCGTCGGCCGTGACGCCTACGGTATGCTCGTACTGCGCCGAAAGCGAACGGTCGCGGGTGACTGCGGTCCAGCCGTCGGAAAGCACCTTCACATGCGGGCGGCCGAGGTTGATCATGGGCTCGATCGTGAAGATCATGCCCTCGCGCATCTCCACGCCTTCGTTGACGTTGCCGTAGTGCAGGATGTTCGGCGCGTCGTGGAACAGCGCGCCGACACCGTGGCCGCAGAAATCGCGCACCACCGAGCAGCGCTCGGCCTCGGCAAAGGTCTGGATGGCAGCTCCGATCGCACCCGTCCGCGCCCCCGGCCGCACGGCCGCGATGCCACGCATCAGGCACTCGTGCGTCACTTCGAGCAGGCGTTCGGCGGCGCGCTTGATCGTTCCCACCGGGTACATGCGGCTCGAATCGCCGTGCCAGCCGTCGAGGATGTAGGTGACGTCGATATTGACGACGTCGCCTTCGCGCAGCGGCTTGTTGTCGGGGATGCCGTGGCAGACGACATGGTTGATCGAGGTGCAGCAGGATTTCGTATAGCCGCGATAGTTGAGCGTGGCGGGCACCGCGCCGTGGTCCATACCGAACTCGAAGACGAAGCGGTCGATCGCTTCGGTCGTCACGCCCGGTGCGACGCGGTCGGCCAGTTCGTCGAGGCATCGTGCCGTGAGTTGGCAGGCCTTGCGCATGCCTTCGAAGGCATCGGCTCCGTAGAGCCGGATCTGGCCCGTATTCCTGAGGGGCGCCGTTTCGGCGTCGAGATAGCTGACCATGGACTTCTGCCGGACGAGTTCGGAGTGCTCGCAAAGGGCATGCGAGGCATCGCCGCAGATTTGGCACCGGACGCGTCCGGTTTCAACCCGCAAAGGCGATGGCGCGCGCTTTTGCGCCGCCCGGCCGCCCAAAAAGGCGGCGGTCAGCCGCCCTTGGCGGGCTGGAAGAGCGGTTGCTCCGGGCGCGGGGCGTTGGGATCGGCCGATCTCAGGCTTTCGATGTGAACCCAGCCGCGACGGCCCGCGGCCATCACCAGCGCCCAGTTGCCGTCGCGGGCGAAGATCCTGACGCCTTCGCCCTGCTTGATCGGGTAGAGGACGGGCGCGGCGATCTCCGGCCGCTGGCGGAGATAAATGCGCGTGCTGGTGAACAGCATACCGGGCTCGACGCTCTTGCCGGGCTTGCTCTCCACCGATGGACGCGGCGCCGGCATCTGCGGACGCGGGGCGGGCGTCGGCGGCGCCTTCTGGATGGAAGCGGTCTTGATCTCGGCCGGGGGACGGATCGGTGTATCAGGCTCAGACGCCCTGGGGGCTGGCGCAGGCTTCAAGGCAATCCGGTCGGAGCCTGGCCGCGGAGCTGCTGCAAGCTTCTGTTGTGCGGCCTTTGGCTGGTTCTTGACGTCAGGCGGCTCGACATCCGCCTTCGGCCGCGCGACGCCGGGGTTGGTCTGCGCGCCGACGCTTGCCTGCGGGCGCAGCACTTCCTTGCGCGGCGCAGATTCGGTCCGGGTTCGGCTCGTCGTCCTGGCGGGGCGCTCGCCGAACCCCGACTTGCTGGGTACTTCCTGCGTCATCGCCCAGCCGCCCGCCGCCATCGCGCCGAGCAGGAGCCATCTCAGTTTTGGAAGGGCGAATCCAGACATGCGGCGAGTCTGGACTTCAGAGCTTAAAGCCGCGTTGACGCAGATGACCGCATGGGCAGGGCGCTAGGCCTTCTTGAGGAACTCGGTCTTCAGGACGAGACCCTTGACCTGCTTGGTGTTGCACTCGATCTCGCCGGCATTGCCGGTCAGGCGGATGTTCTTGACCAGGGTGCCGCGCTTGATGGTCTCGGAGGTGCCCTTGACCTTCAGGTCCTTGATCAGCGTGACTGAATCCCCGTCATTGAGTTGGGTACCGTTGCTGTCCTTGACGATGTCTTCGGCCATGATGTGTCCTTCCGTGGCTGGAGTGGAGAGGCTTGGACTATGTCCTCGCAAGCGCGGCGTAAAGTGGGGCCGGTGGAAACAGGCCCGCATTTGCGGTGCAAGGACTGAAGATCGCGGTCTGTTCGGTGCTTGAGCGACGTGCGCTGGGGGTGCTGAGCCGAACCGGCTTGCGAGGGTGCCGAGGCGTCGCTGCACGACAAACGCGCAATGCTTTGCCGAACGCATGCGCAGCCAAGTAGAATGATTTTTGCCTGGAAAACCTGGTACGCCCAAGGGGAATCGAACCCCTGTTACCGCCGTGAAAGGGCGGTGTCCTAACCGCTAGACGATGGGCGCGCTCAGGTGAGGCGGTGTATAGTTGGGATGTTCGCGGCAGGCAACCCGTCTTTTTGCTGCGCCGCGAAATTTTTCGTCTTATCCCCTGCGGCCGCAGCGCCAGTTCCAGTCGCGCTCCGGGCCGACGTCGACGTGGACCGAATTGGTGCTGCAATAGGTGCCGACGCCACCGCGGTTGGGCATCGAGCGGAGGAAGGTGGCGAGTTCCCATTTGCCCACGCCGGGCACCTGGATGTCGGCGGCCGCGCAGGCCATGTGCAGAGATTTCTTGGCGCCGCCCACCCGGCGGTTGCGATCCGGATCGCGGAAGCCGGAGGTGACGATCATCTTGGTGCCGAACCGCTGCTCGACGGCCTTGAGCACGCGCACCAGCGATGGCTTGAGGCAGCTGACATCGACATTGTCGTTCTGCTTGAGCAGCCCGTTCGGCGCCAGGCGCGCCAGGCCAGCCGCGGAGGCCACCTGATACGACCCGTCGTCGCCTTCGTTCAGGTCCACGTCGCTGTCGTCGTTGATACCCGACTTGCGCTTGATTTCGAACAGGTCGGTGGTGCGGACGCCCGGCAGCGCCCAGTCCGAATCGCCGCCCGACGAGCCGCCGAGCGAGGCCATCGCCACCTGCTTCGAATTGGCCTTCGTGGAGGCGAGGGTGATGATCGGCTTGGCCTTTTCCTCGGGCGCCTTCGGCGCGGCGGCCGGTGCCGCGGCGGGAGTGGTCGCTATGAGCGGCTTTGTCTCTTCTTCCTTCGCCGGGGCAGACTTTGCGGGCGAAGAGCTGAACAGCGACGCGAGGAAGCCCTTTTTCTTTGGTTGCTGTGGCTCGGGCGTGGTGCCTACAGCCGCCAGGCCGTTGTCCTGCTGGGCCGAGGGCTTTTCAGCAGTGGCTTCCGCCACCTGCGCCGCTTCCGTCGTCTTGGGCTGCTCCACTTCGGTCGCGGCGGCGGCTTGCTGCGGCTGCTCGGCCTTTTCCAGGGCGCTTGCCGCCGCCGATTCGGTGCCCGGCTTGTTGACGGGAACGTAGCCGACCTGGTCGGGCAGCGCCGTGCCGCCTTCGGTACTCATCGCGAGATTGGTGTCCGCCTGCGTGGTCACGGCAGCTGGCGATCCTGCAGCTTCGGTCGTGCCGGCTGCATCAGCCGTTCCGGTAGTCGCGGACGAAGCATTCGCCAGTTCGAGATTCGGCTCGCCCGTGGAAGTGCACGAGGCGGCGGCAAGCGAAACCAGGACGGTCAGCGCAACGCCGTACCTCCAGTCCGCTGGTCGCAGTCGTCCTGACGTCAAGCCGGTCCCCTCTCAATGCAATGCAGCCAAAGAATACGCTTGGCGATGAAAATCCAACGTCTACGCAACCGCGCTTCTGGACGAGAAACGCTACCCGATCATCTGGCTGTGGTCCCCCAGTTTCGGGCTAGGCGCCAAATGCGGCGAGATCATGATTGCCATGATTTCGCCCACCTTGTGGATCGGCGTCAACTCACCGCAGATTTCAAGGAGTTACACTCGAACCTTGACATAGGTGCCGGGGGCATCTTCTAGCACCCGTCCGCTTGCGCCGGGCTTGCGCGCCGGAACGCGCTTGTCGTCCTTGGCCTCGATCCAGCGCTGCCAGTGCGGCCACCACGATCCCGCCGTCTCGGTCGCGTGGCCCAGCCAGTCGTCGAAGTCGCCGGTCGGCTTGCCGCTGCTCCAGAACTGATATTTGTTGGCGGCGGGCGGATTGATGACGCCGGCGATGTGGCCGGAGCCGCCGACCACATAGTCGACGTCGCCGCCGAAATACTTGCAGCCGAGGAAGACCGAGCGGGCAGGGGCGATGTGGTCCTCGCGCGCGGCGAGATTGTAGACGGGGATGGTGATGTCGGCGAGCGAGACCGTGCGCCCGGCCAGTTCCATCCTGCCTTGCGACAGGTTGTTGTCGAGGTAGCAGTTGCGCAGATAGAAGGAGTGGTTGGCCGCGGCCATCCGCGTCGAATCCGCGTTCCAGTACAGCAGGTCGAACGGCAGCGGCTCCTTGCCGCGCATGTAGTTGTTGACGACATAGGGCCAGATGAGGTCGCCCGACCTCAGCATGTTGAAGGCCGTCGCCATCTTGGTGCCGTCGAGATAACCCTTGCCCTTCATGGCGCGCTCAAGGGCGGCGATCTGGTCCTCGTCGACGAACACCTTGAGGTCGCCGGCATAGGTGAAGTCGACCTGGGTGGTGAAGAAGGTGGCCGAGCGGATGCGGTGGTCGCCTTCCTGCGCGAGCAGCGCCAGCGCCGCGGCCAGCAGCGTGCCGCCGACGCAGTAGCCGATCGCATTGACTTCACGTTCGCCGGTCGCCTGCTCGACCATGTCGAGGCCGTATTGCAGGCCCTCGCGGATATAGGCCTCCCAGTCCTTCAGCCCGTGGCGCTGGTCGGGGTTGATCCAGGAGATGACGAAGACCGTATGGCCTTGTTCCACGGCCCAGCGGATGAAGGACTTCTGCGGGTTGAGGTCGAGGATGTAGAACTTGTTGATCCATGGCGGGCAGATCAGCAGCGGCCGCTTCAGGACCTTGTCCGTGGTTGGCGCGTACTGGATGATCTCGGCGACGTCGCTGCGCCCGACCACCTTGCCGGGCGTCATGGCGACGTTCCTGCCGATCTCGAAGCCGGAATAGTCGGCCTGCCTGAGCTTCAGGTCGCCCTTGCCGGCCGCGATGTCCTCGGCGAACATCTTCATGCCGCGCACGAGGTTCTCGCCGTTGCTGGCGACTGTCTCGCGGAACAGTTCCGGATTGGTCAGGATGAAATTGGAGGGCGAAATCGCGTTGGTGACCTGCTTGACGTAGAAGCCGGCCTTGTGGCGCGTGTGCTCGTCCAGCCCGTCGGCATGCTCGACGAGGTCGCCGGCCCAGCGCGTGGTCACCAGATAGGCCTGCTTGAGAAAATCGAAGAAGGCGTTGCGGCCCCATTCCGGATCGAGGAAGCGCTTGTCGGCCCGCTCGGGCTTGATCGCGTCCTCGACCTGTTCGCCGGACATGCGCTGGACCGAGTTGCCCCACACCTCGAGATAGCCGGCAAACAGGCGCGTCTGCGCCTCCAGCGCGCGCGCGGGGTCCGACAGCCAGTATTCGGTGAGCCTGGAGAAGGTCTTGACCATGTCGGTCATCGGCTCGGCCACCGTGTCGCGCAACTCGCCCTTCTCGCGCGGTTCGACCCAGGCCGAGGCCGCCTTGCCAGCCTGCTCGATCATGCGGGCGATGTTGAGAGCGAAACGCTCGGGGTCCTTGACCAGATATTGCTCGATGGAGGAGGGGGAATCGCCGCTCGGCTTGTCCGAATCGTCTGCCTTCGCCATGGTCCTCGCAGGTCCTCCCAAAGGGCCTTTTATTGACATACTATCATGCGACGTCTTACCGGGTCCAACGCGCTCTATCGCGCCTGTCAGGGAAACATTATGACATATCGTGTTGGTCGGCATGTTTTTTTAGGCGCCCGCGTGACGCTCGCCGCGGCGCTCGTCGCGACGCCGCTCATGGCCAGCGGCTGCGCCAGCACGAGCACCGCCAATGATGCGACCGCCCAGGCCGGCGGACGCGGGGCGCAGGACACCGGCACCTATCCCAACCTCAACATTGCCCCCCAGGTGGCCGCACCCCAGTTCACCGACGACCAGAAGGCCGCCAAGATGGCCAGTCTGCAGGCGGCGCAGCGGCGCCAGGGCGGCGGCGCGGGCGGCGCATCGTCCGATTCCGCTGCGATGACCACGCTTGCGCGGAAGCACGGCGCCGACACGCTCAAGGCCATCGAAGGCAAGTGCGACCCTATCGACCCCGCCTGCAATTGAGTATATACGCGCACGCATCGCGCAGCCCCCGTTTGCCTGGAACTGACATGGAAGAATTTCACAAGGTCCGCCGCCTTCCGCCCTATGTCTTCGAGCAGGTCAATCGTCTGAAGGCCAGCGCCCGTTCGCGCGGCGCCGACATCATCGACCTCGGTATGGGCAATCCCGACCTGCCGACGCCGCAGGCAATCGTTGACAAGCTGTGCGAGGTGGTCCGCGATCCGCGCACCCACCGCTATTCGTCGTCGCGCGGCATTCCCGGCCTGCGCCGCGCCCAGGCGAGCTACTATGCCCGCCGCTTCGGCGTGAAGCTGAACCCCGACACCCAGGTCGTCGCCACGCTCGGCTCCAAGGAAGGCTTCGCCAACATGGCGCAGGCGATCACCGCGCCCGGCGACGTGGTGCTTTGCCCCGATCCGACCTATCCGATCCACGCCTTCGGCTTCATCATGTCGGGCGGTGTCATCCGCTCGCTTCAGGCGAAGCCCGATGACGGCTTCATCCCGGCGCTCGAGCGCGGCGTGCGCCACTCGATCCCCAAGCCGCTGGCGCTGATCCTCAACTATCCGTCCAATCCGACGGCGCATGTGGCGAGCCTCGACTTCTACAAGGACGTCGTCGCCTTCGCCAAGAAGAACGACATCATCATCCTGTCGGACCTCGCCTATTCGGAAATCTATTTCGACGGCAATCCGCCGCCTTCGGTGCTCGAGGTGCCTGGCGCCATCGACGTCACCGTCGAGTTCACCTCGATGTCGAAGACCTTCTCGATGCCGGGCTGGCGCATGGGCTTTGCCGTCGGCAACGAGCGCCTGATTGCCGCGTTGACGCGGGTGAAGTCCTATCTCGACTATGGCGCCTTCACGCCAATCCAGGTGGCGGCGACCGCAGCGCTCAACGGCGACGGTTCCGACATCGCCGAGGTGCGCGAGGTCTATCACAAGCGCCGCGACGTGATGGTCGATTCCTTCGCGCGCGCTGGCTGGGAGATACCTGCGCCGGCTGCGACGATGTTCGCCTGGGCACCGATCCCCGAGCAGTTCAGGCATCTCGGTTCGCTCGAATTCTCGAAGCTCCTGATCGAGCACGCCGACGTGGCGGTCGCCCCCGGCGTCGGCTTCGGCGAGCACGGCGACGACTTCGTGCGTCTTGCGCTGGTCGAGAACGAGCACCGCATCCGGCAGGCGGCCCGCAACATCAAGCGCTTCCTGTCGACGACCGCCAAGCATCCCAACAATGTGGTGCCGCTCGCAGCCCATCGCTGAGCGCGCCGCAGGCCAATCCAGAACTACCGAGTGAAGAGGCGCCGCCGACCATGGCTGAAGCATTGCGTATTGGAATTGCCGGTCTCGGCACGGTCGGTGCTTCGGTGGCGCGCGTGCTGCGCGACAAGGCGGCGGAACTCACCCGCCAGTGCGGCCGCGACATCGTCGTCACCGCCGTTTCGGCCCGCGACCGCTCGCGCGACCGCGGTGTCGACCTCGGCGGCGCGCAGTGGTTCGACGATCCGATCGAACTGGCCGAGAAGGCCGACATCGACGTCTTCGTCGAACTGATCGGCGGCGACGAGGGCGCGGCCCGCTCCTGCGTGCGCGCCGCGCTCGACGCCGGCCGCCACGTGGTGACTGCCAACAAGGCGCTGCTCGCCAAGCACGGCGTGGCACTTGCCGACATCGCCGAGAAGAAGGGCGTTCTGCTCAACTACGAAGCGGCGGTCGCCGGCGGCATCCCGGTCATCAAGACCATGCGCGAGGCCATGGCCGGCAACACGGTTTCCCGCGTGTTCGGCATCCTCAACGGCACCTGCAACTATATCCTGACGCGCATGGAAGCCGAGGGACTGACCTTCGAGGCCTGCCTCAAGGACGCGCAGCGCCTGGGTTATGCCGAGGCCGATCCGACCTTCGACATCGAGGGCAACGACACCGCCCACAAGCTGGCGATCCTCACCAGTCTCGCCTTCGGCACCAGGATCGCCGCCGACGACATCTATCTCGAGGGCATCTCGAACATCACCCAGGCCGACATCCGTGCGGCGGGCGAGCTCGGTTACCGCATCAAGCTGCTCGGCGTCGCCCAGCGCACCGAAACGGGTATCGAGCAGCGCGTCCACCCGACCATGGTGCCGACGGCGTCGGTGATCGCGCAGGTGCATGGCGTCACCAACGCGGTCGCCATCGAGACCGACATTCTGGGCGAACTGCTGCTTTCCGGCCCCGGCGCCGGCGGCAACGCCACGGCCTCGGCCGTCGTCGGCGACATCGCCGACATCGCCAAAAGCCGTCCCGGTTTCCAGCATGGACCGGTCTTCGGCCGTCCGGCCAAGGAACTGAAGCCCTACAAGAAGGCGCAGATGCGCAGCCATGCCGGCGGCTATTTCATCCGCCTGACCGTCCACGACCGCATTGGCGTGTTCGCGGCCATCGCCAAGCGCATGGCCGATAGCGACATCTCGCTGGAATCGATCGTCCAGCACGCCGACGGCAAGGACGGAGCCGGCCAGAAGACGGTGATCCTGGTCACCCACGAGACGACGGAAGCTGCCGTACGCAAGGCTGTCGACGGCGTCACCAAGGATGGCCACCTGACCGACAAGCCGCAGGTCATCCGCATCGAGCGCGCTGGCTAGGCTCGCACGGGAGAAGTGCCGGCGACGCGGCTCGCCGGCCTGGCCGTGTGCCAGCATTCCCATTCAATCGATTGATATTGTTTCGCTTTCGATTAAGGGGGCGAGAGGTCTTGCCGTTGTCACAAGTGTTTGACAATAAGGGCCGGCCCGGTTCGGGCACTCCGAATTCATCGACTGCAGGACCCTGATATGGCGAAAAGCGTTGTTGCCGGTCTCGACCGGATCCTCACCATGGAACTCGTGCGCGTGACCGAGCGCGCTGCTGTGGCTGCAGCAAGGCTGCGCGGACGCGGCGACGAGAAGGCGGCCGACCAGGTTGCCGTCGACGCCATGCGCCAGGAGCTCAACCGTCTCGCCATCAACGGCACCGTGGTGATCGGCGAGGGCGAGCGCGACGAGGCGCCGATGCTCTATATCGGCGAGGAAGTCGGCGCCGGCGGCCCCGAGGTCGACATCGCGCTCGACCCGCTGGAAGGCACCACCATCTGCGCCAAGAACCTGCCCAACGCGCTGGCCGTCATCGCCATCGCCGAAAAGGGCAGCCTGCTGTTTGCGCCCGACGTCTACATGGACAAGATCGCGGTCGGCCCGGGCTATCCGGACGGCGTGATCGACATCGACGCCTCGCCGGCGGAAAACATCGCCAGCCTGGCCAAGGCCAAGGGCGTGCCGGTGTCCGAAATCACCGCCTGCATCCTCGACCGCCCGCGCCATGCCAAGCTCATCGACGCGGTGCGTACGACGGGTGCTGCCATCCGCCTGATCGGCGACGGCGACGTCGCCGGCGTGATCCACACCACCGATCCGGAAGAGACGGGCATCGACATCTATCTCGGCACCGGCGGCGCGCCCGAGGGCGTGCTGGCTGCAGCGGCACTGCGCTGCACCGGCGGCCAGATGCAGGGCCGCCTCATCCTCGACACGCCCGAGAAGGTCGAACGCGCCGCCAAGATGGGCATTGCCGATCCCAAGAAGGTCTACCGTATCGAGGAAATGGCGCGCGGCGACGTGCTGTTCGCCGCAACCGGCGTGACCGACGGCAACCTGCTTGCCGGCGTCAAGTTCGGCCGCGATGCGATCACCACGCACACCATCGTGCTGCGCTCGTCGTCCAAGACGGTGCGCGAGATCAAGGCGCGTCACCAGGATATCGAAAAATTCTGATTACGCGCCCGCTGCGGTCGCCTATGGTCGGCCCGAGGCGGGTGGACCAGCACTGAATGGCGACTGAAAAGCGTAATTTCCTTGGCGTGAGGCGTTCGGCCACCGGTGTCTCATGGCAGCACCGGCTGACCGAACGCCAGGACATGATGGCGCTCGCGATCGCGCAAGGGCACGGCGTTCCCGACATCGTGGCGCGGGTGCTGGCCGGCCGGGGCGTGCTGCCCGAGGATGCCGAGCGCTTCCTCGATCCGACGATTCGCGATCTGTTGCCCGATCCGGCGTCGCTGACCGACATGGACAAGGCGGCGGAGCGGATCGCTAAGGCCGTCATCCGCGGCGAGAGGGTTGCCATCTTCGGCGACTACGACGTCGACGGCGCCTGCTCGTCGGCGCTGATGAAGCGCTTCCTCGGCCATTTCGGCATCCAGTCCGAGATCTACATCCCCGACCGGATTTTCGAGGGCTACGGGCCGAACCCCGATGCCATGCGCGAGCTGGTGGGGCGCGGTGCGAGCCTGATCGTCACCGTCGACTGCGGCACCAACAGCGCGGCCTCAATCGATGCGGCCAACGAGGCCGGCGCCGACGTCGTCGTGCTCGACCACCACCAGGTCGGCGGGCCATTGCCGAATGCGGTAGCCGTGGTCAATCCGAACCGCGACGACGATCTTTCCGGGCAAGGCCACCTCTGCGCCGCCGGCGTGACTTTTCTCGCGCTGGTGCACACCGCCAAGGTGTTGCGCGAGAAACTGCCCGATGCCCCGCGTCCGGATCTGCTCAAGCTGCTCGACCTCACGGCACTCGCGACGGTCGCCGACGTGGTGCCGCTCGTCGGCGTCAACCGCGCCTTCGTGGTCAAGGGGCTGCAGGCGATGCGGCAGCAGAACAATCCCGGGCTGACCGCACTTGCCCGCGTCGCCCGCATCGGCGAGCCGCTCAACGCCTTCCACCTGTCCTTCCTGCTCGGCCCGCGCATCAATGCCGGCGGGCGCATCGGCGATGCCGCGCTCGGCAGCAGGCTTTTGGCGACCGACGATCCGGTCGAGGCCGGCTCGATCGCGGAGACGCTCGACCGCCTGAACCAGGAGCGGCAGGCGATGGAAACCGAGATGCTGGCCCAGGCGCGCGCCGAGGCCGACGCCGAGATCGGCGCCGGGCCGGGGCCGGCCGTCCTGGTCACCGCCAATACCAGCTGGCATCCCGGCATCGTCGGGCTTCTGGCTTCGAGGCTGAAGGACCACGCCCGGCGTCCGGTGTTCGCCGTCGCCTTCAACGGTTCCGGCGTCGGCACCGGCTCCGGCCGTTCAGTCTCCGGTTTCGACCTCGGCAAGCTGGTGCGCGAGGCGGTCGAGGCCGGCCTGCTGGTCAAGGGCGGTGGCCATGCCATGGCGGCCGGCATCACGGTCCAGAAGGAGAAGCTCGGCGAGTTGCGCGCCTTCTTTGAAATGCGTGCCGCGGCCGACGTATTCCGCCTGCAGGACGAGGAGAGCCTTTTGATCGACGGCGCGCTTGCGGCGGAGGGGGCGACGCTGGCGCTGATCGACGCCCTGGAGAAGGCCGGGCCGTTCGGGGCAGGGCACGTGGCGCCCGTTTTCGTGCTGCCGCGTCACAAGCTTGCCGATGTCCGTGTCATCGGCACGGGGCATCTCAGGGCCGATCTGAGGTCGGAGAGCGGCGGGCGCATCCAGGGCATGGCGTTCCGCTCCGCCGAAACGCCGCTAGGCGATTTTCTGGCCAGGAACGCCGGCAGGACGATCCATGTCGCCGGCTCGCTGGCAGTCAATCATTGGAATGGCAATCGCACCGTGCAGTTGCGGATCATGGACGCGGCGCAGGCCGGTCCTTAAGTCAGCACCGCCTGCAGCCTGACGATCTCGGCCATCTGGGCCTTCGTCGCTTCGTAGCCGATGCGGATGGCCTCGTCGGCGCGGTGGAAATCGGACAGGCCGATGTGACCGAGCTTCGGCTGCAGCGACAGGTCCGGCGGGTCGCCGGCGAGGCGGGCGCGCGAAATGCGGTCCTGGATGATGTTGAAGGCTTCGACCATCACGCCGGTGATGCCGAGCCTTGCCTCGCGTTCGCTGGCATAGTCGCTCGACGGGCCCTCAGCCATTTCGCCGGCGCTGTGCTTGACCACGGCAGCGCGGCCGAAGAGGTCGTAGTGCAGGTTGACGGCCACCACGAGCGGCTGCTCATGCGCGCGGCAGACCGAGACGGGGACCGGATTGACCAGCGCGCCGTCGACCAGGGTGCGGCCGTTGCAGGTGACCGGCTCGAACACGCCGGGAAGCGCATAGGAGGCCCGGATCGCCTTGATGAGCGAGCCGCTCGACAGCCAGATCTCGTGGCCGGTGCGGATTTCCGCGGCGACGCAGACGAACGGCTTGGGCAGGTCCTGGAAGGTCAGGCCGTTCATGTGCTGCTGCATGCGGGCATCGAGCTTCATGCCGCCGAACAGGCCGTTGCCGACGAGCTGCAGGTCGAACAGGCCGAAGATGCGGCGCTTGGTCAGGCTGCGGGCGAATTCCTCGAGCTGGTCGAGCTTGCCGGCGAGATAGCAGCCGCCGACCAGCGCGCCGATCGAGGTGCCGGCGATCATGTCGATGCGGACGCCGGCCTCGTCGAGCGCCCTGAGCACGCCGATATGCGCCCAGCCGCGGGCGGCGCCGCCGCCAAGCGCGAGGGCCACGCCGGTGTCCTTCGGTTTTACTGGATCGTTGCTGCCGGTCCCGGATGAAAAGCCATTGGCTTCCCGGACGTTGTGGCGCGCGTAGAATGATGCCCATTCGAGCATCGCAATCTCCCTTGTCCCATGAGCAGATTACACCCGGCCCGTATTAAAATCGTGAATCTTTGTGCCGCCGGATCGGCGGCCGGTTCACGATTTCTTGCGATAGATGTCTTCCGCGTTGAACAGGGGGGCGCTGCCGTCTCCACTGAGGGTTGCGACGCCGTTCTGTTGCCCCACCGTCCGATAGAAGCAGGAACGCCGGCCGGTGTGACAAGTTGCATCGTGGCCGGTCACATTTACGCGCAGCCAGATCGCATCCTGGTCGCAGTCGGTGCGCATCTCCACCACGTGCTGGAAGTTGCCGGAGGTCTCGCCCTTCTTCCAGAGCGCGTTGCGCGAACGCGACCAGTAGTGGGCGATGCCGGTTTCCACGGTGAGGGCCAGCGCCTCGGCGTTCATGTGGGCGACCATGAGCAGCATGCCGTCGCCGGCGTCGGTCACCACCGCGGTGACGAGGCCGTTGGCGTCGAAGCGGGGGGTGAAGGCTTCACCCTCCTCGAGCGCGCGCTTGTCGCTGGAAGCCTGCGGGAATGTCAAAGCGGCCATCGCCGGATCCTGAAAGTTCGGGAACCGGCGAACGGGTCAGATGCCGTTGCCGCCGGCTCGCACCATTGTCACGAACCGGACCTGTTCTTCGGGGCTGTCCCGGAAAACGCCGGTGAAGGTGGAGGTCAGGGTGGTCGAACCCTGCTTGCGGATGCCGCGCATGGCCATGCACATATGCTCGGCCTCGATCATCACGGCAACGCCGCGCGGATTTAGCACGTCCTGGATGACACCGGCAATCTGCGCAGTCATCGCTTCCTGCGTCTGCAGGCGGTGGGCGAAGATGTCGACGACGCGGGCGATCTTGGACAGGCCGACCACCTTGCCGTCCGGCAGGTAGCCGACATGCGCCTTGCCGATGATCGGCACCATGTGGTGCTCGCAATGCGAATGGAACTTGATGTCGCGGACGATGACGAGGTCGTCGTAGCCGGCCACTTCCTCGAAGGTGCGCCCGAGCTCGTCCGCCGGGCACATGTCGTAGCCGTTGAACATCTCGCGGAAGGCCTTGGTGACACGCTTGGGCGTGTCGATCAGGCCCTCGCGCGCGGGGTTGTCGCCCGTCCAGCGCAACAGCACCTTGACCGCCGCCTCGACCTCCGCTTCGGTCGGCCGGTCGGTCGCAGGCTTTTCCATGTAAGCTGATTGCGGCATCAGCTTCTTGATCACGGCATCCATCTCAGGCGTCTCCAGTAGTCCCTGTCGGAGCAGGGACGAGTTGAACGGACACAGCCACTTCAGGAACAACCGGGATGGTGCCGTACCCAAAGCTGCGCATTTCGCCCTGTCTCCCGATGCCTCTTCGGCCGCCTTGCCGGGAGGCGAGCACCGCCATTATATATGGGCGGACACCACGATTGAAAGATGCGACAGCGACAAGAGATGGTCGTAACACGCATTCAGAGTGAAAAAAGTTGATCGACGATATCTACAACACGAAAATCCTTGGCTTCGCCGGCAATATCGGCCGGCTCGGCCGGCTGGAGCATCCCGACGCGACGGCCACGGCCCATTCCAAGCTCTGCGGCTCGACCGTGACCATCGATCTGTCGATGCGGGACGGCGTCGTCACCGACTTCGCCCATGTGGTGAAGGCCTGCGCGCTCGGGCAGGCGTCCTCGTCGATCATGGCCGAGCATGTGGTCGGCGCCACCGCCGGCGAGCTGCGCGAGGTACGCGATGCCATGCTGCGCATGCTCAAGGAGAACGGCGCGCCGCCGGAAGGCCGCTTCGCCGACCTGAAGTATCTCGAGCCGGTTCGCGACTACAAGGCGCGGCATACCTCGACCATGCTGACATTCGAGGCGGTCGTCGACGCCATCGGCCAGATCGAGCGCAAGCAGGCCGAGGCGGCCGCCTAGTAAGTCTCCAGGTAGCGTCGGCTTTCTAGGAACTCCGACCGGATCCAGTCGGCGAAGGCCTGCGCCGGTTCGGACAGCTTGCCGAGATCCTTGGCGACGAGCCAGTAGGCACCGCAGACGACATTCGTCTCGAACGGCTTGACCAGCGCGCCCGAAGCCAGTTCGTCCCGCACCAGCAGCAGATCGCCCAGCGCCACGCCGTGTCCCAGCACCGCGGCCTGCTTGGCCAGCGCGGCGTCGGCGAGCATGGGGCCGCGATCGGGCACCACGTCCCGCCCGACACCCGCCGCCTCGAACCAGCGCGCCCAGCCTTGCCGGTTCTCTTCGTGCAGCAGCGTGTAGCGGCCAAGGTCGGCCGGGCTGTCGAGCGGCGGGCCGGATTTGAGCAAGGAAGGCGACAGGACCGGGGAATCGATGACCGGGCCGAGATGTTCGGCGTCGCTGCGCGGCTACGACGTATCCCGCGCGCTGAAGCGCAATGCGAGTTCCGCCTGGCCGCTGCGGAATTCGACGAGGCGCGGGTCGACGTCGAGCGAGACGTCGATGCCCGGTCGCAGGTCGCGAAACCGGTTCAGGCGCGGCACAAGCCAACTTGCGCCGAGCGACGGTTCGGCGCTGACGGTGACCACGGCCTGTTCCGGCCGCGTGATCAACTCGCCGAGCCTCTGGTCGATGTCGTCGAAGCTCTTGACCAGCTGGCGCAGCAGCTTGTGACCCGCATCCGTCAGTTCGACACGGCGATGGTGACGGATGAACAACGGCTGGTTGAGGAATGCCTCGAGCTCGCGGATCTGCCGGCTGACGGCGGCCTGGGTGACGAAGAGCTCTTCGGCGGCGCGGCTGAAACTGAGGTGCCGGCCGGCCGCCTCGAAGCTTCTCAGCGCCGTCAGGGGAAGGCGTCCGCGCTTCATTTGCATAATCTCAAGTTATCCAACCCGGACGTTATACTCGTTTGAAGCGAACGGCTAGAGGCGGTCAAATCCTGCCGGAAAGGAGGCAGGACCATGCCGACGCTCTTCGATGCCTATGCGGACCTGTTCCGTATCGCGACGTTCCAGGCCGACCATTCCGCCAGCGCCAGAGGGCGCTGCAGCGCCGATCGGCGACAACTCGAGGCCCCGCAGCATCGGTGCCCCCACCGACCGGCGAAACTTAGCTGGCTTGCGTGACACGGCGCCGCAGCGGCGCGGTCATATGCGTCGAACATTGCGTCTGCATGTCGGAATTGACATCTATGATGGATGAACGATCCGGAGCGGCGCGGGCGATGAGCCACGGCCACGACCATAGCCGTGCAAGACTGGCCGCGCGGGGCCGCAACTGGCCCGGGCCCTGGCGCAGGACGCCGGGGCGCGTGCTCGGCACGTCGCTGGTCCGCCTCTACCAGCTGACGCTGTCCGGCTTCATCGGCAATTCCTGCCGGCACATGCCCACCTGCTCGGAATATGCCCATGAGGCCATCGCACGTCACGGCCTGTGGGCGGGCGGCTGGATGGGCCTGTTCCGCGTACTGCGCTGCGGCCCGTGGGGCACCCACGGCATCGATCGCGTCCCTGAACAGCTGGCCGGCCGCTATCGCTGGTTCGCGCCATGGCGCTACTGGCACATCGGCAAATCGCCGCGATAGGCTGATTTCGCCGCACCGAAGCGCTTTACGGCGCAAAAATCTCCCCCTAAAAGATCGCGTCGCCGGACGCCTCCGGCATTTTCACCACCCGCGCTCGTTTGCGGGACTGGATAGGAGAGATATTTTGCTGAATTCCGTTTCCCTGACATTTCCCGATGGTTCCGTCCGCGAATACGACGCGGCGATGACCGGTGCCGGCCTGGCCGAGTCGATCTCGAAGTCGCTCGCCAAGAAGGCCGTGGCCTATGCCATCGACGGCACCCTGCGCGATCTCTCCGACCCGCTCGGCAAGTCCGGCAAGGTCGAGATCGTCACCCGCGACGACCAGCGCGCGCTCGAGCTCATCCGCCACGATGCGGCGCACGTGCTGGCGGAAGCCGTGCAGGAGCTGTGGCCGGGAACCCAGGTCACCATCGGCCCCGTCATCGACAACGGCTTCTACTACGACTTCGCCCGCAACGAGCCGTTCACGCCCGAGGATTTCCCCGCTATCGAAAAGAAGATGCGGGAGATCATCGCGCGCAACAGGCCCTTCACCAAGGAGGTCTGGTCGCGCGACAAGGCCAAGCAGGTGTTCCGCGACAAGGGCGAGGCCTACAAGCTCGAGCTTATCGACGCGATCCCCGAGGACCAGGACCTCAAGATCTACGCCCAGGGCGAATGGTTCGACCTTTGCCGCGGTCCGCACATGGCCTCTACCGGCCAGATCGGCGGCGCCTTCAAGCTGATGAAGGTTGCCGGCGCCTATTGGCGCGGCGATGCCAACAACCCGATGCTGACGCGCATCTATGGCACGGCCTGGGCCGACCAGGCGCAGCTCGACGGCTATCTCCACATGCTGGAGGAGGCCGAGAAGCGCGACCACCGCAAGCTCGGCCGCGAGATGGACCTGTTCCACTTCCAGGAAGAGGGCCCGGGTGTCGTGTTCTGGCACGCCAAGGGCTGGAAGATGTTCCAGAACCTCGTCGGCTACATGCGCCGCAGGCTCGACACGCAGGGCTACCAGGAGGTCAACGCTCCGCAGGTGCTCGACAAGAGCCTGTGGGAGACCTCGGGCCACTGGGGCTGGTATCGCGACGCCATGTTCAAGGTCACGGTCGCCGGCGACGGCACCGACGACGACCGCGTCTTCGCGCTCAAGCCGATGAACTGCCCGGGCCACGTGCAGATCTTCAAGCACGGCCTGAAGTCGTACCGCGATCTCCCGGTGAAGCTTGCCGAATTCGGCAACGTGCACCGCTACGAGCCGTCGGGCGCGCTGCACGGGCTGATGCGCGTGCGCGGCTTCACCCAGGACGACGCGCACATCTTCTGCACCGAGGAGCAACTCGCCGCGGAGTGCCTGCGCATCAACGACCTGATCCTGACGACCTATGCCGACTTCGGCTTCGACGAGATTTCGGTGAAGCTGTCGACGCGGCCGGACAAGCGAGTGGGTTCGGATGAGGCCTGGGATCACGCCGAGGAGATCATGAGCAACGTGCTCAAGACCATCGAGGCGCAGTCGGGCGGCAAGATCAAGACGTCGATCAATCCGGGCGAGGGCGCCTTCTACGGTCCCAAGTTCGAGTATGTCCTGAAGGATGCCATCGGCCGCGAATGGCAGTGCGGCACGACCCAGGTCGACTTCAACCTGCCGGAGCGCTTCGGCGCCTTCTACATCGGCTCGGATTCCGAGAAGAAGCAGCCGGTGATGATCCACCGCGCCATCTGCGGCTCGATGGAGCGTTTCCTCGGCATCCTGATCGAGAACTATTCGGGCCATTTCCCGCTGTGGTTCGCGCCGCAGCAGGTGGTGGTGGCGACGATCACGTCGGACGCCGACGACTACGCCCGCGAGGTTGTGGCCAAGCTGAAGGCCGCCGGCCTTTCGGCCGAGGCCGACCTGCGCAACGAGAAGATCAACTACAAGGTCCGCGAGCATTCGCTGGCCAAGGTTCCGGTGATCCTCGTCTGCGGCAAGCGCGAGGCGGAGGAGGCGACCGTCAACGTCCGCCGTCTCGGATCGCGCGACCAGGTGTCGATGGGCCTAGACGAGGCGATCGCATCGCTGCGCGACGAGGCGAGGACGCCGGACCGGCGCCGCGCCGCGCAGGGCTGAGCGCACAAGGGTGAAAAAGGGGCGGCAGTGATGCCGCCCCTTTTTGCTTGGGTTCAAGAAGAAGGCGCAGAAGGCCGATTGCGTGCTTCAGTCTGCCTGCCGCCGACACGTTTCCATGAGTGCCGGTTGCGGAGCGAGCCACCTGCAGACGTTGTGCGTCCAGGCGACGGCTACGGTCAGAACGTCTTGTTGAACCGCAATTTTCCGCCCCACGACTCGAAGTCGTTGTCGCCGAGCCCATCGTAGAAAGCCGAGGCCGAAACGGAGCCGGCGCCACCTGACAGGGAGAAGCCGACCTCGCTCCGGCCGCGCAGGCCGGTGTCAGCAAGTCCGGGCGACGACGTGGCCGAGGTGCCGGTGTTCTTCTGCTCGAACGTCCACACACCTTCGAGCGAGACGAACGGCTGGAAGGCCGTGCCGTTGTCGAGTTCCGTCTGGTAG
This sequence comes from Aminobacter sp. BE322, assembly GCF_050433525.1. Classification (NCBI taxonomy): domain Bacteria; kingdom Pseudomonadati; phylum Pseudomonadota; class Alphaproteobacteria; order Hyphomicrobiales; family Phyllobacteriaceae; genus Aminobacter; species Aminobacter sp. BE322. The sequence goes on along the minus strand of NZ_JBNPXB010000006.1, from coordinate 187,501 downwards.
CTGATCCTCGGCCCGAACTCGAACGTGCCTGTCGCGATCTCGACCTCCGGTATCGGCAGGCCGAGGCCGTCGGTGTAGGCGTCGGTCTTCTCCTCGAAGTAGGTGAGGCGAGCCGTAGGCGCGATGCGCCAGCGGTCGATGTCGTACTGACCGATCAATGCCGCCGAGACCAGCCAGCGTGTTCCGTCGAGCTGATCGGAATAGGTACCCAGCGGCGAGGCGGTGTTGGAGGATTGCCCCCATGCCGCCCGTGCGTCCAAGAATAGTCCGTCAGTCAGCCTCGCCGTGAGGTATGGGCCGGCCAGGTAGCCGGTTCCCTCGATCGTCGCGTCCCCATTGCCCTCCATCTCTGTCCAGTCGAGCTGGACGCCGAGTCCGACGAGAACACCCGGTCCGACGAGATAGTCCGCGCCGCCGTGTACTATGCCGAAACGGCCATCGCCGCCCGGGGCATTGAAGCGGGCGAGCTTCCCCTCGATCCATAGGTCGAACGGTGTCGCGAGGGGCTCGGCGGCGACTTCGTCCACGGCGTCGACGCCCGGCGCGCCGAATGGCGGTCGGTTGTCGCTGCCGCTGGTGGCTTGATCCGCATATGGGATAGGCGGGACGCCGCCTGAGGTATCATCCGGCGCAGTATTTTCTGACCCGGCCGCGGGTTCGGCCTGCGCCCGGCCCAGGCTGTAGGCGAAGGACGCTTGATCGCCGGTGAAGCGCATGGCGATCGGCAGTTGCCCGGGAACGGTCAAGCCGAAGCCGGCGATGCCGGCGGAGCTCGAATAGCTACCCGTCAGCCGCTCGAGCCGCCGGGCAGAATCCGGTTGGTTTGCGACGATCAGGTTGGCGCGCGCTTCCAAGAAGGCTCCGATGAGCTCCGTCGTGGGGCGTATGTCGCCGGCGACGATGGTGCAGACGATCTCGTCTCCGGCCTGGACCACGACCGTGCCCGACCGGCTGGCGCTGTCGAGCGAGGAGCCGGGACTGTTGCAGGCGGCCGATGCGATTTCGGATCCTGCCGGCGCGGTGAATGATATCGAATGGCTTCCGGGCGGGACCGCGAGCTGCCCCGATGTGCCGCCGCCGCCGGTCGCGTTGACGACGAAATTGAGCGACGGCTCCACAGAGGTGAAGGCGAATGCGCCGTCGCCAGAGCTTTCGATCACGAAGGTCACTCTGGGCGCTCCGACCGTGACACTGTATGTGCGGCTCCCGGAGAAAGGGGCGCCGGTGCCCGTCGAACTGTCGGTCGCTTCTACCGTGAAGGAGAAATTGCCCGCTACCGTCGGTGTGCCCGACAGCGTGCCGTCGCCAGCAAGCGTAAGCCCGGCGGGCAATGCGCCGGCGCTGACCCTGTAGCTGTAGGGAGCGGTGCCGCCGCTGGCGGTCACCGAGGCCGATACCGGCACGCCGTAGCTCATCGCGGGAAGCGTCGTCGGCTCCGGCGAAATCGTCGGTGCGCCGATCACCAGCGTGAAGCTGCGGTCGACAAAGGCAGGCCCGCTACCGCCGCTGCTGTCGGTCGCGCGGATCGTCAGGTTGAAGCTGCCGCTTTGTGTCGGCGTTCCCGAAAGGACGCCGCCCGGGGGCAGGCTGAGCCCAGCGGGGAGCGATCCCGAATAGAGTGTGAAGCTATAGGGCGCAACGCCCCCGCTCGCGGTCAGCGTCTGGCTGTAGGCCACCGCGATTGCGCCGTCGGGCAGCGCCCCGTTGATCGCCAGCGTGGGTGTCGCGACCGTAAGCGAATAGGCGTTCGCGACTGTAAAGCTGAGGCCGTCGGTTGCGGTCACGGTGAAATTGAAGGTGCCCGCTGCGGTCGGCGTGCCCGACAGGATGCCGGTCGATCCGTTGAGCGTCAGCCCGGTGGGCAATGCACCCGCGGTGACCGCATAGCCAAAGGGCGCAACGCCGCCGCCTAAGCTGATCGTCTGCGAATAGGCGCTACCGGCTGTCGCACCCGGCAGTGCGCCCGCCGCAGGGCTGAGCGTCAAGGTTGGCGCAGCGATGGTGAAGCTGTAGGCGCGGCTTGCGGAGAAAGGTGCGTCGGTGCCCGTCGAACTGTCGGTCCCGGTAATGGTGAAGTTGAAGGTGCCCGGCGCGGTCGGCGTTCCCGAAAGCGTCCCGTTGCTCGCCAGCGTGAGGCCTTCGGGCACCTCCCCTGTGATCGAATAGCTATAGGGTAAGCTACCGCCACTTGCGGCAATCGCTGCGCTATACGGGCTGCCGAGCAACGGCGCGGTCAGCGTCGTCGGCGATAGCGAGATCGTTGGCGGGCTGACGGTGATCGTCACCGTGGCCACCGCCGAATCGCCCGCGCCGTTGGAGGCGCGATAGGTAAGGCTGTCGGGACCCGCATAACCCGCGGTGGGTGTATAGTGGATACTCGTGCCCGCGGCAGTCGCGGTACCGTGCGCGGGCGATGTCACCACGATGACGCTGGTCGCAGCGCCGCCGCCGAGCGCCAGCGACATCGCGTTGTTCGATGAACTATGTGCGACCGTCGCGCTGCTGTCAGTCACGGTCGGCAAAGACAGGATCGTGAAGCTATTGGTGTTGGAACTGACGGAGGTGTTGCCCGCCGCATCGGTCGCGGTTGCTCGAACGCTGTGCATACCATCGGCGAGTGCGGAACTGGGCGTGAAGCTCCAGTTGCCTGATCCGTCCGAGCTCGTCGCGCCAGCGGACGCGCCGTCGATGACGATATCAACCGTGGCATTGGCTTCGGCGCTGCCGCTGATCGTGGGTGTCGTATTGCTCGTCGTGCTGCCGTTGGCCGGCGCCGTGACGATCGGCGCCGGCGGTGGCGTCGTATCGACCGTGAAGTTGACGGTGGTCGAATTGGGCGACGTGTTGTTCGAGGCGTCCGTCGCGGTGGCATAGACGCTGTGCGCGCCCTCGGAGAGGGGCGACGTGAACGACCAGAATCCGAAGCTGCTGGCGCTGAGCGTCGCGACGGAGCTTCCGTCGAGGTAGACGGTCACCGTCGCACTGGCTTCGGCGGTGCCGCTGATCGTCGGGGCCGAATTGCCGAGCACATCGCCGTTCGCGGGGCTCGCGATCACCGGCGCCGGCGGCGGGGTCGTATCCACCAGCGACAGCACGCTTACCGTGACGTTGATGACACGCCCGAGATTGTTATTGTCGATTTGGAAGGTGTCGGTCCCGGAGAAGGCGGATGATGGCGGGAGGTATCGCACCTCATCGCTGGCAGTGCGGACCAGCCAGCCCCCTTGCGTGGTTGCATTCGCGACGATGAAGTCCAGGGCCGCGGAAGCCGGATTGCCGGCTACCGGCCGTATGCTCCCATTGGGCAGGTTGTTGCAGTCGCCGGTCGTTGCCGAGATGTTCGCCGTCGTCAGAACCCCGCCAAGGGCAAATGAGCTGGGATCGGAGGAGTTGCCGGCCGGGTTCACGAAGGTAAGCCCGGCCATATCGCTCGGACCGATGGAGCAGGGGAAGGTCGCCGCAGCTGCGGACGTTGCCATTGCTGCCCAGGTAAGGATGCACGCAAGCAATGCAAGGAGCGGGCGCAGCGCTCCATTCCCTCTGGACATTCGGTAATCCCCCGCCCGAATTTGAAATTTTCAAAAGCAAAAAGTATTTGTGATTGTGAGATGGAAATACAGAGTATGTCAGGAGTCAACAAAATAAAATATAATTGCCAAAGCTTTATGTGGTCAGGCGTGAATTTTGACCGCTAAGTAAGCGGCGAAGAAATTGCTTGACGAGCAGAATAGAGATTTGCCCGTGAGGCGAGATGGTTCTTGCGTGGTATGTCTGCGGTCTTGCCGTGGACTCGTTGTCGAAAATCAGACACTTGCGCCTTCTGCGTTCACGCAAGAATCGCGAATCCGCGAGCCCCGGTGCCATGTCGCGCAGGCGGTCACCGCAGATATCCGAGCGGGCGGCCGATGCTCAGTCGGCGCCCTCGTTGGGGTCGATCGCCGCGGCTTCGGAGGCGACGACCTCGACGTCCTGGTTGCGGCCGGCGACGACGGTGAAGTCGCGCTGGTAGATGCGGTCGCGGTTCTTGGCGATGATGGTGTAGCTGCCCTCGGAAAGCACCAAGGAAGCAAAGGCGCCCACGGTCTCGCGCAACGGATCGCCCGATTCGTTCAGGATCGACCACGAGGTGTCGGCGATGGCTTCGCCGCCGGCGTCGCGCACCAGCTTGAGCGTCACTTCGGCGGCGCGATGCTCGACCGTCGCCTCCGTCAGCTTCCCGGCTTCGACCTTGATGTCCGAGCGGATGACGGCGTTGACGTTTCCGTAGGTGGAGACGACGTGGTAGGTACCCGAATTGAGCCGGACGACCGTATTCGGCGCAACGTCGGGAATGATGAGCGAACGTTCGCCGTCCGCACCCTCTTCGCCCTCGTAGATCGAGAATTTCAGCTTGGCCGGCGGAATGCGCACGCCGCCGGACAGAACGGCGTCGAGCTTCAAGCCGCCGGCATCGAGAACGAGGCTCTCGCGCTTGCCTTCCTTGCCCACCGTGATGCGCTTCGTTGCCCCGGCGCGGCCGTAGGACGCGTGGACGAGATAGCTGCCGGGCGGCAGCTGGAAGCTGCTTGTGCCGCCTTGGGCTGAGGCCACCAGCGGCAGCTTGCCGTCGGGGCCGGCCTCGGGCCGGAACACGCGCCAGACCAGGCCACGGCTGATGTCGGCGCCTTCGCCGGTCAGCTGGGCGGCGAGTGTGATCTCGCCGAGAGCAGCAGTCGCCGGCGGCTCGTCGCCGCGCGGCTGCGCGAAGTTCGAAATCCCGGGCATGCTCAGCTTGTCGAGGATTCCTGTGCCTTCCTGCGCAAATCCGGCCGGCGCCTGCACGCTGAACAGTGCGGCACCCAGAATCGGCGCGAAAAATCGGAAGCGTCCCCGGAACATCCCTTGTTTGAAGCCCAAGGCGGTGGCAATTTCAAGGCTGATCCGGCGCATGGAATCTTCGACGACGCGCCGCCGCCAGAGCGGCCGCCATTCCGGACGGCGCTTCAGCCCGAAATCTTCAGGAGTACCCGCGCCGTGACATCGCCGATCCTCGACTTTTTGCTGACCCGCAACTCCGCGCCGATCCCCGAGTTGCGCGAGCCGGCGCCCTCCGACGCCGAGATCGAGACGATGCTGCGCGCGGCGACCCGCGTGCCCGACCACGGGCGCCTCGAGCCCTGGCGGTTCATCCTCTATCGCGGCGATGTCCGCATCGAGATCGGCAAGAAGCTCGCAACCCTTGCCGAGAAACGCGAAGGGCCGCTGCCGGAAGGCCGCCGCAACCAGGAACTCGCTCGCTTTTCGCGTGCGCCGCTGGTCATCGGCGTGGTCTCGAGCCCGAAGGAGAACCCGAAGATCCCGCAGTGGGAAATGTTCCTGTCGGGCGGCATGGCTGCGATGAACTTGATCACCGCCGCCAACGCGCTGGGCTACGGCACCAACATGATCACCAACTGGTACTCCGATAACGAAGAAGGACGCGCGCTGCTCGGGCTCGCGCCGCACGAACGCGTGGTGGGTTTCATCCACATCGGCTCGTATGATGGCTCGGCGCCGGAGCGTCCGCGCCCCGAAGTGAGCAGGCTCTATTCCGACTATTCCGGCCCGTGGGAGGGCTAGCGGGTGTATTACGAACCGTCGAAGGGCCATGGGCTGCCGCATGATCCGTTCAAGGCGCTGGTGTCGCCGCGGCCGATCGGCTGGATCTCGACGGTGGGCAGGAACGGGGCGCTCAACCTGGCGCCCTATTCGTTCTTCAACGCATTGTCGGGAAAGCCGCCGTTGGTGTGGTTCTCGTCGGAAGGCGAGAAGGACAGCGCGACCTTTGCCGGCGAGACGCGGGAATTCGTCGCCAACATCGTCGGGCGCGACCTGGCCGAGAAGATGAACCGCAGTTCGGTCAACGCGCCGCGCGGCACGAGCGAGTTCGCCTATGCCGGCCTGACGCCCGCGCCGTCGCGACTCGTCGCTGCGCCGCGCGTCGCCGAAGCGCCGGCGGCGCTGGAATGCAAGGTAACGGAGATGTTCCGGCCGAGGGCGCTGGACGGCCAGGAGATCGGCGCCTTCGTGGTCATCGGCGAGGTGGTCGGCATCCATATCGACGAGGCCTTCCTCAAGGAAGGGCTGTTCGACACGGTCAAGGCCGGCAACGTCGCGCGGCTCGGCTACATGGACTATTCGACGGTGGACGCGGTCTTCTCCATGCGCCGCCCGCGCTGGGAAGAGTAGCGCCTACGGCTTCACCCCGGCCACCTTCGCCCGTTCGAGCAGCCGCTGCGCCAGCCTGAGATGCGGGCGGTCGTACATCTTGCCGTCGATGCCGACCACACCGGGGTTGCCCGCTGCCTCGAAGGCGGCGACCACCGCCGCCGCATGGGCGGCCGCATCGGCCGTCGGCGTGAAGGCCTCGTTGATGACGGCAACCTGGTACGGGTGGATCGCCATCTTGGCGGTGAAGCCGTCGCGTTCGGCTTCGATGCATTCGACCCTGAGGCCGTCGAGATCCCGGAAGTTGACGAAGACGGTGTCGATGGCCGCCGTGTCGGCCGCCGCGGCCCCAAGGATGGTCATCGTGCGCGCGAGCCGGAAGACATCCGTGTAGCGGCCGGCGTCGTCGCGCGCCGCGCGCGCGCCGATCGCCGCCGACAGGTCCTCGGCGCCCCAGGTCAGGCCGGCAAGGCGGGCGCTCGCACCCGCATAGGTCCCAGTCGAAAGCACCCCTGCGGCGGTTTCGGTGACGATCGGGATGATGCGGATCGCACCGTCGGGCAGGCCGTTTTCGGCCTCGTGAACCCTGAGCTTGGTCGACAGGTGCTGCACGTCGGCGCCGGAATTCGACTTGGGCAGCATGATGCCGTGGGGCGATACAGGGATGATGGCCCTGAGGTCGTCGTCGGTCATCCCGGTCGCGAGATCGTTGACGCGGACGTAGATCGAGGCACTGGTGGCGTCGCGCCTGGCGGCGATGAAGTCGGCGGCAACCGCGCGGGCATGCGCCTTGTTCTGTTGGGCGACCGAGTCCTCCAGGTCGACGATGACCACGTCGGCGCCGGAGGCGAAGCCGCGTTCGAGCTTCTTTTCCGAATCTCCCGGGACGAACAGCAGCGACCGCATCAGCCGGCCTTCTTCAACATCATCGCCTGGCGCCGGCATTTGGCGACCAGCGCACCGTCCTGATTATAGGCGCGATGCTCGAATTCGACGATGCCGCGATCGGGTTTCGACTTCGATTCGCGCACCGACAGCACCTCGGTTTCGACGCGGATCGTGTCGCCGTGGAAGACCGGGTGCGGGAAGATCGTCTCGGTCATGCCGAGATTGCCGATGGTGGTGCCGAGTGTGGTGTCGTGCACCGAAATGCCGATCATCAGGCCGAGCGTGAACAGCGAATTGACCAGCGGCTTGCCCCATTCGCTCTTGGCGGCGAAGTCGAAATCGATGTGCAATGGCTGGGGATTGAGCGTCATTGTCGAGAACAGCATGTTGTCGCTCTCGGTAACCGACTTGGTGAGCTGATGGCGGATCACCTGACCGACCACGAATTCCTCGAGATGAAGCCCGGCCATCCGCATTTCCCTCCTGTGGTCCGAGGTTGATAGGCGCTGGCCGCGACGGGGGCAAGCGGGTTAACGGATATGGTGAACCGTTCGTAAACCATTTCCTTCTAAAGTAATTCATGGGGTTTGGCGCAATTTTCCGGGGACGAAGGCGGATGGTTGTCTCGCATTTCCTGAGGTGGATCGAGACTGCGAGAGTGGGTGAGCGCGCGTCCGCGGCCGCAGCGCTCGCGACGGCCTACATCACCCGCGAACTGCCCTTCGAGGACCGCTGTGCCGCCGAGGCAGCCCTGACCCTCCTGCTCGACGACCCTTCGCCAAAAGTCCGACAGGCCATGGCGGAGGCGATGTCGATGAGCATGAATGCGCCGGTCCAGGTGATCGCCGCATTGGCCTCGGACCAGCCGGAAGTTGCGGCGCTCGTGCTGGCGCGCTCGCCCTTGCTCAGCGATGCGGATCTGATCGACCGCGTGGCGTCCGGCCCGGTTGCCGTTCAGAAGATCGTCGCCGACCGGCCGGTGGTGTCCATGGCGCTCGCCGCGGCCCTGGCCGAAGTTGGCGAGGCGGAAGCCTGCGCCACCCTCGTCGGCAATTATGGGGCCGACATCGCGGCCCTGAGCTTCCGGCGGATTGCCGAGCGTCACGGTCATGACGCGCGGCTGCGCGAGGCGCTCGTCGCCGACCCGCGCCTGCCTTCCGATTGCCGCCACCTGCTCCTGGTCAGGCTGGGCGAGGCGCTGAAGGCCTCGCCGCTCGTCATGGCGTCGATCGGCGCAGCCCGCGCGGAACGGGTCACGCGCGAGGCCTGCGTCAGGGCTTCCCTTGGCATCGTCGAGACCACGCGTGCCGAAGAGCATGCCGCGCTGGTCGAACATCTGCGGCTGCGCGGCGACCTGACGACGAGCTTCCTCATTCGTGTCCTTGCCCACGGCAAGGTGGATTTCTTCGGAGCGGCGCTCGTGGTGCTGACCGGCCGCGACCAGGATCGGGTGAGGGCGCTGCTTGCGACTGGCCAGGACCTGGCAGTGGCTGCGCTGTTGCGGGCGGCGGGTTTGGGCGATGCAACCCACGCCATCATCCTGCGGGCGCTGAAGGTCTGGCGCGAAGTGGCGAACGGGCGCCGGGTCGCCGGTGCCCAGGAGGTGAGCTGGCTGATGCTCAGGGAACTTGGCGGCCAGTCCGCCGAGGGCGAGCTGGCCGGGCTGGTGAAGTCCATCCACCTCGACGCCCTGCGCGAGAACGCCCGCGGCCACGCCCTGGCGATCGCCGCAGCCTAGCCAAGGCCTTCCGGATTGTGCGTGCATAGGAACCGCTCTATCTTCTGTTTATGCGCCACGCGGCCCGAACCACGAATACGCCGGAAGGAATAAAGCCCCTGGTCGATGCCATCAGAGGGCGGTTTTCGCCGGAGTCCATTTGGCTGTTCGGCAGCCGGGCACGGGGGGACAATCGCGAGGATAGCGATTGGGACATACTGGTAGCACTTCCCAACGATGCCGATGAGAATCTGCTCGACCCCTTGGTAGGGTGGTCTATTCAGCGGGAGTTCGGCATTCCGGCGACCGTTGTATTCACCCTCGCCGACGATCTGGAGGCGAGCTGGGGCTCTCCCAACACACTTGGCTACGCGCTGGCGCGTGATGGTCGCCGCCTGGATGATTGAAGCCAAGACCATCGCAAATGGTCTGAGGCTGGCGAGTGGCTGCCTGGCAGACGCGCGTACCCTTGTGCAGAGCGGCTCGCGAAATGCGGCCTATCTTGCCGAGCAGTGCCTGGAGCAAATCGTCAGGTCGCTGGCGACCTCCGAAGGCCTGCACATCGAGAGGCATGACGCACATCAACTGGACAAGGTGGTCCGCAGGTTCCCCGACGACCATCCGGAGAAAGAAGCCTTGAACGGCCTGGTCTGGCTGGAAGCCTACGCCACGACATTTTGCTACACGTCACCATCCGGCCAGATACCCAAGACGCCGAGCGTCGAAAGACTGAACCAAGCGTTGGACGCTTTGGCGCAGCTGCAGGAACGCGTAGTCGCGCACTTCGGTGTCGAATTGAACAGCGACGGTTCACCCGCAAAGTCAGTTCCGCCGATGCGGAAATGGAATGCGGGGCGAACCTGAGGCGCAAGCCCGGCGCTAGATGTCCAGCGCCTCCGACTGGGCGAACTCGGCACGTTCCTGGATGAAGCGGAAACGGGCTTCCGGTTTGGTTCCCATCAGCGAGTCGACGGCAACCTTGGTCTCTTCCTCGTCGTCGATGACCTCGACGCGCAGCAGCGTGCGCTTCTTCGGGTCCATCGTCGTTTCCTTGAGCTGCGAGGCCATCATCTCGCCCAGGCCCTTGAAGCGCCCGATCTCGATCTTGCCGCGGCCGCTGAACTCGGTGCGCAGCAACTCGTCCTTGTGGGCGTCGTTGCGGGCATAGGCGACCTTGCCGCCCTGGCGGATGGAGTAGAGCGGCGGAACCGCCATGTAGAGGTGGCCGCCACGGACGAGTTGCGGCATCTCCTGGTAGAAGAAGGTGATGAGCAGCGAGGCGATGTGGGCGCCGTCGACGTCGGCATCGGTCATGATGATGACGCGGTCGTAGCGAAGGTCCTCTTCGCGGTACTTCGACCGCGTGCCGCAACCGAGAGCCTGGATGAGGTCGCCGATCAGCTGGTTCGACGCCAGCTTGTCGTTGCCGGCGCTGGCGACGTTGAGGATCTTGCCGCGCAGCGGCAGGATCGCCTGCATCGAGCGGTCGCGCGCCTGCTTGGCCGAACCACCTGCCGAGTCGCCCTCGACGATGAAGAGTTCGGCGCCCGCGGCGGCGTTCTGGGTGCAGTCGGCGAGCTTGCCGGGCAGGCGCAGCTTGCGCACGGCGCTCTTGCGCGACACTTCCTTTTCCTGGCGCCGCCGCACGCGCTCGTCGGCGCGCGCGATCACCCAGTCGAGGAGCTTGGAGGCTTCCTGCGGGTTGTCGGCCAGCCAATGGTCGAACGGATCGCGGAGCGCCGTCTCGACGATGCGCATGGCCTCGACGGTCGCCAGCTTGTCCTTGGTCTGGCCGACGAATTCGGGCTCGCGGATGAACACCGACAGCATGCCCGCGGCCGAGATCATCACGTCCTCTGAGGTGACGATCGAGGCGCGCTTGTTGCCGACGAGATCGGCATGGGCGCGCAAGCCGCGCGTCAGCACGTTGCGGAAGCCCATCTCATGGGTGCCGCCGTCGCCGGTCGGAATGGTGTTGCAGTAGGAATTGATGAAGCCGTCGCCGCCAAACCAGGTGACGGCCCATTCGAGCGAACCGTGGCCGCCCTGCTTCTCACTCTTGCCGGCGAAGATCTCGCGCGTGACCTGCATCTCGTCGCCGAGCGAGGCCTTGAGATAGTCGCCGAGCCCGCCGGGGAAGTGGAAGACGGCCTTGGCCGGCGTTTCGTCGTTCTCCTTGATGAGCGAGGCATCGCAGCTCCAGCGGATTTCGACGCCGCCGAACAGATAGGCCTTGGAACGCGCCATCCTGTAGATGCGGGCCGGCAGGAAATGCGCGCCCTTGCCGAAGATGTCGGGATCGGGATGGAAGCGGACCTTGGTGCCGCGCCGGTTGTGAACGTCGCCGAGGCTTTCGAGCCCGCCCTGGGGGATGCCGCGTGAAAAGCGCTGGCGATAGAGCTGGCGTCCGCGCGCCACCTCGACCTCGAGCTGATCGGACAGCGCGTTGACCACCGACACGCCGACGCCATGCAGGCCGCCCGAGGTCTCGTAGACCTTGGAGTCGAACTTGCCGCCGGCATGCAGCGTCGTCATGATGACTTCGAGCGCCGACTTGTTCTTGAACTTGGGGTGCGGATCGACGGGGATGCCGCGGCCGTTGTCGGTGACGGTCAGGAACCCTTCGGCGTCGAGTTCGACGTCGATGAAGGTCGCATGGCCGGCGACCGCCTCGTCCATCGAGTTGTCGATGACTTCGGCGAAGAGATGGTGCAGCGCCTTCTCGTCAGTGCCGCCGATATACATGCCCGGACGGCGCCGGACGGGCTCGAGCCCCTCCAGAACCTCGATGTCGGCAGCGCTGTAGCTGTCGCTGGCGTCCTTTGCCGGCGCCGGACGCTTGGCCACGGCCGCGGCCTGGACCAGCGGGTCGGCAGGACGGGTGGCGGGTCGGGCGGGCTGCTTGTCGAGATTGCCGAAAAGGTCGCTGTTGTCGTCCATGCTCAATACGGTTTTTCCGCGCTGCGAATCACTTGTTCGAGTTTGCCAGTTTTGCCCGCCCGGCAACAGTTCCGGTTCTGTTCGTGCACCGCGCCCGATATGCCGCGTCCGGCACGTCGAGCGCAACGATTTGTAAACGCTATCCGAACTCGCGCTTGTGCGACGATGATGGATGCAGCCTTATGCAGTTGCCCCAAGGGCAAAACGCCCGATAACTGCTGCCCGAACAATCGGACAAGCAGGAAAGCGGGGCGCCCGTGCTCGACTTCGGTTCCCTTTTGCTCGCGACCGCCCTGTCCGGCGCATGTCTGAGCGGAACGCTGCTTGCCATCTGGCTGACCGCGCGCCAGGCCCGTTTCATCGTCACGATGGCGGCGGGGATACTACTTCTCGTCCTCCATGTCATCGCATTTTGGCAATATGGCCGCAACGCCACGCCATGGCTCGGGCAATTGACCCTGATACTGCTGGTGGCCGGCTTCTTCGTCATCCTGTGGTCGACGGCGCAGTATCTCGATCGTAGCTGGCACAGGGTGGCCGCAGCGCCCGTGCTGGTGGTGACCGTGCTGATCTTGGCGGTGACGGCCGGAAGCTACGATGGGCTGGGCTTCGTGCTCGCCTATTCCACCGTCACGGCGCTGCTGGTGGTGATCGCTTCCATGTTCTGGGCGGCCGGCGAGTATGACCGGCGCATTCTGGCTGCTGTCACCATGCTTTCCGGCAGCGCGGCAATCTCCTTTGCGCTCTGCGCCTTGGTTCTGGTGGCCAACGGGCAGTGGTCGCTGGGCACCGTTCCCAGGAATTGGGCCGAAGACTTGAACACCGCAGTCGTGGTCGCCTGTATGACCGCGCTCGGCGCGCTGACCATCTCGCTGCATCATCTGCGCACTCAGCGGCAGCTGACGGCGCAGACTTTGACCGATCCGCTGACCGGGCTGCTGAACCGCCGGGCGCTGACGATGTTCCATGGCAACACGCACTTCGGTTCCGGGATGGCGCTCGCCATGTTCGACCTCGATCATTTCAAGCGGACGAACGACCTGTTCGGTCACGCTGTCGGCGACACCGTCCTGCAGCGTTTCGCCGACGTGGTCAGGAAACACGCCCGGGATGGCGTCGAGGGCTTTCGGTTGGGCGGCGAGGAGTTTGCAGTCGTCATGTCCGGCATACCCCCCATCGAGGCGCATGAAATCCTGTGCACGATCGGTGCCGCTTTTGGCGCCGAGATCGTCGTGACCAAGCTCGGACCGCTGCGCAGCACGGTCAGCGTCGGCATCTGCTTCGGCGACGAGCACGCGGCGACGCTCGAGCAGATGCTGATCGGCGCCGACGCGGCACTTTATGCCGCCAAGCGGGCAGGGCGGAACCGGGTTGCCACCGCAGAAGCAGTGGGCGACGCGAGGTTCCGCGAGCCCGAGCTGCTCTTTGCGTAGACTGTGGGGAAGCTGGCGGCTCCCGTTCGCTGCCAACGAGCCTGAAGCAAATCGGCGGCGCCCGTGGGGTGCGCCGCCGATGAAGGTGGTTGCCGTCAGGTTTACTCGGCGGCGCCGAGATACTCCGTCAGCGGCGGGCACGAGCAGACCAGGTTGCGGTCGCCGGCGACGTTGTCGATGCGCGACACCGGCGACCAGTACTTGGCCGTGGTGTCGGGATCGCAGCCCGGATAGGCCGCCTCGAGGCGCGAGTAGGGGTGCTTCCACTCGCCCGCAAGCGTCTCGGTTGCGGTGTGCGGGGCGTTGACCAGCGGATTGTCGTCCTTCGGCCATTCGCCCTTCTCGACCTTGGCAGCCTCTGCCGCGATCGCCGCCATCGCCTCGCAGAAGCGGTCGATCTCGCGCTTCGGCTCGGATTCGGTCGGCTCGACCATCAGCGTGCCGGCGACCGGCCACGACATGGTCGGCGCATGGAAGCCGTAGTCGATCAGGCGCTTGGCGACGTCCTCGACGGTGATGCCGGCGCGTTCCTTGAGCACGCGGGTGTCGAGGATGCACTCATGCGCCACGCGGCCGTTCCTGCCCTTGAACAGCACCGGATAGTGCGCCTCGAGCCTGGTGGCGATGTAGTTGGCGTTGAGGATCGCCTGCTCGGTGGCCTGCTTGAGGCCCGACGCGCCCATCATCCGGATGTACATCCAGGTGATCGGCAGGATCGAGGCGCTGCCGAAGGGAGCGGCCGAGACCGCATGGTCGCTGCCGGCTTCCACATGGCCCGGCACGAAGGGCGCGAGATGCGCCTTGACGCCGATCGGCCCGACGCCGGGTCCGCCGCCGCCATGCGGGATGCAGAAGGTCTTGTGCAGGTTCATGTGGCAGACGTCGGCGCCGATGTCGGCCGGCCGGGCGAGCCCGACCATGGCGTTCAGGTTGGCGCCGTCGAAATAGACCTGACCGCCATGCGCATGCACGATTTCGCAGATGTCGCGCGCGCCTTCCTCGAACACGCCGTGCGTCGAGGGGTAGGTGAACATCAGCGCCGCTAGCTTGTCGGCGTGCTGCTCGGCCTTGACCTTGAGATCGGTGATGTCGATGTCGCCGTCGTCGAGGCAGTGAACGACCACCACGTCCATGCCGGCCATGGCCGCACTTGCCGGATTGGTGCCATGCGCAGAGGACGGGATCAGGCAGATGTTGCGCTGCGTCTCGCCACGCGAGCGGTGGTAGCGGCGGATGGCCAAGAGGCCGGCATATTCGCCCTGGCTGCCGGCGTTCGGCTGCAGGCTGACGGCGTCAAAGCCGGTGATCTCGCACAGCCATGCCTCGAGGTCGTCGGTCATCGCGCGATAGCCGAGCGAATGGCTGGTCGGCGCGAAGGGATGCAGGTTCGCGACCGACGGCCAGCTGACCGGCATCATCTCGGCTGCGGCATTGAGCTTCATGGTGCAGGAGCCGAGCGGGATCATGGCGCGGTCGAGGGCGAGATCCTTGTCGGCGAGCCGGCGCAGGAAGCGCATCATTTCCGTTTCCGAGCGGTTCTCATGGAACACCGGCTGGGTCAGGAAATCCTTGCCGCGCGGCTTGCCGGGCAGGGCGCGCCTGGCCTCCTTCGGGGCCTTGGCGCCGAACAAGGTGGCAACGGCCTCGAGGTCGGCTTCGGTCGAGGTCTCGTCGAAGGCGACCGACACATGGTCGGCGTCGATGATCCGCAGCAGGCGGCCGATCTTCTCGGCCTCTGATGCAAGTGCCTCGGCCTTGCCCTTGGCTTCCACCGTGACGGTATCGAAACGCTGGGTGCCGGAGACGGTCACGCCGGCAGCCTTGAGGCCTTCGGCCAGGCGGGCGGCAAGACCATGGACGCGCTCGGCGATCGCCTGCAGGCCGGCCGGGCCGTGCCAGATGGCGAAGGACGCCGCCATGTTGGCGAGCAGCGCCTGCGCCGTGCAGATGTTCGACGTCGCCTTGTCGCGGCGGATGTGCTGCTCGCGCGTCTGCAGCGCCAAGCGGTAGCCGGGACGGCCCTTGCTGTCGACCGACTGGCCGACGAGGCGGCCCGGCATCAGGCGGGTCAGCTTGTCGGAGACGGCGCAATAGGCGGCGTGTGGGCCGCCGAAGCCCATCGGCACGCCGAAGCGCTGCATCGAGCCTACGGCAATGTCGGCGCCGAGGCTGGCGGGCGCGTCGGTTACGGTCAGGCCGAGCGGGTCGGAGACGAAGATGACGATGGCGCCGACGGCCTTGGCCTTTTCGATCGCCGCCTTGTGGTCGCCATAGACGCCGTTGGTGTCGGGCCAGGAAACGATGAGCGCTGCAGTGTTGTCGTCGATGGTCTCGCCGTCGATCTCGGTGCCCAGCGGCTCGGCGCGGGTGCGCACGACGTCGAGCGTCTGCGGATGCGGTTTGCCTGCGAGCGCGACGCGGCTGCGCTTGTCGCGGTGGTGGCGGAGCGCAATGCCGACGGCCTCGGCCACGGCGGTTGCCTCGTCGAGCAGCGAGGCGGAAGCCACCGGCAGGCCGGTGAGTTCCGCGACCAGCGTCTGGAAGTGGAACAGCAGTTCGAGGCGGCCCTGGCTGATTTCGGCCTGGTAGGGCGTGTAGGCGGTGTACCAGGCCGGGTTCTCGAACAGGTTGCGCTGGATGACCGGCGGCACGTTGACGCCGTGATAGCCGGCGCCGATGAAGCTCTTCAGCACCTTGTTGCGGCCCATCTTTTCGCCGAGTTCGGCGAGCGCTTCATGCTCGGATGCCGGCGCCGGCAGGTTGAGCGCCCGATCGAGCCGGATCGACTTCGGCACGGCCTGCGAGATCAGCGTTTCCACAGACGGCACGCCGATGGCGGCGAGCATGGCGCGGGCATCAGCCGCGCCGGGCCCGATGTGGCGGGCCGAAAAGGGATAGGGTGCAGTGGTCATCTCAGTGATCCTGTCAACCGATATGGGCTTTGTAGCCGGCCTCGTCCATGAGGCCATCGAGCTGGGAAGCGTTCGCCAGCTTCATCTTCCAGAGCCAGCCTTCGCCGGTGGCCGAGTTGTTGACGAGCGCCGGGTCGCCCGACAGCGCGCCGTTGGCCTCGGTGATCTCGCCGTCGACCGGAGCGTAGACGTCCGACGCGGCCTTGACGGATTCGACGACCACCGCCACGTCGCCCTTGGCGAGCTTGCGGCCGGCTTCCGGCAGTTCGACGAACACCAGGTCTCCGAGCTGTTCCTGGGCGTAGTCGGTGATGCCGACGGTGGCGATATCGCCTTCGACGCGGATCCACTCGTGGTCTTCGGTGAAATAGGTCTTGGTCATCGAAATTATCCTTTGCGGTAGCGATGCTGCGTGAAGGGAAGGGCGTGGACGTCGACGGGCACCTTGGTACCGCGCACGTCGGCGAAGAGGCGGGTGCCGGCCTTGGCCAGCGAGGCCGAGACGTAGCCCATGGCGACCGGGAAGCCGGCCGACGGGCCGAAGCCGCCCGAGGCGACGCGACCAGCGGGCTTGCCGTCGGCGTCGAACAGTTCGGCGCCGGAGCGCACCGGCTGGCGGCCCTCCGGCTTCAGGCCGACGCGCTTCTGCGCCGGGCCCTCGGCGAGGATCCTTGCCAGTGCTGCGCGGCCGATGAACTTGCCTTCGGCGCGCAATTCCTTGGGGATCGCCCACATCAGGCCGGCGCTGGCCGGGTCGTTGTCGGGGGTGATGTCGTTGCCATGCAGGCAGAGCCCGGCCTCGAGGCGCAGGCTGTCGCGCGCGGCGAGCCCGATCCACATGGCACGCTCGTCGGCAAGCAGCTTGCCGACGAGTTCACGGGCATCGGCCACCGGCAGGCCGATCTCGAAACCGTCCTCGCCGGTATAGCCCGAGCGGCTCATGAACCAGTCGGCGCGCGGCTCGAAGCCCTGCATGAAGAACAGGTCGTCGGTGGCGATGCCGGCCTTGGCCAGGACGGCTGCCGCTTCCGGCCCCTGGATCGCCAGGAACACGCGGTCGAGCGGCTCGACCTTCGCGTCGTAGTCCTCGGCCAGCGCCCGCAGATGCGCCTCGTCGGTCGCGGCATTGCCGGCGTTCGCCACCACCATGAAGCGCTCGTCGCCGAGCCGGGTGATGATCAGGTCGTCGATGATGCCGGCCATCCCCGTCAGGAAGAAGGTGTACTTCGACTGACGGAACTCCAGGGCGCGGGCGTCGAGCGGGCAGGCGCGGTTGAGAAGGTCAGCGGCACCCGGTCCGGTGACCAGGAACAGCTTCATGTGGGAGATGTCGAACAGGCCGACATGCTCGCGGGTGTGAAGATGCTCCTTCATCACCCCGGCGGGATAGGTCAGCGGCATGTGCCAGCCGGCGAATGCGCCGAAACGCGCGCCAGCTGCTGCATGCAGGTCTTCGAGTGGCAGATGAAGTGTCGTGTCACCAGTCATGGCTCCTCCAGAGTCGCACGTTACCAGCCGCTTGTGGCAGCCATTCCGTGCCCCTCTGTCTGAAGCCTGAGAGACTTGCGCCCCGGAACTCTGTCGGCAGCGCTTACACCTTCGGCGCGGGACCAGGGTCCCGACTTTCCAGAGTGTCCTTCCCGTTTACGGTTCTTTTGCCTGAGAGATTTCGGGCGATTTCCCCTTCGGCGTCAGCTTTCGCTGCTCTCTCCCGCAAACAGGTGGAGCCCGCAAAGGCCCCAGACGAGTCGTCAATATCCCAACGCCGACACTTTGTCACCTGTCCGCGCAGCGCTTATTCACCTGACCGAATGGTGCATGGTCCACCCGTTCGGGTAGTCCACGCTGACGAATCAGATGCCGCCATACCAGTCGTAGCCGCGATCCTCCCAGTAGCCGCCCTTGCCGAGGCCCATGGCGCCGAAGCTGTCGACCAGCTCGATGCCCTTGAGATATTTCGGCATCTTGTAGCCGAGCTGGCGTTCTACCCTGGCCCTGAGCGGTGCGCCGTTCTCGACGGGCAGCGGCTTGCCGTTGACCGCGTAGGCCAGGATCGTCTGCGGGTGGCGGGCGTCGATCAGGTCGATCGAGCCGTAATATTTGACCTCGCCGGAGAGGCTGTTCTCGATGGTGTCGAGGCAGTGGAAGACGACGTAGCGCGCGGCGGGCTTCACGACTGCCGCGTCGAGCACGAGTGAAAGCGGCACGCCGGTCCATTTGGCGATGCAGCTCCAGCCCTCGACGCAGTCGTGCCGGGTGATCTGGGTACGCGCCGGCATGTTCATCAGTTGTGACCTGGTCAGCGACAGCGGCTTTTCGACCAGGCCGGTCACTTCCAGCCGCCAGTCGGCGAAGTCGTTGGCGAGCAGCGCCTTGTAGGTCTCGTCGTCGGGCGCGGTGACGCCGTTCGGGCGCTGCGGCTGGCGGATGTCGGTCTCGGAATATTCCTGGGCCAGGCTGTCGCGGCCCGCGAGCAGCCGTTGCGCGCGGTAGGTGAGGTCGTTGGCGCCTTCGAGGAAGTTGCGCACGCGATCGTCGCGATCCTGAAGGAAGTCGAAGGCGTCGCAGCCGGAAAGGGCAAGGCCGGACAGGCCGAGCGATGCCGCGGTCAGGAAGCGTCGGCGGGCGAGCTGGAAATTTTGCATGTCAGGCGCTCCTGTCGGAGGTGTCGGCCTCGGGTTTCGGTGGGTCGGCGCGGTACCAGCCGGTGACGATCGAACGCAGCTCGTTGATCGGTCCGGCTGCCAGGATCATCAGCATGTGGACTACGAAGAAGGCGACCAGCAGCAGCATGGTGGCAAAGTGGATCGTACGTGCGGTCTGCCTGCCGCCCAGCATGTCGGTCAGGAACGGCACCGCGGCGTTCATGCTCGGAGACATGGCGAGCCCGGTGACGATCATCAGCGGCAGGAGGACGAACAGCACGCCGCCATAGGCGAGCTTCTGCAGCGTGTTGTAGTCGCGTCCATGGTGGAACTTCAGCCTGGCATGGTCGGCAATGTCCCGCGGCAGCCTCCTGAGATCGTCGCTCGTGGGGGTGAGGTCGCGGCGCAGGTGGCCGTTCCACAGGCTGGCGGCGAGCCAGGCGGCAAGCGTCGCCGTCAGCAGCCAGGCGAAGAAGAAGTGGACGACGCGGCCAGTGGCTAGATCCTGGCCCGACGGGATCGTCGCCCAGGACGGGAAGGCGCGGGCGCGCAGATTGTCCTCGCGCCCGGACAGCCCAAACACCCCCGTGGTGGTGAATCTGTGTCCGAATATTTCCGCGTAACCGATTGGCTGGGCTTGATAATAGTCGGAGCCGATGGTCAGCACGCTGTTGTCGAACTGGAAGCCCGATTGCCGGCCGATGTAGAGCGCCGGATGGGCGTTGAATATCTGCAGGCCGCTGAGCAGCAGGAAGAACAGACTGAGGGCCCAGACCCAGTGGGTGGCGCGCGTCCAGCGCGTCTGCCGGTAGATCAGGTCGCCGCGCCGAGGTTGCCGCACGATTGGCTCGGGTGCTTGCTCGTCCATGCCGCCAGCCTCCCATTGTCTCGCCGAAGGGGTCGGCGTCGCGATGATATTGGCCAAGCTACGGGCGGCGGTCGCCGAAGGTTTCGAAGCTGGAACGACATGGGCGTGATGCCGCTCAGTTTGCGAGCGATACCACGAGATTGACGGCGGCTGCGACGATGATGGTGTTGAAGAAGAACGACACGATGGAATGGACCAGGACAGCCTGGCGCATCGGTGTCGAAGAGATGTTGGTGTCGGCCGTCTGGGCGGTCATGCCGATGACCACGGAGAAGTAGAGGAAGTCCCAGCCGCAGGGCCGGCCGGTTTCGGGAAAGATCAATCCGCCCATGGGCTTATGGCCGGGAGCGGAATCCGTTTCATCGCTTCCGTCGCCTTTCCAGTAGAGATGGGCATAGTGCAGCGCCGTCATGGCGTGGAGGGTGAACCAGCCCAGCGGCAGCGACAGCAGCGAGAAGGCGAGCGGGATGGCGCCCGCGGCCTCGCGGCCGTTGATCAGCATGAAAAGCGAGCCGACCGCGGCGCCGATGATGGCGACGGTGACGAGGAATATGATGCCGACCGGCTCGTCGGTTTCCTGCGCACGCAGGCTCAGGTAGTCGGCGCTCAATGCCGGCATCTCGCGCAGCACCAAGGCGGCATAGACGATGAAGAAGGCATTCGCGCCGATGGCGAAGGCCAGTGGCTGATCGAGCGCCCAGGCGACCGCAAGTGCCGCCAGGCCGATGGCGGCGCTGATCTTGAAGACGAAATGGCGCCCGAACGGCTTCATCCGCCCTGTGCCCCGCGGATCGCCCGCCGCGCCGTCTGGTCGAGTGCCCCGAGGAAGCGCGACCGGTCTTGCGGCGTGAAGCCGGCATTGTAGCCCTTGCTCTCGCCGGTTTCGCGCAGGTGCTGCTTGAGGTCGCGCATCGCCACCGCCATGCCGATGGTCTCGGGCGTGAATGGCTTGCCTGTCGGCCCGAGCACATAGGCGCCCAGCGCCACGCTGCGGCTCGCCAGCGGAATGTCGGCGGTGACGACGATGTCGTTGGCCTTGGCGTTCTCGACGATCCAGTCGTCGGCCGCGTCCGCGCTCTTCGAAACGACGACGTTGCGGACCATCGGATCGCGCGACGGCCTCAGCCCGCCGTTGGAAACGAAGGTCACCGCCAGTCCGAGACGGTCGGCGACCTTCACCACTTCGTCTTTCACGGGACAGGCGTCGGCATCGACATAGATGATGGGATTGGTGTCCATCTCTGCACCTTGCATGCATCCGCCTCAGGCAGGCAAGGGCCGCAGCATGTCGATATGCGGAATGTCGTCTTCGAGATATTCCTCCGACACCGTCTCGAAGCCGAAGGAGCCGTAGAAAGTTACGAGATGGCTCTGTGCCGAGAGCGCGATCGGACGGCCGGGAAACAGCCGCTCGCAGGCGGCGATGGACTCGGCCATCAGCTTGTCGCCGAGGCGCTTGCCGCGATGGTCGGGCGACACCACGACCCGGCCGATATAGGCCGGATCGTCGATACCGGAAGGAGCAATGATCCGCGTGCTCGCCAGCAGGTCCTTGCCGGCAAGAAGCCTGAGATGCAGGGCTTCGGGATCCTTGCCGTCCAGTTCGGGGAATGCGCACTTCTGCTCGACGACAAAGACGTCGATGCGCATCTTCAGCATCGCATAGAGATCGCGCGGGGAGAGGTCGTCCAGTCCCCTGACGTCGACCTCATATGCGACTGCGTTCATCAGTAGACGACGACGCTCCGGATGCTCTCGCCGGCATGCATCAGGTCGAAGCCCTTGTTGATGTCCTCGAGCTTGAGCGTGTGGGTGATCATCGGGTCGATCTGGATCTTGCCCTCCATGTACCAGTCGACGATCTTCGGCACGTCGGTGCGGCCGCGCGCGCCGCCGAAGGCGGTGCCCTTCCAGGTGCGGCCGGTGACCAGCTGGAACGGCCGCGTCGAGATCTCCTGGCCGGCGCCCGCGACCCCGATGACGATCGATTCGCCCCAGCCGCGATGAGCGCTTTCGAGCGCCTGGCGCATCACCTTGACGTTGCCGGTGCAGTCGAAGGTGTAGTCGGCGCCGCCGATCTGGTCGGCGCCGCGCTTGGTCATGTTGACCAGGTGCGGCACGATGTCGCCGTCGACCTCCTTCGGGTTGACGAAATGGGTCATGCCGAAACGCTCGCCCCATTGCTTCTTGTCGTTGTTGAGATCGACGCCGATGATCATGTCGGCGCCCGCGAGCCTGAGGCCCTGGATGACGTTGAGGCCGATGCCGCCGAGGCCGAAGACGATCGCCGTCGAACCGATCTCGACCTTGGCGGTGTTGATGACCGCGCCGATGCCCGTCGTCACGCCGCAGCCGATGTAGCAGATCTTGTCGAACGGCGCGTCGGGGTTGACCTTGGCGAGCGCGATCTCGGGCAGCACGGTGAAGTTCGAGAAGGTCGAGCAGCCCATGTAGTGGAAGATCTTGTCCTTGCCGATCGAAAAGCGCGACGTGCCGTCGGGCATCAGGCCTTGCCCCTGGGTCGAGCGGATCGCGGTGCACAGGTTGGTCTTGCGGCTGAGGCAGGACGGGCAGGAGCGGCATTCGGGCGTGTAGAGCGGGATGACGTGGTCGCCCTTCCTGAGCGAGGTCACGCCCTTGCCGACGTCGACCACGACGCCCGCGCCCTCATGGCCAAGGATGGCCGGGAAGATGCCCTCGGGATCGGCGCCCGACAGGGTGAACTCGTCGGTGTGGCAGATGCCGGTCGCCTTGATCTCGACCAGCACCTCGCCCTCGCGCGGGCCCTCGAGGTCCACCTCCATGATCTCGAGCGGCTTGCCTGCTCCAACGGCGACGGCGGCGCGGGTTTTCATGGCGATCTTCCTTTAGGCGCAATCAGGGGAAAAATTGTTGTCCTAGGGTTTCAGGTTTTGCCGCCGCGATCAACCGGCAAGGCGACACCCGGCGGTCGCAAGGCGGCGATTGGGTCGATATTCCACAAGGCTCTGCCGGTGCGTCGCCGGGCCGGGTGGACACCGCGGTCGGGCTGGCCGAACATGGCCGGCAAACATTCTCCGAAAGGCAAACGATTCGATGTCGAGTGAACGGCCGCCGCGCGATCCGCTGAAGCGCGAGGCATTGAAAGCGGAAGCCAAACCAGAGGCTTCGCCGCGGACCTTCATCCATCTTCGCGTCCACTCCGCCTATTCGCTGCTCGAAGGTGCGCTGCCGCTCGGCAAGATCGTCGGTCACGCGGTCAAGGACGAGGCCCCTGCGATCGCCGTCGCCGACAGCAACAACCTGTTCGGCGCGCTCGAATTCGCCCAGAAGGCCACCAAGGACGGCGTCCAGCCCATCGTCGGCTGTCAGGTCGACGTCGATTTCGCCGTTGCAGCGGCGGCCACCGAGCGCGGCCCTGCCTGGAAAACGGCGCTCGAACTCTATCCGGTCGTGCTCATCGCCGCGACCGAGGACGGCTACGCCAATCTGGTGCGCATCGTCAGCCGCATGTACCTGGACACGCCGAACGGCGAGCCCATTCATGCCAAGCTCGAATGGGTGACGGCACTTGCCGACGGCATCATCTGCCTGACCGGCGGCCCGCGCGGCCCGGTCGGAGCGGCGATCAGGAACGACCATCAGGCGTTGGCGGAGAGCCGGCTGCTCGGGCTGCAGGCGATCTTCGGCGACCGGCTCTATGTCGAAGTCGAGCGCCTGGCCGGCTACGACCGGGGCGTCGAGGCCGCCACGATCGACCTTGCCTACCGCCATCGCCTGCCGCTGGTGGCCACCAACGAGGCCTTCTTCCCGGCCAGGGGCGACTTCGAAGCCCACGACGCGCTGATCGCCATCGCCGAGGGTTCGGTAGTCGCAGAGGACAACAGGCGGCGCCTGACGGCGGACAATTTCCTCAAGTCCCAGAAGGAGATGTCGCAGCTTTTTGCGGATTTGCCCGAAGCGATCGACAATACGGTGGAGATCGCCCGGCGCTGTTCCTATTTTCCGCAGAATCGCAAGCCGATCCTGCCGCGCTTCGCCGGTGCCGACGTCGCCGACGCCGAAGCCGCCGAGCGGGCCGAGGGCGACGAACTGGCGCGCCAGGCGCGTGAAGGCCTGGCCGAGCGCATCGCCACGCGCGGCATCCATCCCGGTTTCACCGAGGAGCAGTATCGCGAGCGTCTCGAGTTCGAGATCGGCATCATCCAGCGCATGAAGTTCCCGGGCTACTTCCTCATCGTCGCGGACTTCATCAAATGGGCCAAGATCCACGGCATTCCCGTCGGCCCGGGCCGCGGTTCGGGCGCGGGTTCGCTGGTCGCCTATGCGCTCACCATCACCGACGTCGACCCGCTGCGCTTCTCGCTCCTGTTCGAACGCTTCCTCAATCCCGACCGCGTGTCGATGCCCGACTTCGACATCGACTTCTGCCAGGACCGGCGCGAGGAGGTGATCCGCTACGTCCAGGCCAAGTATGGCCGCGACCAGGTCGGCCAGATCATCACTTTTGGTACGCTGCAGGCGCGCGCCGTGCTGCGCGACGTCGGCCGCGTGCTGCAGATGCCCTATGGCCAGGTCGACAAGCTTTCCAAGATGGTGCCGCAGAACCCGGCCAATCCGGTGACGCTGGCCCAGGCCATCGAAGGTGAGCCGCGCTTTGCCGAGGAGGCCGAGCGCGAGCCGATCGTGCAGACTCTGCTCGACATGGCCCAGAAGCTCGAGGGCCTCTACCGCCACGCCTCGACGCACGCCGCCGGCATCGTCATCGGCGACCGCCCGCTTTCGGAACTGGTGCCGATGTACCGGGATCCGCGCTCGGACATGCCGGTCACCCAGTTCAACATGAAGTATGTCGAGCAGGCCGGGCTGGTGAAGTTCGACTTCCTCGGCCTCAAGACGCTGACGGTGCTGCAGAAGGCGGTGCAGTTCATCAGCCGTCGCGGCGTCGACATCGACCTGGCCCTGATCCCGCTCGACGACCCCGAGACCTACGCCATGCTGTCGCGCGGCGAGACCGTCGGCATCTTCCAGGTCGAAAGTGCGGGCATGCGCAAGGCGCTGATCGGCATGAAGCCCGACCGTATCGAGGACATCATCGCGCTGGTGGCGCTCTACCGCCCCGGCCCGATGGAGAACATCCCGACCTACAACGCCCGCAAGCATGGCGAGGAGGAGATCGAGTCGATCCATCCCAAGATCGACTACCTGGTGAAGGAGACCCAAGGGGTCATCGTCTACCAGGAGCAGGTCATGCAGATCGCGCAGGTGCTGTCAGGCTATTCGCTCGGCGAAGCCGACCTTCTGCGCCGCGCCATGGGCAAGAAGATCCGCGCCGAGATGGACAAGCAGCGCGAGCGCTTCGTCACGGGTGCGGTGGATGGGGGTGTTGCCAAGCCGCAGGCCAACTTCATCTTCGACCTGCTCGCCAAGTTCGCCGACTACGGCTTCAACAAGTCGCACGCCGCAGCCTACGCGATCGTGTCGTACCAGACCGCCTATCTCAAGGCGCATTACCCGGTCGAGTTCCTCGCCGGCTCGATGACCTACGATATGTCGAACACCGACAAGCTGAACGACTTCCGCCAGGACGCCATGCGGCTCGGCATCGAGGTCGTGCCGCCGTCGGTGATGACCAGCTACCGCGACTTCGAGGTGGGCGAGAAGAAGATCTTCTACTCGCTCGCGGCGATCAAGGGCGTGGGCGAGGCGGCAGTGCAGCACATCGTCGCCAAGCGCGAGGAAAAGCCCTTTGCCAGCCTCGCCGACTTCTGCGAGCGCATCGATCCCAAGATCGTCGGCAAGCGCGTCTTCGAAAGCCTGATCATGGCGGGAGCGCTGGATTGCTTCGGCCACGAGCGTGCCGCCATGATGGCAGGCCTCGAACGCATGATGGGCCTGGCGTCGCTGGCCCACGAGAACGCCACGCTCGGCCAGTCCGACATCTTCGGCAGCGCTTTCTCCGGCCAGGCGCCGGTGCTGCACCTGCCGCAGACCGATCCGTGGCTCGCGGCCGACAGGCTGCATCGCGAATTCCAGGTGGTCGGCTTCTATCTCTCGGCCCACCCGCTCGACGAGTACAAGGTGGCGCTGGAGAAGATGCGCGTCCAGAACTGGGCCGACTTCGCCGCCGCCGTGAAACGCGGCGCGACCGCCGGACGTCTGGCCGGCACGGTCACGACCAAGCAGGAACGCAAGACCAAGACCGGCAACAAGATGGGCATTGTCCAGTTCTCCGACGTCTCGGGCCAGTA
Source organism: Aminobacter sp. BE322 (assembly GCF_050433525.1). Classification (NCBI taxonomy): domain Bacteria; kingdom Pseudomonadati; phylum Pseudomonadota; class Alphaproteobacteria; order Hyphomicrobiales; family Phyllobacteriaceae; genus Aminobacter; species Aminobacter sp. BE322. Next base: position 161,682 of record NZ_JBNPXB010000006.1, on the reverse strand, counting down.
CGAGGCGGTGATGTTCTCGGAGACGCTGGCGCAGTACCGCGACTTCTGCGAGCCGGGCAAATCGGTGGTCATCACCGTTGCCGCCGAGGACCGTCCCGAGGGCGTCAACCTGCGCATCCAGACCGTGCAGTCGCTGGAGGACGAGGCGAGCCGTGTGCAGAAGACGCTGCGCATCTTCGTGCGCGATGCAGCCCCGCTCAACACGCTCTCCAACCACCTGACGGTGCGGGGCGAGGGCGAGGTGAGCTTCATCGTGCTGAAGGGCGAAGCGCAGGGCGAGATCGAGATCGAGCTGCGCGAACGCTATCGCATCACGCCGTCCATCGCCTCTGCCATGCGCGCGGTGCCGGGTGTGGTGGAGGTCGAGCTGGTCTAGTTTTGGCGGTCGCGGGTCAGCGCTTGGCGTCGCTGGCCTTTGCGGCCAGCTGGTCCCGGCAGGCCCGCGCCCGTTCGAGCAGCATTGCCCGCTCTCGCTCGTTCTGTGTCAGCGCTGCCGCTCGTTCGAATTCGACGAGTGCTTCCCGCACGCGGCCGAGTTTTGCCAGAAGGTCGGCCCGCACGCTTGGCAGCAGGTGATAGTTGCGCAAGGCAGGCTCGTGCGCCAGTTGGTCGGCGAGCTCAAGCCCGGCGGCCGGCCCGAACGCCATGGCCAGCGCCATGGCGCGGTTCAGCTCGACCACCGGCGAGGGCGTGAGCGAGGCAAGCGCCGCATATAGTGCCGCGATGCGCGGCCAGTCGGTTTCGTCGGCAATTCGCGCCCTTGCATGGCACGCGGCGATCGCCGCCTGCAGCGTGTAGGGACCGGGTCGGGGCAGGGTCTCTGCCCTGGCAAGAGCGGCGAGGCCGCGGTTGATCAGCAGGTGATCCCAGCGCGCCCGGTTCTGATCGAGCAGGAGGATCGGCCTTCCCTCGGCGTCGCTCCGCGCGGGAAGCCGCGATGCCTGCAACTCCATCAGCGCGATCAGGCCGTGTACCTCGGCGTCTTCGGGAGCAAGTCCGGCCAGGATGCGCCCCAGCCGCATCGCTTCCTGGCAGAGCAACGGCCTGATCCAGTCGTCGCCTTTGGTGGCGGAGTATCCCTCGTTGAAGACCAGATAGAGCACCTCGAGCACGGAGGTCAGCCGCTCTGCCCTGTCCGGCCCGACGGGCACCTCGAACGGCACGCCTGCGTCCGACAATGCCCGCTTGGCACGCACGATGCGTTGGGCCATCGCTGTTTCGGAGACCAGATGGGCGCGGGCGATCTCCTCCGTCGTCAGGCCGCCGACCAGCCGCAAGGTCAGGGCAACGCGCGCTTCGGTCGACAGCACCGGATGGCACGACACGAACATCAGTCCGAGCATCTCGTCGCCGAGGCCTTCGTCCGGCTCGGGCGGATCGTCCGCCGCTTCGGCCTCGACGTCGATACCGAGCAAAGCGAGCTTGCCGTCCGCCATCCTCACCCTGCGGAAATGGTCTATGGCGCGGCGCCTGGCAGAGGCGATCAGCCAGGCACCGGGCTTGTCCGGAATGCCACTCTCGGGCCAGTTGCGCAGCGCTGCGATCAGCGCATCCTGGGCGAACTCTTCCGCAAGGTCGACGCCGCGCGTGAAGCGGGCAAGGGCCGCCACGATCCGTGCCCGCTCCATGCGGAACACGGTCTCGATGGCCCGGTGCGTCGCGCGGCTCCTGGCGACGCTGTCGTCGCCGTTCGACCCTCGCGGCGGCGCACCGGGCGGATGGCGGTCATCCGGTGACATCTATCTCCGGTCCTGGGCGATACCCATGTCACGGAAGCGGTCGATGCCTTCGCTCGGTTCGAAATCCTCGAGATCGAACATCTGGCGCACTTCGATCTGGCCGTTTTCCATCTGCGGATTCGGGAAGCGGTTGGCCCATTCCATCGCTTCCTCGCGCGTCTTCACCTGGATGATGGTATAGCCGGCGATAAGCTCCTTGGTCTCGGCGAAGGGGCCGTCGGTGACAGTCTTCCTGCCGCCCGACCACGTGATCCGCCATCCCTTGGAACTCGGTTGCAGGCCGCTGCCGTCGAGCAGCACACCGGCCTTGGCCAGGTCCTCGTGGTAGTCGGCCATGGCGGAAATGAGTTCGGCCGACGGCATGATGCCGGCTTCGGAGTCTTTGCTGGCTTTGACCACGAACATGAAACGCATTGATCTTGCTCCCGAAATCTGAGGCCGGACACCATTGTCTGGGCCTAGTCTGCCAACACGACGAGCAGAAATCAGCAGAATCGACACACGCTCCGGATTTTTCTTTCAAGCGTCCCGACTAGTGCTTCGTTGCGGCAGCCCATTGCTACTGGTATTTTGATCCCTGCCTGGCCAGCCAGCGGGGGCGTCGTCATGGACGAGAAGGCGGCAGCAGCAGACCTCATGCAGATGGTGAACGGATACCAGGTGTCCCAGGCGATCTGCGTCGGCGCAACGCTTGGCATCGCCGATCACCTCACGAACGGCCCGCGTTCGAGCGACGAACTCGCCGCTGCAACCGGCACGCATCCGCAATCGCTCTATCGGCTGCTGCGGGCGCTGGCGTCGGTTGGCGTTCTTCATGAAGGTGCGGAGCGCCGGTTTGCGCTGACCAACCTGGGAACCTGCCTTCGCGCGGATGCCGAGCACTCCGTGGCACCTTGGGCGCGGATGGTGGGGCGGGCCTACTACCGGGATGCCTGGACCGAATTGCTGCACAGCGTGCGCACCGGCGAGAATGCATTCGCCCACGCCCATGGCACCGGTGTCTGGCAGTACCGCATCGACCACCCCGAGGAGTCCGTGATCTTCGATCAGGCGATGTCGTCTTTCGTTCCGGCGGTCGCTGCCGCCGTGCTCGCCGCCTATGATTTCGGTGGCTTCGATGTAGTTATGGATGTTGGCGGCGGGCAGGGCGCGTTGATCGCGGCAATCCTTGCTCGCAACCCACGGCAGAGGGGCATCCTGTTCGACCAGCCGCAGGTGGTGGATGGTGCGGGACCGCTGCTTCGGTCGGCATTGGTGGCCGATCGCTGTGAGGTGGTCGGCGGCGACTTCTTCGTTTCGGTTCCCGAGGGCGCCGACTCGCATGTCATGAAATGGATCCTGCACGACTGGGACGACGAGCGTTCGATTGCCATCCTCAAGACCTGCCGACGCTCGTTGCGGCCAGATGGCACGCTGGTCGTGCTGGAGGCGGTGTTGGCGCCGCCGAACGAAGGCGCGCGCGCCAAGTTCGCCGACCTCAACATGCTGGCGGTCCCCGGCGGACAGGAGCGCACGGAAGAGGAGTTCGCACGACTGTTCGCAGCCGCTGGCTTCAGATTGACCAGAACGATCGATGCCGGTCCGCGCATCAGCATCATCGAGGGCAAGCCTGCCTGAATTACCTGGTCTGCGCCGTCGCAGCCGGCTTGCAGGCGCTTCAATCGTCGACAGGCTCCGGCGGGCGCGCGTTGCTGCCCTTGCCGAACGTGTATCCCGTCTCGACGGCCCTGCGCCCGAACTTGTCGCGCAGTGCGTCGATGGCGCCCTCGGCCAGCGCGCGCTTGCGCGCCTGGAGGTCGACGAGGTCGGGCGGATCGGCCCTGTCGTCGTCGGAAAGATCGCTGACGCCGATCCCGAGCAGGCGGTATTTGGTGCCGTCTGTCTCTTTCTCCAGCAGCTGCAGCCCGGTCTGGAAGATGCGGTCGGCGAGCCGGGTCGGGTCGGCGAGCTGGCGATTGCGGGTGCGGAGCTTGAAGTCCTGGGTCTTCAGCTTCAGCACCACGGTGCGGCCGGCGATACCTGCCTTCTTCAACCGCGCCGAGACTTTTTCAGACAGGGCTCTCAGCACCGGAACCAGGTCGCCCGAGGAGGCGAGGTCGGTGTCGAAGGTGGTCTCGGCCGACACGCTCTTGGCCTCCTGGTCGGGCGACACCTTGCGCTCGTCCTGGCCGCGCGACAGGTGATAGAGCCTGCTGCCCATGGTGCCATAGCGCCTTATCAGTTCGTTGAGTTCCATGCGCTGGAGCTGGCCGATGCTGCGGATGCCGTCTTGCTCGAGCGTCGCGGCAAATGCCTTGCCGACGCCCCAGATCGTCGTCACCGGCTGTTGGGCGAGGAATGCCGGCGCCTCGGCCTCGCCGATGACCGCAAAGCCGCGCGGCTTGCGAAAGTCGGAAGCGATCTTTGCCAGGAATTTGCAGTAGGAAAGCCCGGCCGAAACGGTGATGCCGATTTCCCTCTCCACCGACGCGGTGAACCGCGCCAAGACCAGCGCCGGCGGCAGGCCGTGCAGCCGCTCCGTGCCGGCGAGATCCAGGAACGCCTCGTCGATTGACAGCGGCTCGACCAGCGGCGTCAGTGCCTGCATCATCGCCCGGACCTGGCGGCCGACCCGGACATATTTCTCCATGTCCGGCTTGATGACGACGGCCTCTGGGCAGGCCTCCAGCGCCTTGAACATGGGCATGGCCGACCGCACGCCGTGGATGCGGGCTATGTAGCAGGCGGTGGAGACGACGCCGCGTTTGCCGCCGCCGATGATGACCGGCTTGTCCTTGAGGTCGGGATTGTCGCGCTTCTCCACCGCCGCATAGAAGGCGTCGCAGTCGATATGGGCGATGTGCAGCCCGTAGAGCTCGGGATGCCGCAAGAGGCGAGGGCTGCCGCAGGCGTGGCAGCGCGGTCCCGAGCCCTTCTGCAGGCTCAGGCAGTCGCGGCAGAAACCGTGGCCGGGATCGTTGACAGGCATCGCCATCGCTGCGAACATAAAGAGAACATATTGGATTTTATGCCAGCCCTCCCCATGGAACAAGGGAGGGAAGGGAGTTGTGCAATGTCTGATTCCATCCTGCCGCTGACGCCGGAGCTATGGCCCGATTTCGAGGACCTGTTCGGCAAGCAGGGCGCCTGCTACGGCTGCTGGTGCACCTATTTCCGGCTGCCGCCGGCGGCGCGGCGCGAGAGCACGCGCGAGCGCAACAAGGATCACATCAAGGCGCGCATCGAGGCCGGGCCGCCGCCCGGCCTGCTTGCCTTCGAGGACGGCCGGGCGGTCGGCTGGATGCAGGTCGGGCCGCGCGCCGACGTGCCGGAGTTCAACAATCCAGGCCGGGCTTCGGCGCCTCTGGCGGTCGATGATGCAGCCGATCCAGGCGTCTGGGCGATTTCCTGCTTCTTCATCCGCAACAAGGTGCGCGGCCGGGGGCTGACGCACAGGCTCGTCGGTGCGGGCATCGCATTTGCCCGCCGCTCCGGAGCGCGCGTGCTCGAAGCCTGTCCGATGGATCACTCGAAGGACTCGCGTTCCGGCAGCCTCTATGTCGGCTCGTCCAGGGTGTTCGAGAGGGCCGGCTTCGTGCGGGCAGCCGAGCGCAAGCCCGGCCGTCCGCTGATGCGTCTGGAAATCTGAGAATCAGCCCGAGAAGCCGCCGCTTTCCAAAAATGCCAGTTCCTGCGGTGTCGAATCGCGCCCCAGGATGAAGTTGCGGTGCGGGAAGCGACCGAAGCGCGCAACGATGTCGCGATGGCCGATGGCATGCTTCAAGAAATCGCCGCCGAGCGCCGTCGAGCGTTCCAGCGGGATGTCGTGGTCGGCAAGCGTCTCGGAATGCGAGAAGGGCAGGTAGAAGAACACCCGGATCGGCGCGTCGGTCGCCATGTCGTGCCCGTCGGCGATTGCCATGCGCGCAAAATGCCTGGCAAGCGGATCGGTCGCATACATGTGGCCACTGCCGCGGAAGCAGTTGCGCGGGAACTGGTCGAGCAGGATCATCAGCGCCAGCGCCCCCTCGGCATCCGCCGACCAGTGGTCGCAGTCGCGCCGCGCCGCTGCCATGTGCAGGTCGCCGAAGGTCTCGCGGAAATGGACGTCGAACGACTCGTCCTTGCGGAACCATTTTTCCGGACCCGCCTCGCGCCAAAAGGTGAAGACCTCGGTCGCGCGTTTCCTGTCCACTTGCGTCATCGTCAGATCCTCTCCGCCTTCTCGCCGGTCTTTTTGCTGAGCGCGTCCGCTGCCTCATCGTTCAGCGCCTTGGCGCTGCGGCGTGGCTGCGTCAGCGGTGTCGGCACCGGCTCGGGTATGTTGCCCTGCAGGTAGTCGCTGCCGGACTGGATGTCGCCGGCGATCTGCATGTTGAGCCGGGCCGCGTCGCGGGCGCGCACGTCCTCGATCACTTCGGCGACGTCGTCGGGGTCCTCGCCGAGTTTGCGCAGCGTCGCGCCGCCGAACAGCAGCGCCGATTCGAAGGTCTCGCGCAACTGGTAGTCGACCCCGGCACGGATGAGCTGGATGGCGGTGCCGCGGTCGTAGGCGCGGGCGAGCACCGGCACCAGCGGGAACTCGGCCTTCATCCGCTCCGCGATGCGAACCGCCACGTCCTCCTTGTCGACGCAGATCAGCACCGCGCGCGCCCGACCCGCGCCCGCAGCGTGCAGGATGTCGAGCCGGGTGCCGTCGCCGTAGTAGATCTTGAAGCCGAAGTCGGCTGCCGCCTGGATCATCTCGACGTCGTTGTCGATGATCGACACGTCGACGCCGCGCAGCAAGAGCGGCTGGCTGACGATCTGGCCGAAGCGGCCGAAGCCGATGATCAAGACGCTGCCGGTGAGCTCGGCGGCCACGTCCACGCCTTCGAGCGATTGCTCGTCGCGTGGGGTGATGCGGCGCAGCACCGCGATCGCCAGCGGCGTCAGCACCATCGAGATGATGATGATTGCGGTAAGGATCGCATTGGCCTCGCCGTCGAGGATGCCGACGGCGAGCGCGGACGAATACAGCACGAAGGCGAATTCGCCGCCCTGCGCCATGACGACGGCGCGCTCCAGCGCCTCGCGATGCCCGGAATGCAGGAAGCGGGCGACGACATAGATGCCGAGCGCCTTCATCGCCATGTAGACGAGCACGTAGGCGGCGATCATCTGCCAGTTTGCCGCGACCACCCCGAGATCGAGCGACATGCCGACGGCGATGAAGAACATGCCGAGAAGGATGCCGCGAAAAGGCTCGACGTCGGCCTCGAGCTGGTGGCGGAAGGTCGATTCGGACAGCAGCACGCCGGCCAGAAAGGCCCCCATGGCCATGGACAGGCCGCTGAGCTGCATGGCGAGCGCCGATCCCAGCACGACGAGCAGTGCCGCCGCCGTCATCACCTCGCGAGCGCGCGAATCGGCAAGCACCCGGAACAGCGGGTTGAGCAGGTAGCGTCCGGCGAAGACCAGCCCGACGATAGCGCCGACACCGATGCCGATGTCGGTGAACCTCTGGGCCCATCCGGAGCCCTGGTCGGTGGGAGCGACGGGCGCGAGGAAGGCCACGAGCGCCAAGAGAGGCACGATGGCGAGGTCTTCGAGCAGTAGGATCGAGACCATGCGCTGGCCTTTGGGCGTACCGAGTTCGCCGCGCTCCTCGAGCAGTTGCATGACGATCGCGGTGGAGGTCAGCACGAAGCCGGCTCCTGCCACGAAGGACTGCGAGATCGGGAACCCGGTGGCGATGCCGACCCCTGTCAACAGGAGGGCGCAGATCGTGACCTGGAGGGCGCCGAGACCGAAGATCTCGCGCCTGAGACCCCAAAGCCGCGATGGCTGCATCTCAAGGCCGATGATGAACAGGAACATCACCACGCCCAGCTCGGCGACATGCAGGATGGTCTCCGCCTCGGAGAAGACCGCAAGGCCGAACGGGCCGATGACGATCCCGGCGGAAAGATAGCCGAGAATCGACCCGAGGCCGAGCCGCTTGAAGAGGGGAACGGAAACGACGCCTGCCGCAAGCAAGGCCACCACCTGGACCAGTTCGTTGCCCGTCGCGTCTGCCGCCATATGCCCTCTCGATTCTGTGCCGGCGGCGTGACCGCCGCCCTGGAATCGTCAAGATAGGCGGTCTGCCGGCCATCGAACAGTCCGTGCCCGTCGTGTGCTCGGCAAAAGCGGCCGATGGCACGGCGAACTCCATCGCGTGGCCCACAACCTGCCATTGCGCTGTACGGTCGGAAACGCTAATGCCGTCGTCGTCCGCCCAATGGGTTGGACGCCTGCCGGCAACCGTCGGCCTACGAGGAGAGGACCATCATGAGAAATATCGTGCTCGCCACCGTCGGCGTGCTGTTCACCGTTGCGGCTTGTTCGAAGGCGCCTGAGTGCACCGCCGAAACCCTGGCCAAGAAGAGCCAGGAAATTGCAACCGCCGTCCAGGAAGCCGTGACCAAGGACCCGACCAAGGCTGCCGAGCTGGCGACCAAGGTGCAGGAAGTCGCTTCCAAGTACACCGGTGCGACCACTTCGGCCGAGGCCTGCAAGGCCTATGACGAGCTGCTGACCGCCATCAAGGGCTGAGTCTCGCCGCTGAATCAAAAAAGGGCGGCGCCGGCTGGCGTCGCCCTTTTTTATTGGACCGGAGGGTCAGTTCTTGGCGATGGCTCCGACCGCGACGCCGTCGACGCGGGTGAGCTTCATGCCGATGACGGGAACGAGCTGCTTGTCCACCCGCACCGACACGGTCACGTGCATCGTATTCTCGTCGGGCACGCGCGCCTGCATGACGCCGTTGAGCTGGTTGCGATTGAGGGCAAGCACGACCTTGCTGCCGCCGACGACATTGCCGGAGATGATGTCCAGGCCTTTGCCCTGGGAGCCGTCGAGGAACGTGCCGCGATAGCCGCTGCGTCCCTTCTGCTCGATCGTCGCCGACATCTTCTGGGTGAACATGCCAACCCGGCAGCCGCCGTCTAGCGACATGCCGACCTTGTCGTCGGGGGTGGCGCCGGTGAAGCTGCACGTGAACTTCGTTCCCTTGTACTTGCCTGCCACGATCTCGCCCGGGCCGACCCATTCGCCTTCGACTGACTTGAAGAATTTCTGGTCGCCGACCTTGTCCGCGCCGGCATGCGCCATTCCCGTGAAGGAAAGGACCATGGCAGGTAGGACTGCGGACAGGAACAAGCGCTTCATGGAGACACCCGGCGACAGAAACTGGAACGATTTGCTTGCCCGGACCATGAACAAGAATGGTTAATGCTTCGTCTATTTTGCCTTCTCGGCAGCCTTGTCCTTCGCAGCGAAGGTCGTCAGCGCGGCAAGGAAGTCGCCCATGCCGGGGCGCTTGAGCGCGGTAAACGGCATCGGCCTCGTCGTTTCCATGGCGGCGATGCCGATACGGGCCGTCATCATGCCGTTGACCACGCCTTCGCCGAGCTTGGCCGACAGCTTGGCGGCGAGCCCGTGTCCCACCAATTGCTGGACGAAGCTGTCGCCGACGGCGATCGAGCCGGTCACGGCGAGATGGGCAAGCACGCTGCGGGCCACGCGGAAAGAGCCGAGCGTTCCCGGGCGCCCGCCATAGAGTTCCGACAGCCGGCGGATCAGGCGGCCGGCTTCGAACACCACATAGGCGATGTCGACGAGCGCGCGCGGGCTGACCGCGGTGACCAGCGACACGCGCTTGGCCGCATCGAGGACGAGTACCTTCGCCTGTGCGTCCAGCGGGGCGAGGATCTCGGCCTCGGCCAGCCGCACCAGGTCGGCGCCGTCGATCACGTCGCCGCGCAGCGCCGCGAGGGTCCGCCGTCCCGCCGCCGTTTGCGGCTTCGATGCCACGAAGGCCGAAAGGTCGTCGATCACCGCGCGGGCAGCTTTGGGGTCGTTGCGATCCAGCGCATCCTGGGCGCGGTTGCGCAGCCGCTCGACCGAGGCAAGCCGCGACAGCGCAAGCACCTCGCGGATGACGCTGACGATCAGCGCCAGCACGGCGACGGACGCCGCAGCGACTGCCAGCCAGCCGAGCCAGTCGGCGCGGCTGAACAGATCCCGGATGAGCCTGTCCGTCCACAGGCCGACGCCGAGCGAAACCAGCACGCCTGTGGCAGCGACAAACACCGTGCCCAGACGCGACCGCGACTTCGGCGGCGTGGCGGGCGGCGGCTCGGCGGCAGCCAGGTCGACCTCGTCGAACACGTCGGTCTCCGCCGGGATGACGACGGCCGTTTCAGCCGCCATTGCACGAGGCCTGCGCTGCTCGGGCGGCGATTTGCGCCGCGCCTCGGTGTAGGTCGCAGGGGCGTCGGCGGGGGAGGTTTCGATGCGGAAAGCCGCGGGTTTCCTGGGGGCGCTCATGCCAGCTGGTCTCCGATCAGGAACTGCAGGGCGCGATCGAGGCGGATGTGCGGCAGCGACAGCGTCACGCCCTCGGCGGTCCGTTCCAGGCGGGGCGGGCGGAAGCGCACGAAGCGGATCGCCGGATCCTCGGCATCCTGGCGATGATTGGTGCCGAAATGCTGGAACACGACATCCGCCCGTTCTGGCAAGTCGCCGGGAAATATAGCGGTCTCGGCGCTGCCGTCGAAGCGTTCCTTGCCGATGGTCTCGCCTTCGATAGGGGTGCCGATTATCACCGGCAACGTATCGCGGCCTTGCTTGACCGTACCTTCGCGGGTGGCGCGCACCGCGGCCATGGCGAGGACGTCGACCTCTGCACCGGAGAGATTGGCGCGGGCGAGGGCGCGCTCGGTCAGCCGGCGCACGATCGCCTGCAGCCGGTCGTGGCTCTCGTGATGCAGGTGGTCGGCCTTGGTCGCCGCCACCAGGATGCGGTCGATCCGCCGCGAGAACAGGTCGGTGAGGATGCTGCCGCGGCCGGGCCGGAAGCAGCCGAGGATCTCGGTCACTGCCCGCTCCAGGTCGGCAATCGCGCCCGAGCCTGCGTTCAGCGCCTGCAGCGCGTCGATGAGCACGATCTGGCGGTCGAGCCTGGCGATGTGCTCGCGGAAGAAGGGTTTCACCACATGCGTCTTGTAGGCCTCGTAGCGGCGCTCCATCATCGCATGCAGCGACCCGGGGCGAGCCCTGCCTTGTACCGGCAATGGCGCGAAGGTCAGCGCAGGCGAGCCGTCCAGGTCGCCGGGCATCAGGAAACGGCCTGGAGGCAGGGTCGACAGCGCGCGCTCATCGTCCTTGCAGGCCTTGAGATAGGCCGTGAAGCTCTCGGCCAGGCGCCGTGCCGTCATCTCGTCGGCGTCGGCCGCGGGGCTGACGGCCACCGCCAGGCGGCGCCAGGCTTCGGAAAGGTCGGCACGAACCGGCAGCGATGCCAGTTCGAACGCCTCGCGCGAAAAGTCTTCGTAGCTTTTGCCGAGCAGCGGCAGGTCGAGCAGCCATTCGCCCGGGTAGTCGACGATGTCAATAGACAGTTTTCCTTGTGAAAACAGCCGGTTCCAGCCGGAAGCGGATTCAAATTCTATGGTCAGCCGGAGTTCCGAGATGGCCCGCGTCGAGTCCGGCCAGACGCGCTGGTCGATAAGCGCCGCGACATGGTCCTCATACTGGAAGCGCGGCACGGCGTCGTCGGGCTGTTCCTGCAGGTAGGCGCGCGCGATGCGGCCCGACTTCTGCGCCTCGAACAGGGGAAGTCGGCCGCCGTGCACGAGGTTGTGCACCACTGCTGAGATGAACACCGTCTTGCCCGCCCGCGACAGGCCGGTGACGCCGAGCCGCAGGGATGGCGAAAACAATCCCGTCGCGCGCTCCGACAGCGTGTCGAGTGCAATCCGGGCCTCGTCGGTGAATGTGGTCAGTGACGCCAATCGTCATCCCCCAGGAGTTCCGGCTCGATATAGGTGCCGGTTCCGGGATTTGAAACGGCAGGCGCCTTCAAAGGTCCGCCGGGGTGAGGAAGGCTTCGAGATGGCCGCGGCCCAGTTGCGCCTCTGACAGGCTGCCTGGGAAGCGGATGACGGCCAAGCCCGAGGTCGGAAAGCCGGTATGCAGCGTGTGAAGCGCGGCTTCGTCGCCGCTACCCGACACGGCCATTGCGAGATCCTCCATCATCGGGTTGTGGCCGATGACGAGAAGGGTTTCGTATCTGCCGTGCTCGCGGATCTTGTCGAGATAGCCGGCCGCATCCGAAACATAGAGGTCGTCGGTGAAGATGACGCGGCCGGTGTCGGCATGGCTCGCGATGCCTTCCAGGGTCTCGCGGGCGCGACGTGCATTGGAGCACAGCGTCAATTCCGGCACATAGCCGCAGGCGCGCATCGCAACCCCGGTGGCTGCCGCATCGGCGATGCCCGTGGCGTCGAGCGGGCGGTCGAAGTCCCTTACGCCGGGAGCTGCCCAGCCTGCCTTGGCGTGCCTGAGAAGATAGAGATTGCCCAAATATCGCTCCCGGAAGCTCAAGCCCCCGACGAGCCTGCGCCGATCATGCCTCAAGCATGTAGCCAAGCGGGGGTGCCGTTGCAACCGGGCCATGCCGCTGTGCGTTGCTGTGGGAAAAGTTGCGCCGCTGCCACGTCCGTTCGCCGCCTTTCCGGGCAGATGTGAAGTTTTCGAGGAAGGCGCTTGTGTGAGGGTTGGCCCGCGAATATATAGGCGCCAAAACGGGGTTGTTGGGTGAGTCGAATGAACGATACCGTTGCACTTGGCTACGTTCCCTCCGAAGAGGAGCCGTTCATGAACGAACGGCAGAAGTCATACTTCAGGGCGAAGTTGATCGCCTGGAAGAACGACATCCTCCGCGAAGCCCGCGAAACCCTCGAAATACTCCAGCAGGAAAACGCCAACCATCCCGATCTTGCCGATCGTGCTTCGTCCGAAACGGACCGCGCCATCGAATTGAGGGCGCGGGATCGTCAACGCAAGTTGATCTCGAAGATTGATTCGGCGCTGCAGAGGATCGACGAGGGAACCTACGGCTACTGCGAGGAAACGGGCGAACCGATCTCTCTGAAGCGACTGGATGCACGTCCTATCGCGACATTGTCGATCGAGGCGCAGGAGCGCCACGAGCGCCGCGAAAAGGTCTATCGCGACGACTGATCGCGTCCTTGTGATGATTGAAAAAGGCGGCTTCGGCCGCCTTTTTCATGCGCCGGATCGAGATTTCGCCCGGCTATTTCTTGTGGCTCGACAATTCGCCCAGCAGCCGCGCCATCTCGTCGTCGAGCGACGGATCGACCGCAGGCTTGCCGGCTCGCGGCTTGTCGTCGAGCGAAACCTCGAGTTCCTTCATCAGCGTCTCGTCGATTTGCTCGCGGCGAACCGGTGCCGCCGCCGGCAAGTGCGCGGGCCTGGCCGGTACGACATGGCCCGGCTGGGGTTTGGCCGCCGCCACGGGTGCGGCATGCGGAGCGAAGGGCGCCGCAGGCTGGGACGGACGATGCACCATCGGGGCGGCGGGCGCCTTGGCCTGGTGCGCCGTCGCCGGCCTTGATGGTGCGTGTTGGGCGTGCGGGCGCGGCGGCTGGGGAGCTTCGTGCTGTGCCGTTTCGCCGGTCAGAGCCGGTCGGCGCGGCGCCGCCATGCGGATGTCGGTCTCGACCACCACGTCGGTGGGACCGCCGATGAGCAGCAGGTGCTCGATGTCGTCGCGGCGCACCAGCACCAGGCGCCGATGGCTGTCGACCGCCGTCGCATCCATGACCGCCAGTCGTGTTTTCCTGTTGCGGCCGCCGGCGACGAAGGTTCCGAATGTGAGGCTGCGGACCAGCTTGACGATGACCAGCACGATGATCAGCAGGACGAGCGCCGCCAGGGTCCACAGCACCGCTGCCGTATAGGCCGGGCCTGCCACGCTATCCAGCCATTCGAACATCGCTCTATCCCCGTCTTCGCGCCGGCGCGACACTAGCGCCTTGCTGCCTGCGACGGCAAGCCGCCTGTCGCCGGCGCACACGCTTTATGATTAAGCACCCGAACTTGCCTCGAACTTGCGCAGCTTCTATGGCGGGCCTTTCCCTGCCGGGGAGAATGTGATTCAACCGCTCGGATCGAGGGAGCCGAGAGACTCGCAGGGGAATGGCCAAGGAAACGCGCAACGACTTTTATCCGGTCCCGATCGTCGACCAGGCCGGACGCCCCGATGCCGTCACGCGACTGATCATCTTCATCGTGGTCCTGACCGGTGCTGCGATCGTGTTCGGCATCTTCCGCGAACGCCTCGGAGACCCGTTCCTTCTCGGCATGCTCGGCGTGCTGGCGATGATCGGTGTCGGCTATCTTTTCGCCACCGCCATCGGCTTCATCCAGATATCGCCGCGCTCGCCGGCCGACGGCCTGTCGAAGGCCTTCGTCGATTCCATGTCGCAGGGGCTGGTGGTGACCGATGCCAAGGGGCGCATCGTCTACGCCAACCGTGCCTATGCGGACATGACCGGGGCGGCGACCGCCTCCGACCTCAAGACCGTCGAGGGATTGCTTTCCGATCTGCCCGAAGCGTCCTTGACGATCTCGCAGATCGCCTCGGGCCTCAGGGACGGCCAGGCCGGCGACGGCGAATTCCGCCTGGCGCAATCCATACGCCCGGGGGCGGCGCCCGGCGCGCGCTGGTATCGCGTGCGCGCACGCTCCTTTAGCGTCCCCGGCAACCGGCAGCCGCTGAACGCCTGGCAACTGGCGGACATTTCACCCGAGCGCGCGGAGCAGGAGCGGTTCTTCCTCGACCTGCAGCAGGCGATCGATCACCTCGACCACGCCCCGGCGGGCTTCTTCTCGGCCGATCAGGACGGCCGGGTCACCTATGTGAACGCCACGCTCGCCGACTGGCTCGGCATCGACCTCGCCAGCTTCACGCCAGGCGCCATCAGCCTCGACGAGATCGTCGCCGGCGACGGCATGGCGCTGGTCCGTTCGGTCAAGGCGGATCCGGGCACGACCCGCAACGCGGTGATCGACCTGGATCTGGCAACCGTCAACGGCGAGGCGCTTCCGGTGCGCTTCATGCATCGGGTTTCGGCGAGCCGCGAGGGCGTCAGCGGGCCGACGCGCACGATCGTGCTCAACCGCACCGAGGGCGAGGATTCGTCCGCGCAGCTGAGGGCTTCGGAGGTTCGCTTCACGCGCTTCTTCAACTCGACGCCGATGGCGATAGCCGGCGTCGACCAGACCGGCCGGATCCTGCGCACCAATGCGCCGTTCCTGTCGCTGTTCTCGTCGGCCGTCGACCGCGATGCCGTCGACCGGCGCGTGCGGCTCGACACCGTCATCCACGAGCGCGACCGGCCAGGCTTCGCCGCTGCGCTGGAGAAGGCGCGCCAGCGCCAGGCGGACATCGCGCCGATCGACACCGTGTTGCCCCAGAACGAGGAGCGGCATGTCCGTTTCTACGTCAATGCAGTGGCCGACGGCTCGGACGCGGACGGCGCCGAGGAAGCGGCGATCGTCTATGCGGTCGAGACGACCGAGCAGAAGGCGCTGGAAAGCCAGATGGCGCAAAGCCAGAAGATGCAGGCCGTCGGCCAGCTCGCAGGCGGCATCGCCCACGATTTCAACAACGTGCTGACGGCCATCATCATGGCGTCTGACCTGCTGCTGACCAACCACCGGCCTTCCGATCCGTCCTTCCCGGACATCATGAACATCAAGCAGAATGCCAACCGCGCGGCCTCGCTGGTCCGGCAGCTGCTGGCCTTCTCGCGCAAGCAGACGCTGCGGCCGGAGGTGCTCAACCTCACCGACGTGCTGGCCGACCTGCGCACGCTGCTCGCCCGCCTCGTCGGCAACAGCATCAAGCTCAAGGTCGACCACGGCCGCGACCTGTGGCCGGTCCGGGCCGACATCGGCCAGTTCGAGCAGGTCGTGGTCAATCTGGCGGTCAACGCGCGCGACGCGATGCCCCAGGGCGGCGACCTGATGGTGCGTACAAAGAACGTGCCGACCGAGGAGTGCAAGGCATACGGCTACAGGGAACTGGCGCCGGCGGACTATGTGATGGTCGAGGTCGAAGACACCGGCACCGGTATTCCGCCAGAGGTGCTCAAGAAGATATTCGAGCCGTTCTTCACCACCAAGGAGGTGGGGAAGGGCACGGGCCTCGGCCTTTCCATGGTCTACGGCATCATCAAGCAGACCGGCGGCTTCATCTTCTGCGATTCCGAGGTCGGCAAGGGCACGGTTTTCAGGATCTTCCTGCCGCGCCATGTCGCCAAGCCCCAGCCGGCCGCCGGGAACGGCCCGGAGGTCGCGGCACCGGTGGTGGCGAGGCAGCCCGAAGCCGAAGCGAACGGCGTCGCCAGGGACCTCTCCGGTTCGGCAACCGTGCTGCTCGTCGAAGACGAGGATGCGGTCCGCCTGGGCGGCGTCCGGGCGCTGACCTCGCGCGGCTACACCGTCCATGAGGCGTCGTCCGGCGTCGAGGCGCTGGAGGTGTTCGACGAGCTTGGCGGCATGGTCGACGTCGTCGTGTCCGACGTGGTGATGCCCGAGATGGATGGCCCGACGCTGCTCGGCGAGTTGCGCCGGCGCCAGCCCGACATCAAGTTCATCTTCGTCTCGGGTTACGCCGAGGATGCCTTCGCCAAGAATCTCCCAGCCGACGCGCAGTTCGGCTTCCTGCCGAAGCCCTTCTCGCTCAAGCAACTGGCGACGGTAGTGAAGGAAGTCCTCGAGACCTGAGCGCCCGGCTGCGGGACGGCTTTCGCATCGCGTGGCAGAGTGCCATGATGCGAGCGGAGGCCAGTCAGGATCGCCGATGCAACTGACGCCGCACAACGAGGCGGGAAGGGACGACTACGCCGAGACCGTGCTGCTCGCGGGGGATCCGCAACGCACGGAGTGGGTGGCCAGGAATTTCCTCGAAGAGGC
Source organism: Aminobacter sp. BE322 (assembly GCF_050433525.1). Taxonomy (NCBI): domain Bacteria; kingdom Pseudomonadati; phylum Pseudomonadota; class Alphaproteobacteria; order Hyphomicrobiales; family Phyllobacteriaceae; genus Aminobacter; species Aminobacter sp. BE322. The sequence continues at coordinate 145,153 of NZ_JBNPXB010000006.1, read as the reverse complement.
CCGTTGTGTGAACCGGATCCGCGGTGCGCTGGGATTTACCGGGCGCTGGCGCGGCCTGCCGGTCAGCGTGCAGACCACCGGTATCGGCGCGCCCTCGCTGTCGATCTATGTGCATGAGCTGCTGGAAACTTATGGTGCCCGGACGCTGATCCGTATCGGCACCTGCGGAGCGCTGGCGGAGCATGTCAGGCTGCGCAGCCTGGTGATCTCGCAGTCGGCGAGCACCGACAGCCACGTCAATCGGCAGCTTTTCGGGCTCTACGACTATGCCCCGAGCGCCGATTTCCAGTTGCTGCGCCGCGCGGCCGAGAAGGCTGAGGAACTTGCGGTCGACCACCACGTCGGTCAGACGGCGTCCAGCGACGTGTTCTATCATCCGGACGGGCTGGCCCGCTTCGCGGGTGTAAGGGCAAGCGGGGCGCTGACCGTGGATATGGAGACCAATGCCCTCTACTCGATAGCCGCGCGTTTCGGCGCCAGGGCGCTGTCGATCTGTACGGTGGTCGACAGCCTCGTCACCGGCGAAGGCACGGACCCTTCGGAACGGCAGGAGCTGTTTCGCGGCATGGTCCGCCTGGCGCTCGAGGTCGTTGCTCCTCGGGCGTAGCCAAGCTCGAAGGACAATTCTGCTCGTGCTAATATTCCGGCGGGCGTCGCGAATCGCCTGGGTTTGGGTCAGTCGGCGAGGCTCCGGGTGCCTGCCAATCCGTAAGTTCCAGGCAAGCGAGTCATCCTATCCCGGATCGAGAGTTCTGCTTCCGTGTTCCTTGCGTTGGCAATCGGACAGAGGGACAGCCCGATGGAAGAATTCGTCGAGGACAGCATGAAGAGGCGTCTGACGGAAACCGTCGACATAGCCACCGCCGTCAGCATCCTGAAGTCTTACGGCTATTGGGGGGACGACCTGATCGTCGCCATCACCCGCATCTTCTATGTCGATCTCGACACGTTGAACGAGGTCGTTGCCGAAGCTGCCTGAAGCGGGGGACTTGCATTTTGCCCGCGGTTCCGCCATATGCGGCGGCATAGGCGCTTGGGCCGGGCTTGCCGGCTTTCTCACTGCTGAGACTTGGTTGCGTCTGTTTTCTCCCCTTTCCGGCTACGGCAAGCGGCGAAATAGACCCGCGGCATGACGCATGCGGGCGCGACAGCGCAGCCGAGCGGACGATGTCCGCCGCCTTGTCGTTTCACAAGAGATCGAGGCCGGCAGGTTGCGCCCTGCCGCCATTGATGTTTGCGGCGGATGGCCGTCGCACGAAAGAAGAAGATATTGACCAATGAAAATTCCGCGGAGCTGAACGGCTTCGCCAAACTCGGCATTTCGGGCGCGCTGCTCAAGTCGACCATCGCCGCCGGCTTCACCGAGCCCAAGCCGATCCAGGTCCAGTCGATCCCGGCACAGCTGGAAGGCCGCGACATCCTCGGCATTGCCCAGACGGGCTCCGGCAAGACCGCGGCATTCGCGCTGCCCATCCTCTCCAAGATCATCGCGCTCGGCACCAAGCGGCGGCCGAAGACCGCGCGTGCGCTCATCCTCGCGCCGACCCGCGAACTCGCCGTGCAGATCGAGGACACCATCAAGGTTCTGGCCAAGGGCGCGCACATCTCGACCGCGCTGGTGCTCGGCGGGGTCTCCCGCAGCGCCCAGGTCCGCAAGATCGGCCCCGGTGTCGACGTTCTGATCGCGACGCCCGGCCGCCTGACCGACCTCGTCCGCGAAGGCGACGTGATCCTGGCCGATACGCAGTGGCTCGTCCTCGACGAGGCCGACCGCATGCTCGACATGGGCTTCATCAACGACGTCAAGCGCATCGCCAAGGCGACGGCCAAGTTCCGCCAGACCGCGCTGTTCTCGGCTACCATGCCGGCGGAGATCGCCGAGCTGGCAGCCGGGCTGCTGAGGGACCCGGTCAGGGTCGAGGTGGCTCCCCAGGGCACGACGGCGGCCGAAATCCGCCAGAGCGTCGTGCTCGCCCGCACCAAGCAGAAGCGCAAGATCCTCTCCGACATGCTGGCCGACGAGGCCATGCGCTCGGTGATCGTCTTTGCCCGCACCAAGCACGGCGCCGACCGCGTGACCCGCGACCTCGAGCGGGACGGCTTCGAGGCGGCGGTGATCCACGGCAACAAGTCGCAGAACGCGCGCCAGCGGGCATTGAACGGCTTCCGCGACGGCTCGGTCCGCATCCTGGTGGCAACCGACATCGCTGCGCGCGGCATCGACGTGCCAGGCATCAGCCATGTCGTCAATTTCGACCTGCCGGACGAGGCCGAGAGCTACGTCCACCGTATCGGCCGTACCGGCCGCAACGGCGCCTCTGGCGTTGCGGTCACGCTGGTCGACCCCTCGGAGAACTCCAAGCTCAAGCAGGTCGAGCGCATCATCCGCATGAAGCTGCCGGTCGACGCCGATCATCTTGGCCAGCCCGACCCGCAGCGTCCTGCCGGCGAGCATCGCATGCCGGAGCCGGCCAACGACGACGACGGCGAGCGCAGGCAAGGGCGCCCGAACGGCCAGCGTGGTCGCGGCAATGGCGGTGGCAAGCCGCGATTCGCCAAGGGCGGCGATCGGTCGGGCTCAGGCGCGCCGAAGGCGGACAAGCCCGCCGGCGGCAAGCCTTTTCGCGGCAAGCGCCGCGGCTTCGGCAATCGCGGCCCGAATTCGCGAGCTGCCTGATCTGTGCAGCAGATCGGGCCAGCCTGGTCCATTTGCTGCAACGGCATGAATAGGTTAGGGCGGTCGAGGCGGTGCCTCGGCCGCCCTTTCTGCTTTGGGGGATGCATGACCGGCATAGCGACGCTCGCGATCGCCTACGTGCTGTCGCAATTCTACCGGTCGTTCATGGCCGTCCTGACGCCGGCGCTGACTGCCGAACTTGGTGCCACCAAGGCACACCTTTCGCTGGCGTCCGGTGCGTTCTTCCTCACCTTTGCGCTGGCCCAGTTCGCCATCGGCGTGTCGCTGGATCGTTTCGGGCCACGGCGTACGGCGTCAGTGCTGCTGATGCTCGGCGGCGGAGGCGGGGCCATTCTGTTTGCGGCCGCGTCGACACCCTGGATGGTGATCGCTGCCATGGCGCTGATCGGCATAGGCTGCGCGCCGGTGCTGATGTCCTCGCTGTTCATCTTTGCCCGCGTCTTTTCGCTCGCGCGGTTTTCGGTGCTGGCCTCGTGGATGGTGGCTTTCGGGACGGCCGGCAACGTCATCGGGGCGGCACCGCTCGCCCAGGCAGCCGAAGCGTTCGGCTGGCGGCCGGTGATGGCGGGACTTGCGCTCGTCACCATCGTGGTCGCCCTGGCGATTCTGGTGGCGGTGCGCGATCCGCAATCGCCTCCCGGCATGGACCAGGGCACGGTCGGGTTCGACGGCTACCGCGAATTGCTCCGCATGCGGGTACTTTGGCCGATCATCCCGCTCACGGCCATCAACTATGCGCCGACGACGGGGATTCGCGGCCTCTGGTCCGGCCCCTATCTCGTCGACGTCTATGGCGCGGATGCCTTGATGATAGGGCAGGTGACCTTGTTCATGGCGCTGGCCATGGTCGCCGGGGCCTTCATCTACGGCCCGCTCGACACGATCTTCCGCACCCGCAAGTGGGTCGCGGTGGTGGGGAACACCATCGGTCTCCTGGCGATCCTCTATCTCGCCATCGACGTCTTCACCGACGTGGCCGCCGTCACTGCCATTTTCGTACTTATCGGTCTGACCGGTGGCAGCTATGGCCTGCTCATGGCGCACGCGCGGGCGTTCTTCCCCGCCCATCTCGTCGGGCGCGGCGTCACGCTGATGAACTTCTTCTCGATCGGCGGTGTCGGTGCCATGCAGTTCGCCACCGGCGCCGTGGTGACGGCAAGCGTGGTGCCGGGGGAGCCAACGGCGGCGTATTCGGCTCTGTTCTGGTTCTATGTCGTGATGCTTGGCGCGGCGATCGTCATCTATCTCTGGGCGCGCGACGCAAAGCCTCGGCCGACGGCTGTCTGATCGTCAGTCGAAGGTCGAGCGCCGCAGAAACACGATCGGTTCCGCCTTCCAGCGGGTCGAGGCCTGCAGGGCCATTTCACGCAACGGACGCGGCAGTAGGAAGAGCAGCTTCATCCCCCAGGTCAGGCGTCTCGGAAAGGTGACTTCGAAGCCGCCTTTGCGTATCGCCCGGCAAACCCGTTCGGCCGCTTGGTCGACCGACATCATCGCCGGCATCGAGAACGCGCTCTTCTGGGTCAGCGGCGTGTCGATGAAGCCGGGGTTCAGCACCTGGGTGCGGATGTTCATCTTGTCGAAATCGAACTTGAGCGCCTCGGCGATGACATTGATCGAGGCTTTCGTCGCGGCGTAGGCCGCGGTCGTCGGCCAGCCGAAATAGGCGCTGATCGAGCCCATGAACACGACATGCCCGCGGCCGCGGTTGCGCATGCGTTCGATGACCGGCGCAAGCCCGTTGAGGACGCCGAAGACATTGACGTCGAAGCTCTGGCGGAAGGTCTTCAACTGCAGGTCGTCGCCCCTGACCGGCAGGTATGCGCCGGCATTGAAGATGGCGAGCACGATCGGGCCTGCCTGGGACTCGATCGCCGCCACCGCCGCCGCCATGCCGGCCTCGTCGGTAACATCCGACGGGAAGGACAGGATGCGCCCGGCCAGGCCTTCGGTCTCGGCAATGAGTTCGTCGAGTGGATCGTCGGGTCGCACGGTGACCGCGACCGTGTAACCCTGCGTGGCGAGGAAACGGGCCACCGCGCGGCCAATCCCCGTGCTGCCACCCGTAATCCACGCGATGCCGTCCTTCGGGGCGGCCCGGTAAGTACTCACTCAAATCCCCCGCAAATGGTGTCGCATAGCTCTAGCGGCGTAGACTTCGCCTGCAAAGGCCTGTTTTCCAGCGAAATGCCGCATCCGAGGGGGCAAGTTCGCTGCGTGCGCGTGTGGTTTCGCCGGAATGTCAATGGTCCAGAGAATTTCTTGCCTTGAAAGCCGAGGTGCAGATTTCTAGGGTTCGTCGGCGAAATAGGAAGGAATCTCCATGCATCGCTCGGTGATCGACGCCATCGGCAATACCCCCCTCATTCGGCTCAGGCGCGCCTCGGAGGAAACCGGTTGCGAGATTCTCGGCAAGGCCGAGTTCATGAACCCAGGGCAGTCGGTCAAGGACCGCGCCGGCCTGTTCATCATTCGCGACGCCGAGCAGCGCGGACTGCTTCGCCCTGGCGGCGTGATCGTCGAGGGCACCGCCGGCAACACCGGCATCGGCCTGACGGTCGTCGCCAAGGCGCTCGGCTATCGCACGGTCATCGTCATTCCCGACACCCAGAGCCAGGAGAAGAAGGATGCGCTGCGGCTGCTTGGCGCCGAGCTCATCGAGGTGCCCGCCGTCCCCTACAAGAATCCCAACAACTACGTGAAAGTTTCGGGCAGGCTCGCCGAGCAGCTGGCCAGGACCGATCCGAATGGCGCGATCTGGGCCAACCAGTTCGACAACGTCGCCAACCGCGACGGCCACGTCCGCACGACTGCGGAGGAGATCTGGCAGCAGACGGGCGGCAAGGTCGACGGATTCGTCTCGGCGGTGGGTACCGGCGGCACGCTCGCCGGCGTTGCGATCGGGCTCAAGTCTAGGCGCAGCGATGTCAAGATCGCGCTCGCCGATCCGCTCGGCGCGGCCCTGCACAGCTATTATACGACGGGCGAACTCAGGGCCGAGGGCAGTTCCATCACCGAAGGCATCGGCCAGGGGCGCATCACCGCCAACCTCGACGGCTTCACGCCCGATTTCTCGTACCAGGTCCCCGACGAAGAGGCGCTGCCGATCGTCTTCGAGCTGATCCAGGACGAGGGCATATGCGTCGGTGGCTCCTCGGGCATCAACATTGCCGGTGCCGTGCGCCTGGCGCGCGAGTTGGGCCCGGGCCACACCGTCGTCACCATCCTCGCCGACTTCGGTACCCGCTACCAGTCGAAGCTGTTCAATCCGGAGTTCCTGCGCGGCAAGGGGCTTCCGGTGCCAGAGTGGATGGACCGGCCGGTCGACATCGAGGTCCCGTTCGAACAGGTGGCATGATGGCATATTCCACCGAGGCGATCTTCCGCGACGATTCCTATCTGCGCGAGACTGCGGCCCAGGTGCTCGCCGTCAACGACCGTGGCGGCATCATTTTGGACCGCACGATCTTCTACGCGACGTCCGGCGGCCAGCCGGGCGACACCGGAACGATGCTGCGCGAGGACGGCAGTCCGATCGCCGTGGCCGCAACCATCACCGGCGAGCACAAGGACGAGATCATCCATGTGCCTGGGCCGGACCAGCCGGTTCCCCAGATCGGCGAACGGCTGAAGCTTGCCATCGACTGGCCGCGCCGGCTCCTTTTGATGCGCATGCACGCGGCCTGTCATCTGCTCACCGTCGTCTGCCCCTATCCGATCACCGGCGCCGCCGTCGGAGAGGACGATTCGCGCGTCGATTTCGACATTCCCGATGCCGGCTTCAGCAAGGAGGCGGTGACCGAGCAACTGATGGCCCTCGTCAGGGCCGACCACTCGATCTACACGCGCTGGATATCGGAGGAAGAGCTGGCCGCCCATCCGACCCTGGTCAAGTCGAAGAACGTACGCCCGCCCTCGGGCACCGGACGGATCAGGCTGGTCTGCATCGGCGACGATGCTTCGATCGACAGCCAGCCCTGCGGCGGCACCCATGTCGCACGAACTGCCGAGATCGGCGAGATCCACATCGGCAAGATCGAGAAGAAAGGGCGGGAAAACCGCCGCTTCCGCATCCGCTTCGGCGCGATGCCCGCCAACTGAGCAGGAGCCTCCCATGGGCGAGAAAAGCGCTTTCGTCATCGACGCGGACTGGTTGGAGGAGCGGCTGGGCACGCCGGGCCTGTCGATCGTCGATGCATCCTGGTATCTGCCGGCGCACAAGCGCGACGCGCGCGCCGAATACGACGCGGCACATATTCCCGGCTCGGTGTTCTTCGACCTCGATCTCGTTTGCGATCTCGATTCGGCGCTGCCGCACATGCTGCCGTCGCCGTCGCTGTTTGCACGCCACGCAGGCTCGATGGGCATATCGGCCGACGACACGATCGTCATCTACGACGGGCCGGGCTTCCTGTCGGCGCCGCGGGTCTGGTGGATGTTCCGCATCATGGGCGTGTTCCAGGTCTACATCCTGGATGGCGGCTTCGACCGCTGGAAGGCCGCCGGCCGGCCGGTTACCTCGGAGCCGACGAAGACGGCGCCGAACGTCTTCCACGTCGACTACGACGCCTCGAAGGTCGTGTCGCTTGCCGAAATGCGCGAAATCGTCCGTTCCGGTACCGCGCAGGTGGCGGATGCCCGCTCGGGGGGGCGCTTCGAAGGCGTCGATCCGGAACCGCGGGCGGGCTTGCGCTCCGGGCACATGCCGGGGGCGCGCAACGTGCCGTCGGTAACGCTCTCCGAGAATGGCGAACTGCTTTCGCTCGACCGCCTGAAGTCGACGCTGGAGGCGGCAGGGCTGGACCTTTCCAAGCCCGTTGTCACCACTTGCGGATCGGGCGTGACGGCCGCTGTCATCACGCTCGCGCTACAGTCGCTCGGTCACGGCGACAACCGCCTCTATGACGGCTCGTGGACCGAATGGGGAGGCTTGTCCGACACGCCGGTAGCCACGGGCAAGGCATGACCATGTCGGCCGATCGCAGCGAGATCATACCTGTCACGGTGACCTTCCTGGAAATGCACGTGCCGCCGGCCTATCAGCCGCCGCTGCCGGTCAATCGCCAGATCGCCCTGCTCAAGACGCGCGACATTCCGTTGCACTACTATCGTTATCTGGCAGACCGCGTCGGGCGCAGATGGCATTGGGTCAACATCCTGCGGCTCGACGACGAGGAACTCGCCGCGGGCCTGCACCGCGAAGACCGCGACATCAGGGTGCTCTACCTGGATGGTGCGCCGGCGGGGTTCTTCGACCTCAAGCCGCACCTGCCCGAGGAAGTGGAACTTGCCTATTTCGGCATGATGGACCACGCCACCGGGCAGGGGCTCGGCCGCTGGTTCCTCGGGGCGGCGATCGCCGCCGCCTGGTCCTACCGGCCGCGCAAGGTCACGGTGCAGACCTGCACGCTGGACCATCCCGCCGCCTTGCCGCTCTACCAGAAGATGGGATTTTCGCCGGTCGCGCAGAAATCCGAAAACGTGCGGACGATGACCTTTGCGGAACGGTCGGCGAGCGTGATGCGGGAATAAAAGCGCCAACCTAGTCTGAACCGTCCATTCATCGCATCTTCAGGTTGCTTCTGGCATCTTCCCGGCCATTGGGTTCGACGTCATGTCGAAGTGAAAGGAGAATATTGATGCTGAACCGCCGCACCATGGCAGCTGCGCTGATTGCCTTGATCGCTGTGCCATCCTTTGCCGCCGCACAGGCGACCACGCCTTCGGCAGCGCAGATCGAGCGCCAGCTCGAGGCTGCACCGACGGTCAAGCTCAAGCCCAACCAGCGCGTGACGATACGCGAGTTCAAGCGCCGGCCGGACCTGCGCCGCATGGCGCCTTCGATCGACATCCAGTCCATCAATTTCGGCTTCGGCTCGGCCGAGATTCCCTATTCGCAATATGGCAAGGTCGAGAACATCGCCAACGCTCTCAATCGCATCCTGCGCCGCGACCCCGAAACGCGCGTGCTGATCGAGGGGCATACCGACGCCGTCGGCTCCTTTGCGTCCAACCAGGCGCTTTCCGAGCGCCGCGCCGCCTCGCTCAGGCGGACGCTGGTGCGGGAGTTCGGCATTCCGGGCTACGCGCTCGAGACCGTCGGATACGGCGAGGAGTTCCTGCTGGTGCCGACCCAGAACGAGAACTGGCGCAATCGGCGCGTGACCCTGCGCCGCTTCGACGACTTCATCCGCTGACACGGAACGGTTCGATCCGCTTGGAGCCCGGCTTGCCAAAGCCGGGCTTTATTCATATCGGGGCGAGATGACGATCAGAGTGGTAGGTGCGGGTGCTGGATGCGCTGATGGATGAGACCCTGTCGGTCTAGCGGGAATCGGGTGGGCGCCCCCTTGGGCTCGGCCTAGCTTGCCGGGGTCGCACCAACAGGACCGCCGCCATGACCCTGAAATTCAAGGCCTTGCCCACCGACGAAGTGAGAGCGCTGCAGAGTGGGGCGCCGGATGCGTACGGCATGGTTCCGGAGTGCCGCGTTTCCGATGGCGACGGCGTGCCCTGCCGCCACTGCCTGAAGAACGTGGCCGCGGGCGAGCCGTATCTCATACTGGCCTACCGGCCATTTCCCGAACTGCAACCCTATGCGGAGACCGGTCCGATCTTCCTCCATGCCGAGGCGTGCCCGCGCGCAGACGAAACCGCCGATCTTCCCGAACTGTTCGGCAAGACGCGCGACTACATCCTGCGCGGCTACGGTGCCAACGACCGCATCGTCTATGGCACCGGGGCGGTGACGCCGACGCCGGAGATCGTCGCCAAAGCCCATGAGTTGCTGGTGCGCTCGGACGTTGCGTACGTGCACATGCGCTCGGCCAGGAACAATTGCTACCAGTGCCGCATCGAATTGGCAGCAGAGGCCTGACCGAACAAAACGAAAGCCCGCCTCATCGCTGCGGCGGGCTTGTCTTGAAGCAATTCAAGCTCTTAAGCCGCCAGTGCTGCCTTGGCGTCGATCATTTCGTAGCCGAGGGCCTCGGCGACGGCGCGGTTGGTGATCCGCCCGCGATGCACGTTGAGCCCGTTGCGCAGATGCGGTTCGTCGGCGAGCGCCTTGAGACCGCGGTCGGCGAGCGCCAGGCCGTAGTGCAGCGTGGCGTTGTTGAGCGCGTGCGCCGAGGTAACCGGCACGGCGCCCGGCATGTTGGCCACGCAGTAGTGGATGATGCCGTCGACCTCGTAGGTCGGGTCGGCGTGGGTCGTGGCATGCGAGGTCTCGAAGCAGCCGCCCTGGTCGATGGCGACGTCGACGAGCACTGCGCCTTTCTTCATGCCCGACAGCATCTCGCGGCTGACGAGCTTCGGCGCCGCAGCACCGGGGATGAGGACCGCGCCGACGATGATGTCGGCCGAGAAGCACTCTTCCTCAAGCGCCTCGACCGTCGAATAGCGGGTATGGACGCGGCCGCCGAAGATGTCGTCCAGCTGGCGCAGGCGCGGGATCGAGCGGTCGATGATCGAGACGTCGGCGCCGAGCCCGGCAGCCATGCGGGCGGCATGCAGTCCGACAACGCCGCCGCCGATCACGGCGACCTTGCCGGGCAGCACGCCGGGCACGCCGCCGAGCAGCACGCCGCGGCCGCCATTGGCCTTCTGCAGGGCGGTGGCGCCCGCCTGGATCGACAGCCGCCCGGCGACCTCCGACATCGGCGCCAGCAGCGGCAGGCCGCCGCGGTCGTCGGTCACCGTCTCGTAGGCGACCGCCGTGACCCCTGAGGCGAGCAGCCCCCTGGTCTGATCGGGATCGGGAGCGAGGTGCAGGTAGGTGTACAGGATCTGGCCTTCGCGCAACTGTGCCCATTCCCTGGGCTGGGGTTCCTTGACCTTCACGATCATGTCGGAGCGGGTGAAGACCTCCTCCGCCGTCTTGGCGATATGGGCGCCGGCGGCGCGATAGGCGTTGTCGTCGGCACCGATACCGGCACCCGCACCGGCCTCGACCAGCACTTCATGGCCGTGGGCGACATATTCGCGGACCGAGCCGGGAGTCAGTCCGACGCGGTACTCGTGGTTCTTGATTTCCTTGGGGCAGCCAACACGCATTTCTCGCTCCTCCGCAGCCGTTCGGGCTCTTGTTCCCTATGTAGGAAGTGGATCACGAATCGGCTCGAATATGTTTGCGAAATGAGTTGCGCACGCGGGCTGCGTTCGATAATCCTTGCGTCGTTCGCTGGAATTGTCGAAGGAAATTCGAAGAATGCCGCTGGACAGGATTGATATCGCCATTCTGGACGCGCTCCAGAAGGATGGCCGCATGCCCAATGCGGCGCTGGCCGACAGGGTCGGCCTGTCGCAGTCCGCCTGTTCGCGCCGCCTCGACAACCTCGAGAAGTCGGGCATCATCAGCGGCTATCACGCCAGGCTCTCGAACGCGGCCCTCGGCCATCAGATGACGGTGATCGTGCACATATCGCTGTCCGGCCAGTTCGAGAAGACGTTGAGCGAGTTCGAGGTGGCGGTGAAGCGCTGTCCCAACATCCTGTCCTGCCACCTGATGTCGGGCGAATACGACTACATCCTGCGCATCGCCGCGCGCGACCTGCCCGACTACGAGCGCATCCACAAGGAGTGGCTGTCGGCGATGCCGCACGTCACCAAGATCAATTCCTCCTTCGCGCTGCGCGAAGTGATCGACCGCACCGCCATGGGCATGCGTCCGGACCTGGCCTGACATTTTTAGGGCGGAAAGACCGGCCTCGGTACATGGCTGGGTCGGCCTCGCTGGACCAATCCATTCCCCAAGCCTCGTCACGGGGCTGTTACATCGAGCCGCTGGACTTGCGCAGAAATTGGCGCAAGATTTCATCTTTCTTACGCCGGCTGAATACTGTCAGTTCATTTCCCCTGGAGAGTGAAAATGTCCAGCATGCTTCACCCGATTTCTCGACGTTCCTTCCTTGCCGGCTCCGCGGCCGCCGGCGCGATCGTGATGCTGCATCCGTTCTCGGCGCGCGCGCAGGCCAACCAAGCGCATCTCAGGATCATGGAAACCACGGACCTTCACGTCCATGTCTTCCCCTACGACTATTATGCCGACAAGCCGAACGACACGATGGGCGTGGCCAGGACCGCCTCGATCATCGACGCCATCCGCGCCGAGGCGACGAATTCCATCCTCCTCGACAATGGCGATTTCCTGCAAGGCAACCCGATGGGCGACTTCATGGCCTATCAGCGCGGCATGAAGGACGGCGACATCCACCCGATCATCAAGGCGATGAACACGCTGGGCTACGACTGCTCGACGCTCGGCAACCACGAGTTCAACTATGGCCTGGACTACATGTTCAAAGTGCTCAACGGCGCCAGCTTCCCCTTCGTCTGCGCCAACCTGACCAAGGGCCAGCTCGCCGCCGACGCCACCAAGGACGAGCTGTTCCTGAAACCCTATGTCATCGTCGACAAGAAGCTGAAGGACGGCGCGGGCGCCGAGCAGCCGATCCGCATCGGCCTGATCGGCTTCGTGCCGCCCCAGGTGATGACCTGGGACGCCAAGCACCTCGGCGGCAAGGCGATGACCCGCGACATCGTCAAGACGGCTCAGGCGTGGGTGCCGCAGATGAGGGAAGAGGGTGCCGAGATCATCATCGCGCTCGCTCACTCGGGCATGGGCACGCCGGCTGCCGGCGACAACCTGGAGAACGCATCGATCCTGCTCGCCGGCGTGGAAGGTATCGACGCCATCGTCACCGGCCACAGCCATCTCGATTTCCCCGGCCCGAAATTCGAGGGCGTTGCCGGCGTCGACAATGCCAAGGGCACGATCAACGGCAAGCCGGGCGTGATGGGCGGGTTCTGGGGCTCGCATCTCGGGCTGATCGACCTGATGCTGGAGCGCGACGGCAATGCCTGGAAGGTGGTCAGTTCGACCAGCGAGGCACGGCCGATCTTCAAGCGCGTCGACAAGAAGGTTGTTCCGACGGTGGAAAGCCGGGCTTCGGTCGAGGCCGCGGTGAAGGAGGAGCACGAGGCGACGATCGCCTATGTGCGCACGCCCGTCGGCAAGACGTCCGCGCCGCTCTATTCCTACTTCGCGCTGGTCGCCGACGACCCGTCGGTGCAGATCGTGAGCCAGGCGCAGATCTGGTACATCAAGGACATGCTGAAGGACACCGAGCACAAGGACCTGCCGGTACTCTCGGCCGCGGCGCCGTTCAAGTCCGGCGGACGCGGCGGGCCGGACTACTACACCGATGTGCCGGCCGGCGACGTTGCGATCAAGAACGTCGCCGACCTCTACCTCTATCCCAACACGGTCCAGGCTGTGGCGATCACCGGCGCGCAGGTGAAGGAATGGCTCGAGATGTCGGCCGGCATCTTCAACCAGGTGGAGCCGGGCAAGGCGGACCAGCCGCTCATCAATGCCGATTTCCCGTCCTATAACTTCGACGTCATCGACGGCGTGACCTACAAGGTCGACTTGGCCCAGCCGCCCAAATATGATTCCAAGGGCACCGTGCTGAATGCCGGCTCCAATCGCATCGTCGACTTGATGTTCGGCGGAAAACCGATTGATCCGGCAGCGAAATTCGTCGTCGCGACCAACAACTACCGGGCCGGCGGCGGCGGCAATTTTCCTGAGATCAATGCCTCGAAGGTGATATTCGAGGCGCCCGACACCAACCGCGACGTCATCGTGCGCTACATCGTCGACCAGGGCACGATCAATCCATCGGCCGACTCCAACTGGTCGTTCGCGCCCGTGCAGGGCGCTTCGGTGATCTTCGAGACCGGTCCGAAGGCGAAGCAGCACCTCGCCGAGATCAAGGCCGTGAAGATCGAGCAGGTCGGCGAGGGCGCCGAGGGTTTTGCAAAGTATCGCATTACTCTCTGACCGGACCGTCCCCGGAGCGGCCGCGCCTGGCCGGCCGCTCCCTGCACATTCCTCAGAGCTCCCGCCTGGCTACGGCGGGGACGATCGCGTCCAACTGGTCGGTCGAAATGCCTCCCGAGTAGCCCGCGGGCAGCCGGTCGACGGTGGCCGGATCGTCGATGCCATCCGAGAATCCGCCGCCGCCGTAGGGCCCGAGCAGATAGACGCTGGTGCCGACACTTTCCATGCGGTCGAGGAAGCGGTCCGGCCAGCCCCAGAGCCAGGGCGCAAAATTGACCGGGACGAGCACGGTGGTGCCGCGGCAGGCATCCGGCACATAGCCGGTCCAGCCCAGTCCTTCGTAGCGCAACAGGCATCGCACCAGCGATTCCTTGCTCACCGTTCGAATATCGGGCAGGGCTTCCTCGATTGCCCGGACCGGGGCATCGCCGCCTATGACGACGAGCGCGGCGCGCCGTTCGGCCGGAAGCCTCGAGAGATAGGCCGCAAGGGCCTTGCCTTCCGCCGCGTCGTTGCTCTTGACGTTGATATGGAAGCGCTGGTCGAGGAAGCGCGAAAAGACCTCGTCGAGCGACGGCATCAGGCCTATGCCCTTGCCGCGGAAAGGGAAGGTCTTGCCGCCGTCCGCCGTGTAGCCATAGCCCACGTCGAGCTGCCTCAGCGCCGCCATGGAGTGATCGCGGGTCCGGCCGCTGCCTTCGGTCCGGCAGTCGACGGTCCAGTCGTGAAAGACGGCGAACTGGCCGTCGGTGGTTGGCTGCACGTCGAGTTCCAGCACGTCGGCGCCGAGCGCAAAGGCAGCTTCCATCGAGGCCAGGGTGTTCTCGAGATAGTCGTGGCGCGGCGGCAGCATCCGTTCGGCGGTGCAGGTCTCGGCGGTCAGGCCGGCCCGCTCGAATTCCTGCGCGAGCCCGCGATGGGCGAGGATCACGGGCTTGCCGGCGGGCCGGCTCGAAAGCAGCGAACTGTTGTTGAGATAGATGGCGCCGCCAGCGGCAAGGAAGGTCAGAAGGAAGATATTTCGCCCGCGCATGTCTTGATTGGCTCCGAGGCTCGACCCGTAGCCTCTGATTTCAAGAATAGTCCGTCGTTTTGAGGACGGAATTCCGGCGGGTTCATGTCGTCGATCCGAATATAGTCTGGTTGGCAGCTGCGAATATCAGGCCTTGTAGACGACCTGTCTCACGTCGATGTATTCGGCACGGAATCCCGCCTCGCAATAGTGCAGATAGAACTCCCAGAGCTTCTTGAAGCGTTCGTCGAAGCCGAGCGGCACGATGCGCTCCCAGGACGACCAGAACCGGGTTCGCCATTCCGCCAGCGTACGCGCGTAGTCCTGTGGAAATACGCGTTCGCGCCAATAGTCGAGCCCGTGCTCGGCGCCGAGCGACTTCAGCAGTTCCGGCGTGGGCAGCATGCCGCCCGGGAACACATAGCGCTGGATGAAGTCGGGCCGCTTGCGATAGAGCGGGTAGGCTGTCTCGTTGATGGTGATGATCTGCAGGCCGGCCGTGCCGCCCGGGCGCAGGCACTGCCTCATCTTGGCGAAGAAGGTTGGCCAGTGTTTTTCGCCCACCGCCTCGAACATCTCGATCGACGCGATGCGATCGTAGCTGCCGGTCTCGTCGCGATAGTCCTGCAGCTTCAATTCGACCCTGTCGGCGAGACCTGCGTCCTGGATGCGCTTCTGCGCGAAATCGAACTGCTCGCGGCTGATGGTGAGCCCCGTGACCTTGCTGCCGATCTCCCGCGCCGCGAATTCGGCAAAGCCGCCCCAGCCGCAACCGATCTCGAGGACATGGTCGCCGGGGCCGATGCCCGCATCGCGCGCCAGGGCACGGTATTTTTCCGCCTGTGCGCCGGCGAGGTCGTTCGCGCCGGTCGCATAGAGGCCGGACGAATAGGTCATGCTTGGGTCGAGCCACTCGCTGTAGAATCCGTTGCCGAGGTCGTAGTGCGCGGAAATGTTGCGCTTCGAGCCGGTGCGGGTGTTGTCGTGCAGCCAATGGCGGACGCGCTGGACGGCATTCAAGAGCCAGTTCGCGCTGCCTGCAACCTTTTCGCCGATCTCGGTGTTGACCACGAACAGCTCGAGGAAGGTCGTCACGTCCGGGCTTTCCCAATCGCCGTCGATATAAGATTCCGCCAGTCCGATGGTGCCGCCGCTGAAGGCGCGGCCGGGCAGGTTCCAGTTGTGCAGTACGATTTCCGCCTCGGGGCCGGGTGCCTTGCCGCCGACGAGGACGCTGCGCCCGTCAGGGATCTTCACCGTGAGCGAGCCCTTGGGCAACTGCAGCGCCGCCGACAGCGCCAGCCGCGCGCGGGTCGGCAGGCCCTTGGCGAAATCCGCCAGATTGCCCTCGTGAAGGGCTATTTCGCCGCTGCGGCTATTCCTGTCTGATTTCGGCTCGGCCATGTCGCTCCGTCCCAAATCGTCTGCCCGACCGTTTGCGGAAAGCGGCAAGCCCGCACTCCCCGCGCGAGCCGCGCAACACTCGGAAATCTACTGGCGGCCACTCGGTTGACTTGCCGGATGCAGCCGGGAATTGGCACTGAAATCGAATTTCCACGCAACTTTCGTCGGCAAAGCTGTAAATCGCAAGTGTCATCTTGCGATACTCCGGTATGCCAGGGATATCTAAGGCAGCCGTCTGGGCGACAGCCGCATAGCTCATGGATTGGCCGGCTTGTGCCCGTGGCTCTTTGCCGGATTGACGTGGACGAAAAGCGGACCCAAAAGGCGCCAGCACAACGAACAGAAGGAATCGCGCCTTGATCCGGCACATCGTGTTCTTCAGCGCGCGGCGCCAAGAGGATGTCGAGACGATCCGCGAGGAATTGTCGGCGCTGGGCAAGATCCCGCACTCGACCTGCTTCGAGGTCACAGTCAACACCAAGGTCGATCCGATGTCCGACGAGATCGACATCGTCGTCTATGCGGAGTTTGCCGACCTCGAGGCCCTGTCGGCGTACAAGGCACACCCCGTCTATGACCAGACGACGCTTCGTGTGCGTCCGATGCGGGAACTGCGCTATTCGGCTGACGTCGTGGCCGCTCGATAACTGCGGCCCTGAGTTGCTGCTTTTTGGGGCAGCAACGTCGGAATCACGCCTTCTTGGCGCGACCGCGCTTGACGGGAGCGGCCTTCCTGCCGAGGCCCAGTGTGCGGGCGAGTTCGGAACGAGCGGCGGCATAGTTCGGGGCGACCATCGGATAGTCCGCGGGCAGACCCCATTTCGCGCGGTATTCTTCAGGCGTGAGGCCGAAGTGGACCGAGAGGTGGCGCTTCAGAGACTTGAACTTCTTCCCGTCTTCCAGGCAGATGATGTAATCCGGATGGATCGACCGCTTGGGATTGACCGCAGGCTGGGGCGCCTCGACCGGCTCTTCAGCCGGCTTGCCAAGCGACTGGATCGAGCTGTTCACACTGGCGATCAGGTCCGGGAGCCCTGATGCCGGAACCTTGTTGTTCTCCACGTAGGCGCTGACGATGTGAGCGGTCAGTCCGAGAAAGTCGATCTTGTTGTCGGTAGTCATCGGCAAGCACCTCGGGCAGTATCAAGGCAATATATGAGTCTATCTATCCAGTGTCTCGTATATCGGTCGAAAGCACGCAGGTCTGCAAGCAAAATATTCTAAAATACAATGAAGCCGACCCGCAATCTGCGGGTCGGCTCTTGCTATATTAGCGATTTATAGAAAACCCTTGCGCTGCCACCATCCAGCCTTCTTGGGCTTGGCTTCGCCGGACTCGGCTTCCCCCAGAGAGGTCACCACGGGCGTGGCCGGGGCAGCCGCGGGCTCCGCGACAACCGCAGCCGCTTCGGTGGCCGCTGCCGCCTTGCGGCGGGTCGCGCGGGGCTTTGCCGGCTTCTTCTCGGGCACGGCATCGGCCTCTTCGGCCTTCGGCGCCGGCGCAGCCTCGGAGGCGACCTCTGCGGCTTCCTCTTCGGCCTTCTTGGCCTTGGTCGTGCGGCGAGCCCGCTTCGGCTTGGCCTCTGCCACCGGCTCCACAACGGGTTCCTGGGGGGCAGGTTCCGCCGAGACCTCGGCTGCAGGTTCCTCCACCGCGCCTGCGGCGGACGTCTCGGCATCGTCCACTACGACCTGCACCTCGTCGCCCTCGGCCAGTTGTTCGCCGTCCTTGCGGTTGCGCTTGCCGCCGCGCTTGCCGCGCCGGCGCTTCTTCGCGGCCGCGTCCTCTGCCGCGTCCGGCGATTCCGCCAGCGCTACCGTGTCAGTTTCGTCGCCGGCGTCCCCGGTTGCCTCAGAGTCGATCTCGACAAACTCCGCAGCCTCGTCGTCGGACGCCGCACCTTCCGCGGCTGCCGGGTGCTCCCGGTCGCGTCCGCCACGACGACGGCGACGCTTGCGGCGCTTGCGGTCGCGCTTGTCCTCGCCATCGCCCGAGGCGGGCTGCTGGCGCGAGGGCTGCGCTTCGGCTTCGGCGACCTCTTCTTCCTCGACCGGAATCTCGTCCTCGATCTCCTCCGGCTCGGCATAGGCCGGAGCCTGGACCGCCACGGCGGGAGCCACCGGCTTTTCGGCGACGGCGCCGCGGAAGATGGCGTAGTGCTGCGCGCCAATGGTGTCATCCGCCTCGATCGTGATGGTCAGGCCAAAGCGTTGCTCGAGTTCGACCAGTGTCGCCCGCTTGTGGTTCAGTACGTAGAGCGCGGTTGCGAACGGGGTCTTGACGGTGATGTGATTGCGCGAGTCCTTGAGCAGGAACTCCTCGATCGCGCGGACCACGAGCAGCGCCACGGACGAATCCGAGCGTACGTGACCGGTGCCGCCGCAGGTCGGGCATGGCTTCATGGTCGATTCGAGGACGCTGGCGCGGATGCGCTGGCGCGACATCTCCATAAGGCCGAAATGCGAGATCCGACCGACCTGGATACGGGCGCGGTCGTTCTTCAGGCAATCCTTGAGCTTCTTCTCGACCGCGCGGTTGTTGCGGTTCTCCTCCATGTCGATGAAGTCGATGACGATCAGGCCGGCAAGGTCGCGCAGCCTGAGCTGGCGCGCCACTTCCTCGGCCGCCTCGAGATTGGTCTGGAGCGCCGTATCCTCGATCGAATGTTCCTTGGTCGAGCGCCCGGAGTTGACGTCGATGGAAACCAGGGCTTCGGTCTGGTTGATGATGATGTAGCCGCCCGACTTCAGCGTCACCTGCGGCTGCAGCATCTTGTCGAGCTGCGCCTCGATGCCGTTGCGGGCGAAGATCGGGGTGTTGTCGCGATAGGGCTGGACCGCCTTGGCATGGCTGGGCATCAGCATGCGCATGAAGTCCTTGGCTTCACGGTAGCCGTCTTCGCCGGCGACGAGGATCTCGTCGATCTCCTTGTTGTAGAGATCGCGCACGGAGCGCTTGATGAGGCTGCCTTCCTCGTAGACGAGGGCAGGGGCGGTCGACTGCAGCGTCAGCGACCGCACGTTCTCCCACAGGCGCATCAGGTATTCGTAGTCGCGCTTGATCTCGGCCTTGGTGCGGCTTTCGCCGGCCGTGCGCAGGATGACGCCCATGCCCTTCGGTACCTCGAGGTCGGCGACGACCTCCTTGAGGCGCTTGCGGTCCTGCGCGTTGGTGATCTTGCGCGAGATGCCACCGCCGCGAGCGGTGTTCGGCATGAGCACCGAATAGCGGCCGGCAAGCGACAGGTAGGTCGTCAGAGCGGCGCCCTTGTTGCCGCGCTCTTCCTTGACCACCTGCACCAGCAGGATCTGGCGGCGCTTGATGACTTCCTGGATCTTGTAGTGGCGGCGCACCGGCTTGCGGCGGTCGCGGGCTTCCTCGATGGCGTCCTCGGCGCCGACCGACTCGATCTCGTGGTCGTCGTGGTGGCCGGAATGGACCTCCTCGACGCTGCCGCCGTTCTCGTTTTCGGTGGTTGCCGGCTCGGGCGCCCGTTCGGAAATGACGTCGGCTTCTATCGCAGCCGCGATGGAGCCGGTCTCCTGCGCGTCGGCCTCGTCATCCGATGCTTCGTCAGGCTGTTCGGCCTCGCGTTCTTCGTCATTGCGC
Organism: Aminobacter sp. BE322; assembly: GCF_050433525.1. Taxonomy (NCBI): domain Bacteria; kingdom Pseudomonadati; phylum Pseudomonadota; class Alphaproteobacteria; order Hyphomicrobiales; family Phyllobacteriaceae; genus Aminobacter; species Aminobacter sp. BE322. Next base: position 125,583 of record NZ_JBNPXB010000006.1, on the reverse strand, counting down.
GCCTCGGTTGCATCCTCGGCGGCCGCTGATTCGCCGTCCTCGCTGGCTGCGGCGGCGTTTTCGTCGTCGCTTGCGGCTTCGGACTTGTGTTCGTCACCGCTTCGTCCACGGTTTTTTCCGCCCCGACGCCGGCGGCGGCCGCGGTTCCGGTCCTGCCGTTCCTCGCCGCCTTCTTCGTCCTCATCCTCGTCTTCGGCTTCCTCGGCCTCGGCGCGCAGCAGCGCCTGCCGGTCGGCGACGGGGATCTGGTAGTAGTCGGGATGAATTTCACTGAAGGCGAGGAAGCCGTGACGGTTCCCGCCATATTCGACGAAGGCAGCCTGGAGCGACGGTTCGACCCGCGTCACGCGGGCGAGGTAGATGTTTCCTTTGAGCTGCTTCTTGTCCTGCGATTCGAAATCGAATTCTTCAATACGGTTACCGCGAACTACGACAACCCGTGTTTCCTCCGGGTGGGAGGCGTCTATCAGCATCTTGTTGGGCATTATCTGGTTTCCTGCCGGCAACTGTCAGCCGCGGCCTGCGGGAAAGTGCCCGCCGCCGTGAGTTTGCTGACACAGTGGTGCCGGATAATTTTGCGTCCGCCGGCCGCAGCCCAAGCGCCATGGCGGTGCCGCCCGCTGCCGGAATGGCGCGGTTCCTTGCGGACCTCATGATTTCGCCTGTGGCCAATGCGTGACCTCGCGGAACCTTGTTTTCAACCTAAGCCCGGAAAACCGGACCAGCTACTTTGCTCTTACAGAGCCGGCGCGGAGTGGAGTGTCCGGCCGTTTTCCTCACGCAGCTGCGGCCCCGCCACGGGCCTGTGGCTGCGAAATTCGACGCGATCACCGAGATCTTATCTCTGTTGCCAGCAGGGCCATCGCTCGTCGCGGTGTTCCCAGGCGGAAGACGCTGGGGCGCGGGCCCTGGATTGCAGTGATCCAACGTCGCTTTTATGATTTGGCGGGGATGATGGCAACCCCGATTTCCGACGCCGGCAAAAGCCGAAATTACAACCTTGTAGCGTATCCGAAAAAAGGCTTGGTTAACCTTCTCTGGTTACCAGTCGTTAATCGAAGGGGCGCAGCAAATCGGCCGCGGCGTTCGTGGGCGGCAACAAACAGATGGGTACTGCGGCAGTGACCGACAAGAGCTTTCAGGCCGGCGGCTGGCGTGCAATGCGCGCCTTTCTAGGCGTCCTGACATTCGTCCTGGTCTTTGTCGGCATCGAATGCCGCCCCGCATGTGCTGCCGACCAGGTCAGCGCGCTCGACTACAAGATGGCCGGCGATGCCACGCGCATGCGCATCGTCATGAATTTCGATCGTGAGCCGGAGCCGAAGTGGTTCCTGCTGCGCGCGCCTCATCGCTTCGTGGTCGATCTGCCCGATGCGACGCTCAGCCTTGATGCCAAGGATCTCATGCCGCGCGGTCTGGTGAGGGCTGTACGCTACGGCCCGTCAGGCGAGGGGACCTCGCGGCTGGTGGTGACGTCCAAGGGGCCCTTCAACGTCGAGCGGGTGGACGTGCTCGCCAACGAGGACGGCAAGGGTTACCGCATGGTCGCGGATATCGCCGCTGCGTCAGAACGGGAGTTCGAAGCCGCGCTCGCGGTCCAGTCCGCGACCACGGGCTCGACCACCACCACGGCGAGGGCCGGCCGCATCGAGAAGCCGGCCGGCCAGGAGAACGAGCCCTTCACCATCGTCATCGATCCTGGCCACGGCGGCATAGACGGCGGCGCCGAAGGTATGAACGGCACCGTCGAGAAGTCGATCACGCTCGCCTTCGCCAAGGAGCTGAGGACGGTTCTGGAGGCCAACCCGGCATACAAGGTGAGCTTGACCCGCGAGGGCGACGAATTCCTCCGGCTGGACGATCGTGTCCGCATCGCACGTCAGCAGGGAGCCGACCTTTTCATCTCCATTCACGCCGACACGATCAGATTGAAGGGCGTGCGCGGCGCAACCGTATATACGGTCTCCGACAAGGCGTCGGATGCGGAGGCGCAGGCGCTTGCCGACCGCGAGAACCTCTCCGACCAGCTCGCCGGCATCCCCGCGGCGGACGAGAACCCCGAAGTCTCGGATATCCTGGTCGACCTGATCCGGCGCGAGACACACGGCTTTTCGATGCGTTTCGCCCGGTCCCTCGTGTCTGAACTCTCGCCGACGGTCGGAATGATCAACAATCCGCATCGTTCGGCCGGGTTCCGTGTGCTCAAGGCTCCCGACGTTCCCTCGGTGCTGGTCGAACTCGGCTATCTTTCGAACGCCAAGGACGAAGAGCAACTGCGCAGCTCCGACTGGCGCGAGAAGGTCGCGGGGAGCATTTCCAAGGCGGTTGCTGCCTTCTTTGCCGACCGGCGTGCTGCCGGAGGCTGATCTGGCCGGACGGCTGATGCTACACGTTGCCGGAGCGCCACTATCGATGCCCTGCGAGGTTGCCGCGGTCGAAATCTTTGCCTGACTTGGAATGTTGCCGTATTTTGCCCACAACAGCGCGACAAGGGTGACCGATTGCGGATCGGGACGGTTCCTGCGGCTTGCGGCAACGGCGGGTTGGTTTAGGGAATCCCCGAACCTTGTACTGGAGCGGGCATGATTCGTCTCATCGGCTATTTCTTCGGCGTCGGCACGGCGCTCGCGCTGATCGTCGCGGCAGGCGTGGCGATCTATATCGGCCAGCTCACCAAGGAGCTGCCCGATTACGAGGTGCTGGCCAAATACGAGCCGCCGGTGACAACCCGCATCCATGCCTCCGACGGTGCGCTGATGGGCGAGTTCGCCCGCGAGCGCCGGCTCTATCTGCCAATCCAGGCCGTGCCCGACCGGGTCAAGGCAGCCTTCCTCTCCGCGGAGGACAAGAATTTCTACAACCATCCCGGCATCGACGTGACCGGCCTGATGCGGGCGGTCTTCACCAATTTCCAGAACGTCGGCTCCGGCCGCCGCCAGGTGGGTGCCTCGACGATCACCCAGCAGGTCGCCAAGAACTTCCTGCTCAGCTCCGACCAGACCTACGAGCGCAAGATCAAGGAGATGATCCTGGCCTTCCGCATCGAGCAGGCCTATTCCAAGGACCGGATCCTCGAACTCTATGTCAACGAGATCTTCTTCGGCCTGGGCGCCTACGGTATCGCCGGCGCTGCGCTGACCTATTTCGACAAGTCGGTCAACGAGCTGACCGTCGCCGAGGCAGCCTATCTCGCAGCCCTGCCCAAGGGACCGTCCAACTATCAGCCGTTCAAGTACACCGACCGTGCCATCGAGCGCCGCAACTGGGTGATCGACCAGATGGTCGCCAACGGCTACGTGTCGCGCGAGGAAGGCGAAAAGGCCAAGGCGACGCCGCTCGGCGTCACCCCGCGCCGCAACGGCACCTATCTGTTCGCCGGCGAGTACTTCACCGAGGAAGTTCGCCGCGAACTGATCGCCCGCTACGGCCAGGACGCGCTGTATGAGGGCGGCCTGTCGGTGCGCACCACGCTCGATCCGAAGCTGCAGCTCATCGCCCGCAAGGCGATGCAGACCGGCCTGCTCAAATATGATCGCCTGCGCGGCTACCGCGGGCCGGTGACCAAGATCGACGTTTCCGGCGATTGGGGCGCCGCACTCGGAGAGGTGAAGGGCCTCGACGACGTGCCCGAGTGGCGCCTCGCCGTGGTGCTCGACAGTTCCAGCGCAGGCCTGGACATCGGCCTGCAGCCCAAGCGGGATGTCTCGGGCGCGCTGGTGAAGGAGCGCGAGCAGGGCAAGGTGTCGGAAGAAGACATGAGCTTTGCCATGCGCTACGTCGTCGACGGCAAGCGCCTCAAGGCGAATTCTCCGGCCGAGGTGCTCAAGGCCGGCGACGTGATCTTCGTGGAGAAGAACGAGAAGGGCGACGGCTACGCGCTACGCCAGCCGCCGGAGGTTTCCGGCGGGCTGGTTGCGATGGACCCCCACACCGGGCGCGTGCTCGCGATGGTTGGCGGCTTCTCCTACTCGCAGTCCGAATTCAACCGCGCCACCCAGGCCATGCGCCAGCCGGGATCGGCCTTCAAGCCGTTCGTCTATGCCGCGGCACTCGACAACGGCTACACGCCGGCGTCGGTCATCATGGACGGGCCGATCACCATCCAGACGGGTACGACCAGCTGGACGCCGAAGAACTATGACGGCAAGGCGGCAGGCCCATCGACCTTGCGCACCGGCATCGAGCGATCGCGCAACCTGATGACGGTGCGGCTGGCCAACGACCTGGGCATGCAGACCGTCGCTGAATATGCCGAGCGCTTCGGCGTCTATGACAAGATGCTGCCGGTGCTGGCGATGTCGCTTGGCTCGGGCGAGACGACGGTGATGCGCATGGTCTCGGCCTATTCTGTGATGGCCAATGGCGGGCGCCAGATCAAGCCGTCGCTGATCGACCGTATCCAGGACCGCTACGGCAAGACCGTCTACAAGCATGACGAACGCGGCTGCGAGGGCTGCGTCGCCACCGAATGGGCCAATCAGCCCGAGCCGGAGCTGATCGACAATTCCGAGCAGGTGCTCGACCCCATGACCGCCTACCAGATCACCTCGATGATGGAAGGCGTGGTCCAGCGCGGCACGGCGATGACACTGCGCGAACTGGACCGTCCGCTGGCCGGCAAGACCGGCACGACCAACGACGAGAAGGACGCCTGGTTCGTTGGCTACACGCCCAATCTCGTGGTCGGCCTCTACATGGGCTATGACAAGCCGACGCCGCTCGGCAAGGGATCGACGGGCGGCGGCATCGCTGCGCCGATCTTCAAGGACTTCATGTCGGTCGCTCTCGACGGAACGCCGAAGGTCGACTTCGTGGTTCCCGAAGGCATGAAGCTCATCGCCATCGACCGCAAGACCGGCATGCAGGCCCAGGACGGCCAGCAGGGGACCATCATCGAGGCGTTCAAGCCCGGTACCGGGCCCGCCGACAGCTACTGGGTCATCGGCATGGGCGAGGATGGCAGCAACGGCTCGGGCGAGGCTCTGTCGCCGCAGGCCAGCAAGGCCATCAGCGAGGGTGGCGGCGGACTTTACTAGCCGCACGCCGACCAGCTCGGAAACGATAAGCGCGCGGCTTGCCGCGCGCTTTTTTGTTCGAACCGCGTCGTTCGAATCCGGCTTGTGAGTGCCAATATAGTTATATATCTGTTTGGTTATTTAATAGTCGCGACGGAGGCGGTTCCTCGCAGATGTCGGAACCTGCGTTGCCCGAACGTCCTTGGATGGGTGCGGTACCGAGAGCCGCTCCCATTCGGTTTCAGCACCAGGGAGAGAATGATGCAGAAGATCACCCCGTTCTTGTGGTTCGACACGCAGGCCGAGGAGGCCATGATGTTCTATACCGCGATCTTCAAGAACTCGAAGATCGGGCGGGTCACGCGCTATGGCGACGCCGGGCCAGGACCGGCAGGCAGCGCGATGGTGGCGGAGTTCGAACTGGAAGGGCTTCGCTTCACCGCGCTCAACGGCGGCCCCATGTTCAAGTTCACGGAGGCGATCTCAATGGTTGTCGACTGCAAGGATCAGGCCGAAGTCGATCACTACTGGTATTCGTTGTCGGAGGGCGGGCAGCCGGGCCAGTGCGGATGGTTGAAGGACAAGTTCGGCCTGTCCTGGCAGATCGTGCCCGAGGCGCTGCCGCGCCTTTTGAGCGACCCCGACGGCGCCAGGGCCGGCCGCGTCATGCAGGCGATGCTGCAGATGACCAGGATCGAGGTTGCCAGGCTCGAGGCTGCTGCTGCCGGCTGAGCTTCCTCACGCGGGCCGAGCATGGGCAGGCGCCGCGGCTGCCTGCCCATTTTGCTTTACAGGCGGCGGCCTCATCCCTATGGTCCGCGCCGATTCAATAGGCCGTTTTGGGCCGAACCCAGCAAGAAGAAGCAAGATACCATGCGCGCGGAAACGCAGAACATCGTCGACGAAATCAGGCAGGCCATAAGCCTGCTGAGGAGGCATCTTTGACTGGGATCAGGCGGTAAAGCGGCTTGATTACCTGAACATGCGGGCAGAGGATCCCAGCCTCTGGAACGACCCGCAGGAAGCGCAGAAGCTGATGCGCGAGCGCCAGTCGCTGGATGACGGCGTCAACGGCGTCAAGCGGCTCGAACAGGCGCTTTCGGACAATCTCGAACTCATCGAAATGGGCGAGGCCGAGGGCGACCAGAGCATCATCGGCGACGCCGAGGCGGCGATCAAGACGATGGCTGGCGAGGTGCGCGAGCGCCAGATCGAGACCATGCTGTCTGGCGAAGCCGATGGCAACGACACCTATCTCGAAGTTCATGCGGGCGCCGGCGGCACCGAAAGCCAGGACTGGGCGAACATGCTGTTGCGCATGTACACCCGCTGGGCCGAGCGCCGCGGCTTCAAGGTCGAGGTGCTGGAAATGCACGACGGCGAAGAAGCCGGAATCAAGTCGGCGACCCTGATGATCAAGGGTCACAATGCCTATGGCTGGCTGAAGACCGAATCCGGCGTGCATCGCCTGGTGCGGATTTCGCCCTATGATTCCAACGCCCGGCGGCACACCTCGTTCTCCAGCGCCTGGGTCTATCCGGTCATCGACGACACGATCCAGATCGACATTCCCGAGTCGGAAGTGCGCATCGATACCTATCGTTCGTCGGGCGCCGGCGGCCAGCACGTCAACACCACCGACTCGGCGGTGCGCATCACGCACATCCCGACCGGCATCGCGGTGGCGTGCCAGGCAGGCCGCTCGCAGCACCAGAACCGGGCCAAGGCCTGGGAGATGCTGCGCTCGCGCCTGTACGAGCAGGAACTCGAGAAGCGCGAGGCCGCGGCCAACGCCGAGGCGGCAGCCAAAACCGACATCGGCTGGGGCCACCAGATCCGCTCCTACGTGCTGCAGCCCTACCAGTTGGTGAAGGATCTGCGCACCGGCGTCGAGAGCACCAGCCCATCCGACGTGCTCGACGGCGATCTCGACGAGTTCATGGAAGCCTCGCTCGCCAACCGCATCGAAGGCGGCGTGGGGCAGCCCGTCGCGGATATCGACTGAGCTTCGCAAATCCAGGGCCCGGCCTTCCGCATCGCGGCAAGGCCGGGCGCTTGATGCCCGGAACATTCGCGGCAAGATTCCGTTAACCACACGGGCGCAGGATTCGCTTGGGAGGTGATCTCGAGGGACACTGTCATGCGCCCGAGAATACGCCTGCCGCGTGCGCGCTGCGCATTGGCCGCAGCCGTGGCTGTTCTTCTGTTGCTTGGCCGTTCTGCCGTGCTTGCGCACGATGCGCCCCAGGGGTGGACCTATCCCTTCGTCTGCTGTTCCGGCTACGACTGCCGCGAAGTGCCCAAGAAGGAGATCAGCGAGCGGCCTCAGGGGTATGTCATCGAGAGAACCGGTGAAGTGGTGAGCTACGGGGATCCGCGCATCCACGATTCTCCGGACGGCGAGTATCACTGGTGCTCGGTGGCGGGCGCCGACGACACGCGCACCATCTGCCTGTTCGTGCCGCCCAGGTCGTTTTGATCCGATTTGCGCGTTCTATGCCTGCGCTGTCGAGAACATCGAAGTGTCGGTGGGGAAGGGCGCCAGATCAAGGTTCAACCTTGCAGTCGTTCGAAGGCGTGAAACTGTGAGATTGCGCGGCTTCAAGCCTCCACCGTTCCGTTTTTCGCCGTATTTCATGCTACAAGGCCGAACAGGGCTTTGGGCGATGCGCGTTGCGCTCGCGAATACGGAGAGGGATTTTTCCATGAAGAAGACTGTCTTGTGCGTGCTGGTCGGCAGCATGCTTGTCGCCGCCTGCACGACCGATCCCTATACGGGCCAGCAGAAGGTCTCCAATGCCGCTGCCGGCGCCGGCATCGGAGCGCTGGCTGGCGCCGGCCTCGGCCTGCTCGCCGGCGGCAACGATCGCCGCAATGCCCTGATCGGAGCTGGTGTCGGCGCCCTCGCGGGCGGTCTCGCCGGCGGCTACATGGACCGGCAGGAAGCAGAACTGCGCGCCCAGCTCCAGGGCACGGGCGTCAGCGTCACGCGCGCCGGCGACCAGATCATCCTGAACATGCCGTCGAACATCACCTTCAATACCGACCAGGATGCGGTGAAGGCGAACTTCTATCCGACCCTGAACTCGGTGGCGCTGGTGCTGAAGAAGTTCAACCAGACGACCGTCGACGTTTTCGGCCACACCGACTCGACAGGCGACGACAACTACAATTTCGACCTGTCGCAGCGCCGTGCGCTTTCGGTGGCGAACTATCTCAGCGCCCAGAACGTCGATTCGCGCCGCTTTGCCGTCACCGGCTTCGGCGAAACGCGGCCGATCGCATCGAATGGCACGCCGGAAGGCCGCGCTCAGAACCGTCGCGTCGAGATCCAGCTGTCGCCGCTCACCTGAGCGGCGAACGCCTTCTGAAATACGAAACGGCCCCGAATTTCGGGGCCGTTTCTTTTTGAAGTGAACTTTTCAGACGTTGGTCGCGATCAGCATGAAGGCCGGCATGTCGTCGCCGAAGCCGACGATGCGATCGTCTTCCTCGTCTTCGCGATTGCGATTGCCTCGGCGGCTGCGATCGTCCCGCCGCGGCTTGTCTTCATGGTCTGGGCGCGACTTGCGTTCGGCATTACCGTTGCGGATCGCATCCTTGCGCGCCCGGCGCTCGTCGATATCGGAGATGACGTTGTCGGCGACCGGCTCGACCTCGGCAGCCTGCTGGGCCGGCGCTTCCTCGCGATGAGGCTTGCGATCGCGCTCGCGGCCATGACGTTCCTTGCCGCCACGGCGCGAGTGGCCGCGGCCATGGCGTGGGGCCTCGTCGTCGCCTTCGCTCGCGACCACCGTCGACAGGTCGCCGTCGTGCCATTCGATCTTCTGGCCGATCAGCTTTTCGATGGCGTCGACATATTTGGTATCGGAGCGGGTGGCGATGGTGAACGACTTGCCCGAACGTCCGGCGCGGCCGGTGCGGCCGATGCGGTGGACATAGTCCTCCGAATGGATCGGCACGTCGTAGTTGAAGACGTGGCTGACGTCGGGAATGTCGAGACCGCGCGCGGCCACGTCGGACGCCACCAGCAGCTGCAGCTTGCCGTCGCGGAAGTTGGACAGCATCGTCATGCGTGCCCGCTGGTCCATGTCGCCATGCAGCGCGCCCGCATTGAAGTCGTGCTTGACCAGCGAACGGAAAAGCTCGGAAACGTCGACCTTGCGGTTGCAGAAGATGATTGCGTTCTTGATCTCGTCGCCCTCGGCGCGGATCAGGCGGCGCAGCGTCTCGCGCTTGTCCCAGGGCTTCGGCCCGGATTTGGCAAGCCGCTGGGTGACGGTCGACGCCGTCGTAGCCGCCTTCGCCACCTCGACGCGCACGGGTGCGTGCAGGAACTGCTCGGTGAGCTTGGTGATCTCCGGCGGCATGGTCGCCGAAAAGAACAGCGTTTGGCGGGTGAACGGGATCAGTTTGCAGATGCGCTCGATGTCGGGGATGAAGCCCATGTCGAGCATGCGGTCGGCTTCGTCGATGACCAGGATCTCGACGCCGGTCAGCAGCAGCTTGCCGCGCTCGAAATGGTCGAGCAGGCGGCCAGGCGTCGCGATCAGCACGTCGGCGCCGCGCTCGAGCTTCTTTTCCTGCTCGTCAAAGGACACGCCGCCGATCAGCAGCGCGATGTTGAGGCGGTGGTTCTTGCCGTATTTGACGAAGTTCTCTTCGACCTGCGCTGCGAGTTCGCGCGTCGGCTCGAGGATCAGCGTGCGCGGCATGCGGGCGCGGGCGCGGCCCTTTTCGAGGCGCGTCAGCATCGGCAGCACGAAGGATGCCGTCTTGCCGGTACCGGTCTGGGCGATGCCGAGGACATCCTTGCCCTGCAGCGCATGCGGAATGGCGCCGGCCTGGATCGGCGTAGGCTGCGTATAGCCCGCGTCGGAGACTGCAGAAAGAACCTTCGGCGAAAGGCCGAGGTCTGCGAAGGTCAACGCTTCTGGAGCGGTCTGAGTGTCTTCGGACAAGTTTGTTGGCTGTCTTTGCTCGTTCAAGGGCGCGGCAGTTTCACCGCGACAGGCGCAAACCGCCTGCGATATGCCGCAACGCGATAGGCGTAAGTATGCGATTTGTCAACTCAAACTGGCACAATGGCGCGCGGTTGCAGCCATCTACTTGTTGGCACTGCGATTATCTCAGTATCTGAACTGCTCGGCGAGGATGCGCTCGCTCCACGAATGCCCCGGATCGAACAGCAACGTTGCCGTGTGGGTCGCAGATTCCTGCACCTTGACCGAGACCACCGACTTCACCTCGGTATGGTCGGCCACCGCGTTCACGGGCCGCTTCCTTTCCTCGAGTATGTCGAAGCGGACCACTGCGGTCTTGGGCAGCAGCGCGCCGCGCCAGCGACGCGGGCGGAACGGGCTGACGGGGGTGAGGGCCAGCAGCGGGGCGTCGAGCGGCAGTATCGGGCCGTGCGCCGAAAGATTGTAGGCTGTGGACCCGGCCGGTGTAGCCACCATCACGCCGTCGCAGATCAATTCCTCGAGCCGCACCTTGTCGTCGACCGCGATGCGCAGACGGGCGGCCTGGTAGGATTGGCGGAGCAGCGAGACCTCGTTGATGGCGAGCGCGTGCATGGTGGCGCCTGTGTCGTCGACGGTCTCCATCTCGAGCGGCCGAATGGTCTCGGCGACCGCCGCTGCCAGGCGCTCGGGGAGGGAGTCCTCGGAATACTCGTTCATCAGGAAGCCGACGGTGCCACGGTTCATGCCGTAGACGCGTTTGCCCGTGCTCATGGTCTCGCGCAGCGTCTGCAGCAGGAAGCCGTCGCCGCCGAGGGCCACGACGATGTCGGCATCCCCGGTGGGAATTTGGCCGTAGCGCCTGCTCAGCCGTTTGGCCGCGCCGTCGGCCTCGGGTGTGCCCGACGATGCGAACGAGAATGTCAGCGACTTGGCGTCCATAGCTTTCCTGCCGGCGGTCCCGATGTCGGTCGCCGGCAACGGCGTAGCATGTGCCTCGACGTGAAGCAAAGGCCCGCCGGAGCTTCAGCCGCCGGCTGCGCGGATGATGCCGCACATGCCGTTGCGCACCACATCCTTGGTGGTCACCTGGCCCGGCTGGATGTTGAACACGGCATTGACCACGGTGCCGCCGCCCTGGCTCCGGGCAACCACGCGCAGCGTCTGCAGGCGGCCGCTGCCTGAGGTGTCCTGATAGGCGTCGATCGCCCCGAGTTCCTTGTTCACCTTGATGCCGGAAAATCCTTCGGCCGCCACGGCCTGGGCCAGGCGCTTCAGCGCGACGTCGGGCCTTAGCTTGGCAAACGACTGCGAGCTCTTGTAGCTCATGGCAGTCACCAGCGGCACGCCGCTGACCTTGAAGTTCTTCTCGCAGGTCCGGGCGCTGGCTGCCGTTGCTCCCGCAACAACGACGAACGACGCAATCACGCATTGCCTGAGCATATTCTCTCCTCTTGCTTGCCGTCGCCCCGCAAGCGGGGCGCCAGGTCTCGCAAGGGCTAGACGGCTAAGGTATGCAAGTCCAGCGTGTGGTTGCTAATATTGCCACCAAACCGCGCAGCGGTCAGGAGTGATCTTTGTCATCCTGTACCGAACAGGTGCCGCAGATAGAAGGCAAGCGCGATGAAGCCGGCGATGATGCCGATCCCGATCCAGTCGATTCGCGCCTGCCGAACCTGTCGGTACAGCTTGAGCAGGAGCAGCCAGGCGACGACTGCCACCACGGCCAGGATCACGAATCTGAACATGCCTACCTCCCGCCGAGCCATGCTCGTTGCAAGGAGATGATGTAGGAACCGGTTGCGTCTGGTTTTAGTGGCAGGCGCAGCTGCACCGGCGAATGGCCATGGCGGCACCGAAATGTTCTTTACTGCGCCGCGAAATATGCTAACCGGAGCGCGTTGCCCTTGTAGCTCAGCTGGTAGAGCAGCGGTTTTGTAAACCGAAGGTCGCGGGTTCGATCCCTGCCGGGGGCACCATTTCCCGCCGAATTGATTTCCTCGCCTCCCGCTGTGTCCGCGTCCGCGCAGTTCATCCATTCCAGAGGGCGGCAATCCGGGGATCGGGGTCGATCTGGCCCGTCAGCGCGAAATATTTGTAGAGCACCAGCAGCGACAGAAGTTTTTCGCGCGGCGCGTCGGCGAACTGCGCCACATAGGCGTTCGCATTGCGGATGATCTCGCGCGCCTCCGCCGGATGCTTCTCATAGTGCATGATCTTGTCCTCGAGATCGGCGAAATCGTCGCGCAATTGGACAAAGTGCAGCCCGGCGATGAGGCGCCCTTCCATGAACCAGGTCTCGTAGACCGACAGCGGCATCAAGCAAAGCGACTGGCTCGCCATGATCCACTTGAGGTTGGTGGCCACGTCGTTGCCTTCGATCGAGATGATGTAGCGGTACTTCAGCTGTTCGGCGGGCGACAGGAAGGGCTTGTTCGTGTGGTCGACAACTTTCCGCGTTGTCCGGCCGATGTCGCAGAGGGGGTGGTTGTGGTAGCGCTGGACGAGCGCCACGCGTTTCGGGTTTCGCCCGCCGCCTCTCCACACAGCCATCGGCTTCTTGTGGTCGAAGTCGGTCCCGTCGTCGAAAAGCTGATAGTGCCGGAACTTGTTCAGCTTCATCACCACGGAATGCTCGTTGGCGTCCGAGATGGGCCGGCTTTTGACGATGGAAGGCAGGCCGGGAATGTGAACGATGTCCCCAAAGAGGTGCTCGATCCGCAAGTGACGCGGGAAATAGCGGGCATGCTCCTTGAGGTCGTAATAGTACCTGCTCTTGGCCCTGGGGATGCCGGCAACCGTCGAGCCGTCGGCCGGCGTCTGATAGAGGCGCGACAGCTTGTTGTAGTAGTTCAATCGCTCTGCGATCCGATCGGCTCCGTGGCGATCGATGCCCTCCAGCACGCGTTGCAGGTTCCGCCGGAACAGGGCCTGCGGTGCGATATCGCGCGCAACGTTGTGCGCATAGTAGTGGACACGCTGTACCGCTCGCTTGATGGCCGACATCGATGATCCAGTCGTCTTGCCGTTCGGATGCCCGGACACTATTCCGCCGCCTCGGCCCTGGCTGAGGCATCCTGGCAGACGTTGCACCATTCGGCGCCGACCAGCCTGGCCAAGCGTTCGACGCCGATCCTGACGGCGGCATTGGTTGCACCCGCGGCCGGAACGACTTCGTCGTAGGCGCGCAGCGACATGTCGCAGTAGACGGGCAGCGGCGAGGGCAGGCCGAATGGGCAGACCCCGCCGATCGGATGGCTGGTGAGTTCCACCACCTGGTCGGCCTCCAGCATGCGCGCCTTGCCGCCGAAGGCCTCGCGGAACTTGCGGTTGTCGATCCGGGCGTTTCCTCCCGCGACGACGAGCAGGACCTTGTCGCCCACGCGCAGGCAGATGGTCTTGGCGATCTGGCCGGTCTCGACGCCATGTGCTTCGGCAGCCAGCGCGACCGTCGCCGAGCTCGTCGGCGTTTCGACGACTTCGATTTCGGGCGCGTGTTCGGCGAAGAAGGCTTTGACGGACTGAAGGCTCATGATCTTCCTGTCTCGACACCTGTGTGAATTGTCCCTGACTTCCGACGTTGACCGCGTGGAGTCAAGCGAGGCGGCCGACAGTTGCCCACGATGCCGGGCGTTGCAGGAATTTTGCTGGGCACATGAACCTTTTCTCCTCTGCCGGCGACTGATCGGCATGAGGCGAGTGGATCGCCTTTCAGATCAACCAGAGGAGAGCGTCATGTCGTTCAAGAGCAAGATGATTTCGGGTCTCATCGCCGCCACTGTCACGATCACCGGCCTGGCCGGCACCGTCCAGCAGTCGTCCGCCGGCAGCCTGACCAAGGCGGAGGCCGCAGCCCTCGCCGGCGTCGGTGGCTTCATCGCCGGAGCCATGATCGCCGGAGGCCGACCGTCGGGGCCCTACTACGATGCCTACTACCCGGCCGATCCGTACGACTCGCACGTCCAGCGCTGCTTCGCACGCTATCGCAGCTACGATCCGCGCACCGACACCTATGTCGGCTACGACGGCAGGCTTCGCTACTGCCGCCTCTAGCGAGCGAGGCCACGTGATGGGAGGAGTTCTCGGCACTCCTCCCGGTGCCCTTCAGCCCGCCGCCTGCTGGCCTTCGCCCTGGCCGCCGATCATGCGTGTCAGCTCGGCGGCCGCCTCACGCACGAGCGGACCGATCTCCCGGACCTTTTCCGGCGTCACCCGAACCGTGGGACCTGAGACGGAGACGCCCCCGATCGGCTCGCCGAACTCGTTGAAGACGGGGGCCGCCACGCAACGCATTCCGGGATAACGTTCCTCGTCATCCACCGACCAGCCGCGCGCCCGGATCTGCTCGAGGTCACGGGCGAGGGCCGCCGATTCCGACAGCGTCCTCTCCGTATAGGCGGCAAGCCCGGCCTTGCGCACGATGGCATTGACGCGGTCGCGATCGAGATGGGCGAGAACGGCCTTGCCGATGCCCGAAGCGTGGAAAGGGCTGCGCGTGCCGGGCCGGAAGAAGGCCCGGATCGCCTGGTGGGTCTCGACCTGGCTCACGAACACGACGCAGTCGTCCTCGGCGACGCCGAGATTTGCCGTTTCCCCGGTCTTCTCCATGAGTTCCTGCATGACGACGCGGGCCCGGTCGACCAGCTTGCGCCGGCGCAGGAAGGCAGAGCCCATGCGATAGGTCTCGACGCCGATGGACCAGAGCTGTTCGCTGCTGTCGAACTCGACCATGCCGTGGTTCTGCAGGGTCGTGAGCATGCGATAGGCGGTCGAGGCGGCGAGTTCGGAAGCAGCCGAGATCTCGCTGAGTGACAGCCCGTCGCCTTGTGCGACGATGGCGAGGATGCGCAGCGCCCGGTCGAGCGATTGCACCGAACCCGCATCGGGCGAGGGCTGGAACGCACGCGGTCTGCCGCGCTGACGCTTTTCGACGGTTGCCATCTCGCTCTCCGGTTACGGCAATGTTCTAAAAAACTTTTCCATCAAAAATGGAAATGGCGCAACGAAAAATGAAAAATGCAGCAAAATCAATATATAGGACCTAAATGACAAAAATGAAAAAATATTCTGAAAAAATTGCAAAATGGACGATGCGATGACACCATCCGGTCACGTTGAAATTTCACGACCGATGGAGGTGTGCAAAATGGCCAGGATGCGCGCAGTCGACGCAGCAGTCCTCGTTCTGGAGAAGGAAGGCATTTCCTGTGCCTTCGGTGTCCCGGGTGCGGCGATCAATCCATTTTATTCCGCGCTCAAGGCGCGCGGTTCCATCCGCCATGTGCTTGCCCGTCACGTCGAGGGCGCGTCGCACATGGCCGAGGGCTATACGCGTACCAAGGCGGGCAATATCGGCCTGTGTATCGGAACGTCAGGTCCCGCCGGTACCGACATGATCACCGGCCTCTACTCGGCTTCGGCTGACTCGATCCCAATCCTCTGCATCACCGGCCAGGCGCCGCGCGCCCGGCTGAACAAGGAGGATTTCCAGGCCGTCGACATCGCAGCGATTGCAGCGCCCGTCACCAAGTGGGCGGTTACCGTCATGGAGCCTTACCTGGTTCCGATGGCCCTGCAGAAGGCATTCCATCTGATGCGTTCGGGCCGTCCGGGTCCGGTTCTGGTCGATCTGCCTGTCGACGTTCAGCTGGCCGAGATCGAGTTCGATATCGACGCCTACGAGCCGCTCGCGGTCCACAAGCCGGCGATGACGCGCGCCCAGGCCGAAAAGGCGCTGTCGATGCTGAACGAGGCGGAGAAGCCGCTGATCGTTGCCGGTGGCGGCATCATCAATGCCGATGCGTCGGATCTGCTGATCGAATTCGCCGAGATCACCGGGGTTCCGGTCATCCCGACGCTGATGGGCTGGGGCTCGATCCCCGATGACCATCGCCTGATGGCCGGCATGTGCGGGCTGCAAACCTCGCATCGCTACGGCAACGCCACGATGCTGGCATCGGATTTCGTTCTGGGCATCGGCAACCGCTGGGCCAACCGCCATACCGGTTCGGTCGACAAATACACGGCCGGCCGCAAGTTCATCCACATCGACATCGAGCCGACCCAGATCGGCCGCGTCTTTGCGCCTGACCTCGGCGTGACGTCGGATGCCGGCGCTGCCTTGAAGATGCTGCTCGACGTCGCCACCGAGTGGAAGACGGCCGGCAAGCTGCGCGACTGGTCGGCCTGGGCCAAGGAATGCCAGGGCCGCAAGAAGACCATGAAGCGCAAGACCCACTTCGAGCAGGTGCCGCTCAAGCCGCAGCGCGTCTACGAGGAAATGAACAAGGCTTTCGGCCGCGACACCACCTATGTCACCACCATCGGCCTGTCGCAGATCGCCGGCGCGCAGTTCCTGCACGTCTACAAGCCGCGCAACTGGATCAACTGCGGCCAGGCCGGCCCGCTCGGCTGGACACTGCCGGCAGCGCTCGGCGTCCGCGCCGCCGATCCTGAGCGCGATATCGTCGCGCTGTCGGGCGACTATGACTTCCAGTTCATGATCGAGGAACTGGCCGTCGGCGCCCAGCACAAGCTGCCCTACATCCACGTCGTCGTGAACAACGCCTATCTCGGCCTGATCCGCCAGGCGCAGCGCGGCTTCTCGATGGATTACGAGGTCAGCCTCGCCTTCGAGAACATCAATCGGCCGGAGGGCGCCGAGACCGGCTATGGTGTCGACCATGTCGCGGTTGCAGAGGCCATGGGCTGCAAGGCCATCCGCGTCCGCAAGCCGGAGGAGTTCGCCGATGCCTTCGCCGAGGCCAGGCGCCTTACCAAGGAGCATCAGGTGCCGGTCGTCCTCGAATTCATCCTCGAGCGGGTCACCAACATCTCCATGGGCGTCGAGATCGACAACGTCGTCGAGTTCGAGGAACTTGCCGAGACCAACTCCGACGCGCCCACCGCGATCATGCTGCTCGACTGATTTGAGGGAAGAAGGATGCCCAAGTTTTCAGCCAACCTGTCGATGCTCTTCGGAGAGCACGACTTCCTCGACCGCTTCGATGCCGCGGCTAGCGCCGGTTTCTCCGCGGTCGAGTACATCGCGCCTTACGACCACGCGCCCGACGTCGTTGCCGCGCGCCTCAAGAAGAACGGCCTGACGCAGGCGCTGTTCAACCTGCCGCCCGGAGACTGGGCGGCAGGCGAGCGCGGCATCGCCGTGCTGCCAGATCGCATCCACGAGTTCCGCCAGGGTGTCGACAAGGCGATCACCTATGCGCAGGCCCTGGGCTGCACGCAGGTGAACTGCCTCGCCGGCATCGCGCCTCAGGGCGTCGACCGCGACGCGCTCGAAAACGTCTTCGTCGAGAACCTGCGCTTCGCCGCCGAGAAGCTGAAGGCCGCCGGCATCCGCCTGCTGATCGAGCCGATCAACACGCGCGACATCCCGGGCTTCTTCCTGACCAACACCAAGCAGGCGCTCGCGATCATCGAAAAGGTCGGCTCGGACAATCTCTATCTGCAGTACGACATCTACCACATGCAGGTCATGGAGGGAGATCTCGCCCGCACCATCGAGGCCAATCTTTCCCGCATCGCCCACATCCAGCTGGCCGACAATCCCGGCCGCCACGAGCCGGGTACCGGCGAGATCAACTACCCGTTCCTCTACGCGCACCTCGACCGCATCGGTTACGCCGGCTGGGTCGGCGCCGAGTACAAGCCCAAGGCCGGCACCGTCGAAGGCTTGGGATGGTTTTCGGGCTTTGCCCGCAAAGGCAGCGCTGCCGCCTGATCGAGATTGGAAGGACAAGAAAATGGAAAAGATCGGATTTGTCGGCCTCGGCATCATGGGCGCCCCGATGGCGGGGCATCTCTTGGATGCCGGCTATGACGTCTATGCCAGCGACCACCGCGGCGCACTGCCCGAGGCGCTCGTCGCCAAGGGCCTGAAGACGGTGACCGGGCATGGCCCGCTGGCCGAAGTTGCGGACATCGTCATCACCATGGTGCCCGACACGCCGCAGGTGGCGGACGTGCTGTTCGGCGAAGACAGCATCGCGTCCGGGCTTTCCAAGGGCAAGCTCGTCATCGACATGAGCTCGATCTCGCCGATCGAGACCAAGGAGTTCGCCAGGAAGATCAACGAGCTCGGCTGCGAGTATCTCGATGCGCCGGTCTCCGGCGGCGAGGTCGGCGCCAAGGCGGCGTCGCTCACCATCATGGTCGGCGGCACCGAGAAGGCCTTCGAGCGCGCCAAGCCTGTGTTCGAGAAGATGGGCAAGAACATCACGCTCGTCGGTCCCAACGGCGTCGGCCAGACCACCAAGGTGGCAAACCAGATCGTCGTGGCGCTCACCATCGAGGCGGTGGCCGAGGCGCTGGTCTTCGCTTCCAAGGCGGGAGCCGATCCGGCCAAGGTGCGCCAGGCCCTGATGGGCGGGCTCGCGGCCTCGCGCATCCTCGAAGTGCATGGCGAGCGCATGGTCAAGCGCACCTTCGCGCCCGGCTTCCGCATCGAACTGCACCAGAAGGACCTCAACCTAGCGCTGCAGGGCGCCAAGGCGCTCGGCGTCTCGCTGCCCAATACGTCGATGACGCAGGAACTGTTCAATTCCTGCGCCGCGAATGGCGGGGCCAAGGAGGATCATTCCGCCCTGGTGCGCGCACTCGAGCGCATGGCCAATTTCGAGGTCGGCGGCTCGGCCGAGACGGCCAAGAGCGAAGCGGCATAGGCAGGGAAGGGCGCGGCGCAAGTTCCCAACGCCGCGGCTTTCTCATCACTATCGACGAACGGGCATCTGCGGCGCCGCAGGAGCCCGTTCAGCGATTGCCGGCTTGCGGCGCATCAGTCCTTGCCGAGCGCCTTCCAGCTCGCACCCGCATCGGCGCTGACGACGATGGCCTTTCCGCCGGTGACGGCGACGAGGCGGTCCTTGTTCTTGTGGTCGGCGGCGAGGTGGAGAATGTAGCCCGCGGCGTCGGGGCCTTGCCCGATCGTTTCGAAATTCGGAGCCGCTTCCGTCGCACGCAGCACGCCCCGCCCCGGCGCAAAGGCGAAGATCGTTCCGTCGCTGGTCAGGTCGACGGTCGTCACCGGAACGTCGGAGATCAGCGCCTGCCAGCTCTTGGCGCCGTCGCGGCTGACCATGAGGCCGGCTTCGGTCCCCGCGTAGACCGTCTCGGGGTCTGTGGGCGAGACGGCGAGATCGATCAGGCCGCCCGGTGCGGCTCCGGTCACCGTCCACGTCGCGCCGCCGTCGCGGCTCGTCTGCATGTTGCCATAGGAACCGTAGAAGACATTGGCGTCCGTCGGGCTGACGGCGAGCTGGTGGAAATCCACCGGCCCCTCGGCGCCGGGCGATACCTGCGTCCACGTCTTGCCCGAATCCGTCGACTTGATGAAGCCGAGATTGCCGCCGGTCCGCGGGTGGCCGCTGGCGAAGAGCACCGTGGCATCGGTCGGATGCGGGCTGAAGCCCATGAAGTCGTCCTGGAGGTCCGAGACCGGCGTGACGGTGCCGTCGGCCGCCGCGCGCATCAGCCCGTGGTGCGTCGCGACCAGCACGCTCGACGGATCGCCGCGGTCGAACGACAGGCCGTGGATATGCGTGCTTCCGGCAAGATCGGCGACGCTGGCGCTCTGGGCCAGGGCCGGAAAGGCTGCGCCCAGGGCCAGGAGGCCGGAAAAAAGGGTAACGATGGTGGGGCGATGCGCCATGAAGAAGTCTCCTTTACGGCGCGCGAGACTACCGCTTCCAGCGGGCGGAAGGTCAAGGCGAGCGGAAAGGCCTCGATGTGTCGGTTCGCCGCGGAGCGGCGATTGTTGCGGACGGGGCCGTGAGCGTCAGCGAAGCCAGAGCCGCGCCGCGTAGAGCGACACCGCCGCCGCGTTCGACACGTTGAGGGAGCGGATGGCGCCGGGCATGTCGAGGCGGGCGAGGGAGGTGACCGTCTCGCGCGTCTTCTGGCGCAGGCCCTTGCCTTCCGCGCCGAGCACCAGCGCCACCTTCTTCGAGGCAAAGGTCTTTTCGAGCTCCGCCGGCCCTTCCGAATCGAGGCCGATGGTCTGGAACCCGGCCTCGTGCAATTCGCCGAGGGCCTCGGCGAGGTTGCGCACCTCGATCAGGTCGATGTGTTCGAGCGCGCCGGACGCGGACTTGGCGAGCACGCCGGTCTCGTGCGGGCTGTGGCGCGACGTCGTGATCAGCGCGCCGGCGCCGAAGGCGACCGCCGAGCGCATGATGGCGCCGACATTGTGCGGGTCGGTCACCTGGTCGAGCACCAGCACCAGCGGCGAATCGCCGAGTGCCGACAGGGCCTTGGGCTTCAGCGGCTCGGCCTCGACCAGCACGCCCTGGTGCACGGCCTCCGAGCCGGTGATCTTGTCGATGTCCCTGGGCTCGACGAGTTCGGTCGCGAAGGGCAGGGCTGCGAGGTCGGCGATCTCGAGCCTTTCGGCGGCATTGCGCGTGACCAGCATCCTGCTGATCCTGCGGCGCGGATTGTCGAGTGCCGCGCGCACCGTGTGCAGCCCGTAGAGCCGCACCAGGCCGTCCTCGGCATGTTCGCCCGGCGGTACCTGGCGCTTCGGCCGGAAGGCCGGCGCGCCGCCTGCTTTCTGGTCGCGAAAGGTGCGCCGCAGCTTGGCGTAGTGGCTGTCTTTCGGTGTTCCGGGCTTTTTCGTATCGTTCATAGGCACGCTATAGCGGGCGTGCAGGGCTTTGGATACGGCCCGTTGGCCGGTGCTCCGAATATTGTGCATGAAAACGCCAGCTGCGCGGTTGACAGGCCAAATCCTTGTCGCCATAAGGCCCACGCAGATTTCGGGGCAGGGTGCTTCGCCCGAAACCGGGATCGGTGAAATGCCTCGTTGCATGGCTCCGGCTGCAGTTGGAGAGGTGCCCGAGTGGTTAAAGGGGACGGACTGTAAATCCGTTGGCTTTGCCTACGTTGGTTCGAATCCAACCCTCTCCACCACTGCCGGCCCGAGAGCCATGATTGTGACGCGGGTATAGCTCAATGGTAGAGCAGCAGCCTTCCAAGCTGAATACGCGGGTTCGATTCCCGCTACCCGCTCCAGGCCTCCGCCCTGGCGCGGGATGCCTTTCAATTACATCCGCTTGTCCCTATATGTGCATCCTGCACTGAAAGAGCACCGCCGCTTTTGGCCCCTGGATGACCCGCCGGGCCAAAAGGCGCTTGTCTTTTTCGGGCATTCTCGCTAATCGCCCCGCATCCGACCGGAACCAAGGTCCCGATGCCCAAGGAAAGAGACAATGGCAAAAGGTAAATTCGAGCGTACGAAGCCTCATGTGAACATTGGCACGATTGGTCACGTCGACCATGGCAAGACGTCGCTGACGGCGGCGATCACGAAGTATTTCGGCGAGTTCAAGGCCTACGACCAGATCGACGCGGCCCCTGAAGAGAAGGCGCGCGGCATCACGATCTCGACGGCGCACGTCGAATACGAGACGGCGGCCCGCCACTATGCGCACGTCGACTGCCCCGGCCACGCCGACTACGTCAAGAACATGATCACCGGTGCCGCCCAGATGGACGGCGCGATCCTGGTGGTTTCGGCCGCCGACGGCCCGATGCCGCAGACCCGCGAGCACATCCTGCTCGCCCGTCAGGTCGGCGTTCCGGCCCTGGTGGTGTTCCTCAACAAGGTCGACCTGGTCGACGACGCCGAGCTTCTGGAGCTGGTCGAGCTCGAGGTTCGCGAGCTGCTGTCGAAGTACGAGTTCCCCGGCGACGACATTCCGATGATCAAGGGTTCGGCCGTCGCCGCGCTCAACGATTCGGACAAGAAGATCGGCGAAGACGCGGTGCGCGAGCTGATGGCCGCCGTCGACGCCTACATCCCGACGCCTGAGCGTCCGATCGACAAGCCGTTCCTGATGCCGATCGAGGACGTGTTCTCGATCTCGGGCCGCGGCACGGTGGTGACCGGCCGCGTCGAGCGCGGCATCGTCAAGGTCGGCGAGGAACTCGAGATCGTCGGCATCCGTCCGACGGCGAAGACGACCTGCACGGGCGTCGAGATGTTCCGCAAGCTGCTCGACCAGGGCCAGGCCGGCGACAACATCGGCGCGCTGCTGCGCGGCGTCGATCGCGAGGGCGTCGAGCGCGGCCAGGTCCTGGCCAAGCCGGGCACCGTCAAGCCGCACAAGAAGTTCAAGGCCGAGGCCTACATCCTGACCAAGGAAGAGGGTGGCCGTCACACGCCGTTCTTCACCAACTACCGTCCGCAGTTCTACTTCCGCACCACGGACGTGACCGGCATCGTGACGCTGCCGGAAGGCACCGAGATGGTGATGCCGGGCGACAACATCACGGTCGACGTCGAACTGATCGTGCCGATCGCCATGGAAGAGAAGCTCCGCTTCGCCATCCGTGAAGGCGGCCGCACCGTCGGCGCCGGCATCGTCGCCTCGATCGTCGAGTAATCGACGCTACGTGTAGCGCATCAAGGGCGGCCTTCGGGCCGCCCTTTTTGTTTGTGCCCAGGACCGACGCCCCCCATATCCCATTGGTTCGAACATCGGTGGAGGCGGCGGATGAGCAGAGACGTTCCGAGCTTGTATGAATGGGCGGGTGGGGCCGATGCGCTCAACCGCCTGACGGGCGTGTTTTACGACAAAGTGCGCAGCGATCCGGTGCTCGAGCCGGTCTTTCGCGGCATGTCCACGCAGCACCCGGCGCATGTGGCGGCTTTCATCGGTGAGGTGTTCGGCGGTCCGAAGAGCTACAGCGACAAGCGTGGCGGCCATCCTGCCATGATCAGCCATCATCTCGACAGGCACCTGACCGAGGAACAGCGCCGGCGCTGGATTTCACTCTTGCTCGACGCGGCCGACGAGGTGGGGCTGCCGGACGATCCGGAATTCCGCTCCGCATTCGTGGCGTACATCGAATGGGGAACCCGGCTGGCCAAGTTGAACTCGCAGCCCGGTGCAGTCCGCAACTCGACGAGCCGATGCCGCGATGGGGCTGGGGTGTGCCGGGAGGTCCCTACGAGCCGCCGGCCGGCGCCTGACAGGCGAGCCGCGCCGCTGCGCGCGGCAGGCGGCGACGGCTGCTTCGATGGCCGAGCCATTTGAACTGCTTCGATGGCCGAGCCATTTGAACTGCGGCACGCGTCAAGCGCGGCCCGCACTTTTTTGTTTTGGGGAGGCAAGTCGAAAAGTCGCGTGGTTAGATTGCCAGAAGTCAGGCCGTCGCTAATATAGGCTATATTTACATGTATCGTTGGGGGGCGATGCAATTGGCAAAGCTACTTTGCTCGTCCACCGGACGGCACCGGCTGCTGGCTCTGGCCACGCTTCTTCTTGTGCAATTCATGACTGGGATGGCGGCTGCCGCAAAGAAGGCTGAGCCGGTGATCGGCGACATCGATCAGCCGATGCAATTTGCCATCGTGCGAAGCAACAATTCCGGTTGCGAGCCTATCTGCCCGCAATGGATATGGGCGAGCGGGGCGATCGAGCCCGGTACGCCGGCGGTATTCAAGCGCTTTCTGAAGAAGGTTGGAAAGTTGAAGCTGCCGGTGGTGCTCAGTTCGCCCGGTGGCGACATCGACGCAGCTCTTGCTATGGGCCGCATGATCCGTGAGCGAAATCTGGATACCGGTGTCGGCACCGCATATCTCACCGGCTGTCCCGCCGGCGAACGGGATTGCTTTGCAAAGCAGAAACAGGCTGGGGTCTATTTCGGCGTCATCATCGCAAACAATGTGTATTGCAATTCGGCTTGCCCGTTGGTTCTCGCGGGCGGGGTCCGGCGCTTCGCCAGCGGCTGGGCTTATGTTGGCGTTCATCAAATTACGACCACGTACACGAGGGAGCGAATATTCTATCGTGAGAAGTACAAGATCGTCCGCGGCAAGAAGCGTGTGACGGAGAAGAAGATCGTTGGTCGCAAGACCCTTGGCAGCTACCAGTCGACAAAGCTTCCCAAGGCGACGGAGAGAAAGGTGCAGGCCTATCTCAAGGAGATGGGAATTGCCCGGTCTTATCTGGCAACAGCCCAGGGGACACCGGCCGCCGACGTGCGAAAGCTTGATCAGTCGGAAATGCTTGGCATGAACCTGGTCACCGGCGATGCTTCCGTCGGCGAGCTCGCACGCGGGGGCCTGTGCGATGCGCTCCCGCTGGCGGGCAACTGCGTAGATATTTCGGGCAGAGGCGGTGCCGCCGAGGCTGTTTCATATTTGCCGCGACCAGCAACTGGCCAGACGTCCGAGCCAATGCGTTTCATCGTCGTTCAAGCCGACAAATCCGGATGCGATGCCCGTTGCCCAGAATGGATATCAGCGGAAGGTAGGGTCGACGACAAGACTCCCGCGCTGCTCGACGAGACATTGAAGAGCCTCGGCGGACGGAAGTTGCCGCTGGTGGTCTCTTCAACTGGCGGCAATTTGGATGCCGCGCTCCGGCTCGGTCGAGCGATACGCAAGAGCGGTTTGGTCGTCGTTGTCGGTCGGACGGATGTTGTCGATTGCGGATCGGATGGACGAGGCTGCGCGAGCAAGCCCGCCGGAAACGCCCGCTACCGGGGTGGGGCGAGTTCGCGCAGCGCCGTCTGCACGGCGGAGTGCACGATCCTCCTTGCAAGTGGCATTCAGCGCCTTGCAGGGCAATTTTCTGCCATCGGCTGGAAGGGGGTTCCGACGGCTGAGCAGATCGAAACTCACTTCAAGGAGATGGGTGTCAATCCGAGGTTCCTCTCGGAAGGGCCATGGGAGCTTCTGGACGAGCGCGGACAGTGGCGACTGTTCAGGATGAATCTTCTCACCGCGACACTCGGGGTCGAGGCCGTCGTCGAGGGCCGGGAATGCAAAGGTCAGCCGGCGCCCAACTTGTGCTACACCCCGCCGACCTGACTTTCAGGCTCCATCGCCGTCCATGCCCGAAGCGCGTCGAATTTCAGGCGTCGTCACGCCGCAATCGAATTGCAGGGTGCAGGGCAGGAGGAGGCACGCCATGCTGATCGCGCATCTGCCGGCGGGCTACATCATCGGATCGTTCTTCCGAAACAAAGTGCCGCAGGCGCGCGGCGCAATGCTATCGGCGCTGGTGGGCAGCGTGGCGCCCGACTTCGACATCGTCTTCTGGCTCGTCGATGGCGGCGGTGTCCACCATCGTACCTATCCGACACACTGGCCGCTGTTCTGGGCGATGATCGCCGGGGTCGTCGTGCCGCTGACTGCGCTGGCGGTTCCACGCTGGAAGGCTGCGGCAACAGTCTTCTTCCTTGCCGTTCTGTCCCACATGATTCTCGATTCCGTGACGGCGCCGATGCATTGGCTGATGCCGTTCGACGAGAGGGCGGTGGAACTCGTACCCGTCCCGGCCGCCTATCCACACTGGATCCTCAGTTTCGTCCTGCATTGGACCTTTGCGCTGGAGATCGGCATCTGCGCTATGGCGGCAGCGATTGCTGCGAGAAATTTCAGACGGCGCAAGCCTCTCGGACGCGGCATTTGATTTGTCATTGAAATTTGTGCAGGCACACAAGGCACATGAGCGGGCAGGGGCAGGGCCGGCGACGCTGCCACCGCGCAGCCTCGCCCTGTGAATGTTCACAACATGCCGCAAAGCGCTCTTTACAGACGCCGTGGAAATCCTTAGGAAGCCGGTGCTGCGCAATTGATGCGTGGCGCAATGCACGGGCATAGCTCAGTTGGTAGAGCGGCGGTCTCCAAAACCGCAGGTCGTAGGTTCGAGCCCTGCTGCCCGTGCCAGTCTTGCCAGAATTCGCTGGTTCAGGCATAGGAGACTTTCTATAGCTGGGACGGGACGACTGGATGGTCCCGATGCAGCGTTCAATCGTAGAGATGGTTCCTGCCACTTGCGTGGATCGAGAATCGGCTCTATGTAGGCGAAACAGACACGCGGCGCGTGGGGCTGGGAATCCGGCTTTACGCGTCCGAAATGCATGGGCGGAATGTTTGCGCCGATTCGGTGTGAAAATCTCGGTCCTGTTACATCTCCCGGTCACGGGATCATCCAGAAGTCCGGTTTACGGACGTTGAAAGCAGAGCGGCTCATGGCGAAAACCAACCCCTTCACCTTCCTGCAGCAGGTGAGGTCGGAAACGGCGAAGGTTACTTGGCCCTCGCGGCGCGAGACGATGATCTCCACGGTCATGGTGCTCGGCTTCGCCGCCGTAGCGATGATCTTCTTCTTTGCCGCGGACCAGCTGATGGCGTTTGCCGTCGAGCAGATCCTGGGCATGGGTCGCTAAGACCGCGAATACGGAGAACTTCTGAGATGACTGCGCGCTGGTATATCGTCCACGCTTACTCGAACTTCGAAAAGAAGGTGGCCGAGGACATCGAGCACAAGGCCAAGCAGAAGGGCCTCAGCGACCAGATCGAACAGATCGTGGTGCCGACCGAAAAGGTCGTCGAGGTCCGTCGCGGCCGCAAGGTCGATGCCGAGCGCAAGTTCTTCCCGGGCTACGTGCTGCTCAAGGCCAACCTGACCGACGCGGTGTTCTCGCTCGTGAAGAATACGCCGAAGGTCACTGGTTTCCTTGGTGATTCCAAGCCGGTGCCGATCACCGAGAGCGAGGCGCAGCGGATCCTCAATCAGGTCCAGGAGGGCGTCGAGCGCCCGAAGCCCTCGGTCACGTTCGAGATCGGCGAGCAGGTGCGCGTTTCCGACGGTCCGTTCGCGTCGTTCAACGGCTTCGTCCAGGAAGTGGACGAGGAGCGGGCCCGCCTCAAGGTGGAAGTTTCGATCTTCGGGCGCGCGGTGCCCGTCGATCTGGAATTCGGTCAGGTCGAAAAGGGCTGACCGAACTGTCCGTCGCCTCGTGAGGCGGCGGGCGGCGCCGGGCACATGCCTGGCGCAAGCATGGTGGGAGAGGAAGCGGCTTAGCCGGTCGCCAACATCGCACCACCGAACTGCAACCGCCGAAAACATATCGGCACAACAAAGGCAGGTAAGAGATGGCTAAGAAGATAGCAGGCCAGCTCAAGCTCCAGGTTTCCGCGGGTTCGGCGACGCCGTCGCCCCCGATCGGCCCGGCACTTGGTCAGCGCGGCATCAACATCATGGAATTCTGCAAGGCGTTCAACGCGCAGACCCAGGAACTCGAGAAGGGATCGCCGATCCCGGTCGTGATCACCTATTACCAGGACAAGTCGTTCACCTTCGTCATGAAGACGCCGCCGGTGAGCTACTTCCTGAAGAAGGCCGCCAACCTGAAGTCGGGCTCGAAGGAGCCGGGCAAGGTCAAGGCTGGCCAGATCAGCCGCGACAAGGTGCGCGAAATCGCTCAGGCCAAGATGAAGGACCTGAACGCCAACGACGTCGAAGCGGCCATCAAGATGGTCGAGGGCTCCGCCCGTTCGATGGGCCTGGAAGTGGTGGGCTGAGATCATGGCTAAGATTGCAAAGCGTGTTGCCAAGTCCCGCGAGGGCATCGACCCGAACAAGGCTTACGGCCTGTCCGAAGCACTTGAGCTGCTGAAGGCCCGTTCGACCGTCAAGTTCGACGAGACCGTCGAAGTCGCCATGAATCTCGGCGTCGACCCGCGCCATGCCGACCAGATGGTCCGCGGCGTGGTCAACCTGCCGAACGGCACGGGCCGTACCGTCCGCGTCGCCGTGTTCGCCAAGGATGCCAAGGCTGACGAAGCCCGCGCAGCCGGCGCCGACATCGTCGGTGCGGAGGACCTGGTCGAGATCGTCCAGAAGGGCGAGATCAACTTCGATCGCTGCATCGCCACCCCGGACATGATGCCGCTGGTCGGCCGTCTCGGTAAGGTCCTCGGCCCGCGCGGCATGATGCCGAACCCGAAGGTGGGCACCGTGACCACCGACGTTGCGGCCGCCGTCAAGGCTTCGAAGGGCGGCGCCGTCGAGTTCCGCGTCGAGAAGGCCGGTATCATCCACGCCGGCGTCGGCAAGGTCTCGTTCGACGTCAAGGCTCTGGAAGAGAACGTCCGCGCCTTCACCGACGCGGTCAACAAGGCCAAGCCTTCGGGCGCCAAGGGCGTGTTCGTCAAGAAGGTGTCCGTCACCTCGACGATGGGCCCGGGCCTCAAGCTCGACCTCACGACGCTCGCCGCGTCCTGATAGGTTGAATTTGGATCGGTCTCCAAAGACTTGATCCAGAAAAGAATTCCGGGCCTCCGGGCCCGGATATCGGAAGTTGGAGACAGCTTCCGAAATCCTGTCCGAGATTGCAGGCGGTCCAGGCGACCCTTGGTCCTTAATTCGAGTGGGCCTGCATGAGACGGGTGAAGACCAGACAAAGGAGCCGTCGGCTCCAATGAAAGGTTCGAACCGTGTTTGCCTTTTGTCTGCGCATCGCGCCGGGCCGCAAGCCCGTCTGGTGTGGCGAAAGGGGGCAGGATCCTCGAGCGCCGTTCGGGTGATCTGGAATTTCTGGATTGCCCGCCCGGCAAAAGGCAACCCGATCCCTGTGTCCGGGAATGGAACAGGGGTCAAACTGGAGATAGGCAGTGGATAGAGCGGAAAAACGCGAGCTCGTCACGGGCCTGAACGACGCCTTCAAGGGCGCCGGCTCAGTCGTCGTGGCCCACTATGCCGGTATCACCGTCGCGCAGATGAACGATCTTCGTGGGAAGATGCGTCAGGCCGGCGGCACCGTCAAAGTCGCGAAGAACCGTCTCGCCAAAATCGCTCTTCAGGGCACGGGTTCCGAAGGCATCATCGATCTGTTCAAGGGACAGACGCTGGTTGCCTATTCGGATGATCCGGTCACTGCGCCCAAGATCGCGTCCGAGTTCGCCAAGGGTAATGACAAGCTTGTCATCCTCGGCGGCGCTATGGGCTCGACCGCGCTCGACGCCGACGGTGTTAAGGCACTCGCCACACTGCCGTCGCTCGACGAGCTGCGCGCAAAGCTGGTTGGAATGATTTCCACGCCGGCTACCCGGATCGCCCAGGTCGTCAACGCGCCGGCAGGTCAGCTTGCCCGCGTCTTTGGCGCTTACGCCCGGAAGGACGAGGCGGCATGAGGCCGTTCCTCGCTGTCATCAACACACGTTCGAACTGATTGAAGGAATAGTAAAATGGCTGATCTCGCAAAGATCGTTGACGACCTGTCGGCCCTGACCGTCCTCGAGGCGGCTGAGCTGTCGAAGCTGCTCGAAGAGAAGTGGGGCGTTTCCGCTGCTGCTCCGGTGGCTGTCGCCGCCGCTGCCGGCGGTGCGGCTGCTGCTGCTCCGGCTGAAGAGAAGACCGAATTCGACGTCATCCTGGCTGCTGCCGGCGACAAGAAGATCGAGGTCATCAAGGAAGTCCGCGCCATCACCGGCCTGGGCCTCAAGGAAGCCAAGGACCTCGTCGAAGGCGCTCCGAAGCCCGTCAAGGAAGGCGTCTCCAAGGCCGACGCCGAGAAGCTCAAGGCTCAGCTGGAAGCAGCTGGCGCCAAGATCGAGCTCAAGTAAGCACGGTTTCGGTGGGCGGCCTCGTTGCCGCCCACCGGCTCCCGTGTTCGGGGGGTGAGAGGAAACCTATTTCCTGAGGGCCGGTTTGCGGCTTTCAGGAAACGGGTTTTCGCCCGTTTTGGATAGGCCGCCGAGGCGGCTCGTATGCAAGGTGAGCAGTAGCGAAGCTCACCCCAAGAAGGCAGCAAGGAGCGACGATGGCCCAGACCCAGACTTTCAATGGCCGCAGACGCGTACGCAAGTTCTTCGGAAAGATCCCCGAAGTTGCGGAGATGCCGAACCTGATCGAGGTTCAGAAGGCATCCTATGACCAGTTCCTGATGGTGGACGAGCCCAAGGGCGGCCGTCCGGACGAAGGGCTGCAGGCCGTTTTCAAGTCGGTCTTCCCGATTTCCGATTTCTCCGGCGCGTCGATGCTGGAGTTCGTGAAGTATGAATTCGAGGCACCGAAATTCGACGTCGACGAGTGCCGTCAGCGCGATCTCACCTTCGCCGCGCCGCTGAAGGTGACGCTGCGCCTGATCGTGTTCGATATCGACGAGGATACCGGTTCGAAGTCGATCAAGGACATCAAGGAGCAGGACGTCTACATGGGCGACATGCCGCTCATGACGTCGAACGGCACCTTCATCGTCAACGGCACCGAGCGCGTCATCGTCTCCCAGATGCACCGTTCGCCGGGCGTGTTCTTCGATCACGACAAGGGCAAGTCGCACTCGTCGGGCAAGCTGCTGTTTGCGGCCCGCGTCATCCCCTATCGCGGCTCCTGGCTCGACATCGAGTTCGATTCGAAGGACATCGTCCACGCCCGCATCGACCGCCGCCGCAAGATCCCGGTGTCGTCGCTGCTGATGGCGCTCGGCATGGACGGCGAAGAGATCCTGTCGACCTTCTACAACAAGATCACTTA
Source organism: Aminobacter sp. BE322 (assembly GCF_050433525.1). NCBI lineage: Bacteria > Pseudomonadati > Pseudomonadota > Alphaproteobacteria > Hyphomicrobiales > Phyllobacteriaceae > Aminobacter > Aminobacter sp. BE322. The sequence goes on along the minus strand of NZ_JBNPXB010000006.1, from coordinate 95,316 downwards.
CAAGAAGTCTGGCGACCACTGGCGCATTCCGTTCTCGGTCGACCGGTTCCGCGGCCTGAAGGCCGTTGGCGACCTGGTTGACGCCGACACCGGCGAAATCGTCGTCGAGGCCGGCAAGAAGATCACCGCCCGCCAGGCCAAACAGCTTGCCGAGAAGGGCCTCAAGGCCATCAAGGCGACCGATGACGACCTCTTCGGCAGCTACCTCGCCGAGGACATCGTCAACTACGCCACCGGCGAGATCTATCTCGAAGCCGGCGACGAGATCGACGAGAAGACGCTGAAGGTGCTGCTCTCGGCCGGCGAGGAAGAGATCAACATCCTCGACATCGACCATATCAACGTCGGCGGCTATATCCGCAACACGCTGGCGGTCGACAAGAACGAGAGCCGTCAGGACGCGCTGTTCGACATCTACCGCGTCATGCGCCCGGGCGAGCCGCCCACGCTCGAAACCGCCGAAGCGATGTTCAACTCGCTGTTCTTCGACGCCGAGCGTTACGACCTGTCGGCCGTCGGTCGCGTCAAGATGAACATGCGTCTCGAACTCGACGCCGCCGACACCGTGCGCGTGCTGCGCAAGGACGACATCCTGGCCGTGGTCAGGACGCTGGTCGAGCTGCGCGACGGCAAGGGCGAGATCGACGACATCGACAACCTCGGCAACCGCCGCGTCCGTTCGGTCGGCGAGCTGATGGAAAATCAGTACCGCGTCGGCCTGCTCCGCATGGAGCGCGCGATCAAGGAGCGCATGTCCTCGATCGAGATCGATACGGTCATGCCGCAGGATCTGATCAACGCCAAGCCCGCGGCTGCCGCGGTGCGCGAGTTTTTCGGTTCCTCGCAGCTGTCGCAGTTCATGGACCAGACCAACCCGCTGTCGGAGATCACCCACAAGCGTCGTCTCTCGGCGCTTGGACCTGGCGGTCTGACGCGCGAGCGCGCCGGCTTCGAGGTCCGCGACGTTCACCCGACGCACTACGGCCGTATCTGCCCGATCGAGACGCCGGAAGGCCCGAACATCGGCCTGATCAACTCGCTGGCCACCTTCGCGCGCGTCAACAAGTACGGCTTCATCGAGAGCCCGTATCGCAAGATCGTGGACGGCAAGCTGACCAACGAGGTCGTCTATCTTTCGGCCATGGAAGAAGCCAAGCACTTCGTTGCCCAGGCCAACGCCGAGCTCGACGCCAACGGCCACTTCGTCGACGAATTCGTCATTTGCCGTAACGCTGGCGAAGTGATGATGGCGCCGCGCGAAAACGTCGACCTGATGGACGTTTCGCCGAAGCAGATGGTGTCGGTCGCAGCCGCGCTGATCCCGTTCCTGGAAAACGACGACGCCAACCGCGCTCTGATGGGCTCGAACATGCAGCGTCAGGCCGTGCCGCTGGTGCGCGCCGAGGCTCCGTTCGTCGGCACCGGCATGGAGCCGATCGTCGCCCGTGACTCGGGCGCTGCGATCGGTGCACGCCGCGGCGGTATCGTCGACCAGGTCGACGCGACCCGTATCGTCATCCGCGCCACGGAAGATCTCGAGGCGGGCAAGTCCGGCGTCGACATCTACCGCCTGATGAAGTTCCAGCGCTCGAACCAGAACACCTGCATCAACCAGCGTCCGCTGGTGCGCATGGGTGACCGGGTCAACAAGGGCGACATCATCGCCGACGGTCCGTCGACCGATCTCGGCGATCTGGCCCTCGGCCGCAACGTGCTCGTCGCGTTCATGCCGTGGAACGGCTACAACTACGAGGACTCGATCCTGCTCTCCGAGCGCATCGTGGCCGACGACGTCTTCACCTCGATCCACATCGAGGAGTTCGAGGTCATGGCCCGCGACACCAAGCTCGGACCGGAGGAGATCACGCGCGACATTCCGAACGTTTCGGAAGAAGCGCTGAAGAACCTCGACGAAGCCGGTATCGTCTACATCGGCGCCGAAGTTCAGCCGGGCGACATCCTGGTCGGCAAGATCACGCCGAAGGGCGAAAGCCCGATGACGCCGGAAGAGAAGCTTCTGCGCGCCATCTTCGGCGAAAAGGCGTCCGACGTCCGTGACACCTCCATGCGTATGCCGCCCGGAACCTACGGCACCGTCGTCGAAGTGCGCGTCTTCAACCGCCACGGCGTGGAGAAGGATGAGCGCGCCATGGCGATCGAGCGCGAGGAGATCGAGCGTCTCGCCAAGGACCGCGACGACGAGCAGGCCATCCTCGACCGCAACGTCTACAGCCGCCTGAGCGACATGCTCATCGGCAAGGACGCGATTGCCGGACCGAAGGGCTTCAAGAAGGGCTCGACGCTCGCCAAGGAGACGCTGGACGACTATCCGCGTTCGCAGTGGTGGCAGTTCGCCGTCGAAGACGAGAAGATGCAGGGCGAGCTTGAAGCTCTGCGCGGCCAGTACGACGACTCCAAGAAGCAGCTCGAGCAGCGCTTCATGGACAAGGTCGAGAAGGTGCAGCGCGGCGACGAGATGCCGCCCGGCGTCATGAAGATGGTCAAGGTCTTCGTCGCGGTGAAGCGCAAGATGCAGCCCGGCGACAAGATGGCCGGCCGTCACGGCAACAAGGGTGTCGTGTCGCGCATCGTTCCGGTCGAGGACATGCCGTTCCTCGAAGACGGCACGCATGCCGACATCGTGCTCAACCCGCTGGGCGTGCCTTCGCGCATGAACGTCGGTCAGATCCTCGAAACCCATCTTGGCTGGGCTTGCGCCGGCATGGGCAGGAAGATCGGTGAGCTCATCGAGGCGTACAAGCAGAGCGGCGACATCAAGCCGCTGCGCCAGACGATCGAGAGCATCATCCCCGACAACGACCGCAACGAGCCGGTCCGCGACTACGACGACGAGTCCATCGTTCGCCTCGGCGATCAGATGAAGCGCGGCGTCTCCATCGCGACCCCGGTGTTCGACGGTGCGCACGAGGCCAACATCAACGAGATGCTGACCCAGGCGGGCCTGCACACCTCGGGCCAGTCGCAGCTGTACGACGGACGTACGGGCGAGCCGTTCGACCGCAAGGTGACCATGGGCTACATCTACATGCTCAAGCTTCACCACCTGGTCGACGACAAGATCCACGCCCGTTCGATCGGCCCGTACTCGCTCGTCACCCAGCAGCCGCTGGGCGGCAAGGCGCAGTTCGGCGGTCAGCGCTTCGGCGAAATGGAGGTCTGGGCGCTCGAAGCCTACGGCGCGGCCTACACGCTGCAGGAGATGCTGACGGTGAAGTCGGACGACGTCGCCGGCCGCACCAAGGTCTACGAGGCGATCGTCCGTGGCGACGACACCTTCGAGGCCGGCATCCCCGAGAGCTTCAACGTTCTCGTCAAGGAAATGCGCTCGCTGGGCCTCAATGTCGAATTGGAGAACACCAAGGTCGACGAGACTCAGCACCGGCTGCCCGACGCGGCCGAGTAAGCACTAGAGGCGCGCCGCGGGTTTTGCCCGCGGCGGCGCCGCAGGACATGATCCCGAAGAGAGCTTCGGTCCGATCATGCTTGGCGATGAGGATTCTTCGGCCGCTGGCCGACACGTATGGCGGGCACATTGGCCCGCACCCGATGCAAAGGGGCTTTCGAGGGCCCCGAAAAGGAGAACGGCATGAACCAAGAGGTCATGAATCTCTTCAACCCGCAGGCGCCTGCGCAGGTGTTCGATTCCATCCGGATTTCGCTCGCCAGCCCCGAGAAGATTCTGTCCTGGTCGTTCGGCGAGATCAAGAAGCCGGAGACGATCAACTATCGTACCTTCAAGCCGGAGCGCGACGGCCTGTTCTGCGCCCGCATCTTCGGCCCGATCAAGGACTACGAGTGCTTGTGCGGCAAGTACAAGCGCATGAAGTACAAGGGCGTCATCTGCGAGAAGTGCGGCGTCGAAGTCACGCTGTCGCGCGTCCGCCGCGAGCGCATGGGCCATATCGAACTGGCCGCGCCCGTCGCCCACATCTGGTTCCTGAAGTCGCTGCCGAGCCGCATCGGCACGCTGCTCGACATGACCCTCAAGGACATCGAGCGCGTTCTCTACTTCGAGAACTACATCGTCACCGAGCCGGGCCTCACCGCGCTGAAGGAGCACCAGCTCCTCAGCGAGGAGGAGTACATGCTCGCCGTCGACGAGTATGGCGAGGACTCGTTCACCGCCATGATCGGCGCCGAGGCCATCCATGACCTGCTTGCCTCGATGGATCTCGAGAAGATCGCCGGCGACCTGCGCACCGAACTGGCCTCGACGACGTCGGAACTCAAGCAGAAGAAGTATCTCAAGCGCCTCAAGGTGGTCGAGAACTTCATGGAATCGGGCAACCGTCCCGAGTGGATGATCATGAAGGTCGTGCCGGTGATCCCGCCGGATCTGCGCCCGCTGGTCCCGCTCGACGGCGGCCGCTTCGCGACCTCCGACCTGAACGACCTCTATCGTCGCGTCATCAACCGCAACAACCGTCTGAAGCGCCTGATCGAGCTCCGCGCGCCGGGGATCATCATCCGCAACGAGAAGCGCATGCTGCAGGAGGCCGTCGACGCTCTGTTCGACAACGGCCGACGCGGCCGCGTCATCACCGGTGCCAACAAGCGTCCGCTGAAGTCGCTGTCCGACATGCTCAAGGGCAAGCAGGGTCGCTTCCGTCAGAACCTGCTCGGCAAGCGCGTCGACTATTCCGGCCGTTCGGTCATCGTGACCGGTCCGGAGCTGAAGCTGCACCAGTGCGGCCTGCCGAAGAAGATGGCGCTCGAGCTGTTCAAGCCGTTCATCTATGCCCGCCTCGACGCCAAGGGTTACTCCTCGACGGTGAAGCAGGCCAAGAAGCTGGTCGAGAAGGAGAAGCCGGAAGTCTGGGATATCCTCGACGAGGTCATCCGCGAGCATCCGGTGCTGTTGAACCGCGCGCCGACGCTGCACCGCCTGGGCATCCAGGCCTTCGAGCCCACGCTGATCGAAGGCAAGGCCATCCAGCTGCACCCGCTCGTCTGCACGGCCTTCAACGCCGACTTCGACGGTGACCAGATGGCGGTCCACGTGCCGCTGTCGCTCGAAGCGCAGCTCGAAGCCCGCGTGCTGATGATGTCGACCAACAACATCCTGCACCCGGCCTCCGGCGCGCCGATCATCGTGCCGTCGCAGGACATGGTTCTCGGTCTCTACTATCTCTCGATCGTCAACCAGAACGAGCCGGGCGAGGGCATGGTGTTCGCCGACATGGGCGAGCTGCAGCACGCGCTCGAGACCAAGGCCGTGACGCTGCACGCCAAGATCAAGGGCCGCTTCAAGACGGTCGACGCGGAAGGCAAGGAAGTGTCGAAGATCTACGACACGACGCCTGGCCGCATGATCCTCGGCGAACTGCTGCCGAAGAACGTCAACGTGCCGTTCGAGACCGCAAACCAGGAGATGACCAAGAAGAACATCTCCAAGATGATCGACACCGTCTACCGCCACTGCGGCCAGAAGGAGACGGTCATCTTCTGCGATCGCATCATGGCGCTCGGCTTTGCGCATGCCTGCCGCGCCGGCATTTCGTTCGGCAAGGACGACATGGTCATTCCGGACACCAAGCAGGGCCTGGTCGAGCAGACCGAGGCGCTCGCGAAGGAATACGAGCAGCAGTACAACGACGGCCTGATCACCCAGGGCGAGAAGTACAACAAGGTCGTCGACGCCTGGGCCAAGTGCTCGGAAAAGGTCGCCGACGAGATGATGGCGCGCATCAAGGCGGTGGAGTTCGAGGACAACGGCCGCCAGAAGCCGATGAACTCGATCTACATGATGTCGCACTCGGGTGCCCGCGGTTCGCCCACCCAGATGCGCCAGCTCGCCGGCATGCGCGGCCTCATGGCCAAGCCGTCGGGCGAAATCATCGAGACGCCGATCATCTCGAACTTCAAGGAAGGCCTCACCGTTCTCGAGTACTTCAACTCGACCCACGGCGCCCGCAAGGGTCTGGCCGACACCGCGCTCAAGACGGCGAACTCGGGCTACCTGACCCGTCGTCTCGTCGACGTGGCGCAGGACTGCATCGTCAACTCCGTCGACTGCGGCACCGACAAAGGCCTCACCATGCAGCCGATCGTCGATGCGGGCCAGATCGTCGCCTCGCTCGGCCAGCGTATCCTCGGCCGCACGGCGCTCGAGGACATCAACCACCCGGTGACCGGCGACCTGCTGGTGCAGGGCGGCAAGCTGATGGACGAGCGCGACATCGAGGTCATCGAGAAGGCCGGCGTTCAGTCCGTCCGCATCCGCTCGGCGCTCACCTGCGAAGTCAAGGTCGGCGTCTGCGCGGTCTGCTACGGTCGCGACCTGGCGCGCGGTACTCCGGTCAACCAGGGCGAGGCCGTCGGCGTCATCGCCGCGCAGTCGATCGGCGAGCCGGGCACGCAGCTCACCATGCGTACCTTCCACATGGGCGGTACCGCGCAGGTGGTGGACTCGTCGTTCCTCGAAGCCTCGTATGAAGGCACCGTGCAGGTCCGCAACCGCAACGTGGTCCGCAACTCCGACGGCAACCTCGTGGTCATGGGCCGCAACATGGCGATCCTGATCCTCGACGAGACCGGCAAGGAGCGCGCCACGCACCGCGTCACCTATGGTTCGCGTATCTTCGTGGACGACGGCGACAAGGTGAAGCGCGGCCAGCGTATCGCCGAGTGGGACCCCTACACCCGTCCGATCCTCACCGAAATCGAGGGTCGCGCGGCGTTCGAGGACCTGGTCGACGGCATCTCCGTCCAGGAAACGGCCGACGAGTCGACCGGCATCACCAAGCGCGAGGTCATCGACTGGCGGTCCACGCCACGCGGTTCCGACCTCAAGCCGGCGATCGTGGTTCAGGACGCCAAGGGCAAGGTCGGCAAGCTGTCGAAGGGCGGCGACGCCCGCTTCCTGCTCTCGGTCGAGGCCATCCTCTCGGTCGAGCCGGGCGCACATGTGAAGCCCGGCGACGTGCTGGCGCGTATCCCGATGGAAAGCGCGAAGACGAAGGACATCACCGGCGGTCTGCCGCGCGTTGCCGAACTCTTCGAGGCCCGTCGTCCGAAGGATCACGCCATCATCGCCGAGATCGACGGTACGGTCCGCTTCGGCCGCGACTACAAGAACAAGCGTCGCATCATCATCGAGCCGCATGACTCGACGCTTGAGCCGGTCGAATACCTGATCCCGAAGGGCAAGCCGTTCCATCTCCAGGACGGCGACGCGATCGAGAAGGGCGACTACATCCTCGACGGCAACCCGGCGCCGCACGACATCCTGGCGATCAAGGGCGTGGAAGCGCTTGCTTCCTACCTCGTCAACGAAATCCAGGAGGTCTACCGACTGCAGGGCGTGTCGATCAACGACAAGCACATCGAGGTCATCGTCCGTCAGATGCTGCAGAAGATCGAGATCACCGCTCAGGGCGACTCGGTCTACATCCCGGGCGATCACGTCGACGTCATCGAGTTCGACGAGATCAATGATCGCCTGATCGAGGAAGGCAAGAAGCCCGCCGAAGGTCAGCCGGTTCTGCTCGGTATCACCAAGGCATCGCTGCAGACGCCGTCCTTCATCTCGGCCGCTTCCTTCCAGGAAACGACCAGGGTGCTGACCGAGGCTGCCGTCGCCGGCAAGACCGACATGCTGCAGGGTCTCAAGGAAAACGTCATCGTCGGTCGCCTGATCCCGGCCGGCACGGGCGGCATGATGAGCCAGATCCGGCGCATCGCCACCTCGCGCGACGAGCTGATCCTCGACGAGCGCCGTAAGCTCTCGGGCGCGGAAGTGGCTGAGCCGATCCTGACCGACATGGTCAACGCCGCCCAGTAACGGGCGTCGCGATCGCGAAACTGAAAGGGGCCCTCGTGGCCCCTTTTTCTATTGTACCCTGCCGGCTTCATGCGGCTGTCAACTGCGCAGGCTATCAGCGTCCCAGTTCGAACCTGAGGTGACGCCCATGAAGATCCTGCTTGCTTCCGCCGTTGCGGCCCTGGCCATCCTTGCGCCGGTTTCTCAGTCGGCGGCCGAGACGCTCGGCAAGGCCACGCTGCTCGGCCAAATCGTCCTGCCCACCGGCCTGAAGATTGGCGGCGTCGAGTTGACGGCACGCTCGTGCGCGAATTCTCGCTCCCCGAGGCTTATCTGCCGAATCCCGACAAGACCCGCGGCGTGCGCAACAACCTGGCGTTCGAGGCCATGAGCATCTCGGCTGACGGCAAGACGCTGCTGGTCGGTACCGAAAATGCGCTGGCCCAGGATGGCGACAAGGCTACGCTCGAGGCAGGCAGCCGCGCCCGGATACTCGCCTTCGACATCGCCAGCGGCGAAGTCACCGCCGAATATGCCTACGACACCGGCCCGATATTCGCCAAGGCGACCCAGGATCCATTCTGGAACGACAACGGCTTGTCCGAATTCGTCGCCAAGGGCGACGGCGACCTGCTGACGGTCGAACGCTCCTTCGCGCTCGGTATCGGCAACGAGATCAATCTCTTCACCACATCGCTGATCGGAGCCCCGGATGTGAAGGGTACGGCCTCACTTGCCGGCGCCACGGCGACACCGCTGTCCAAGGATCATTTTCTCAAGCTGGGCGAGGGCGACTTCGGGCTGGACGTCGACAACGTCGAAGCGATCAGCTGGGGACCGGAAGTGGGCGGCCGGAAGACCTTTGTCATTGCGTCCGACAACAACTTCAACCCGGTGCAGTTCACCCAGTTCGTTGTCTTCCAGTTGGACGGCGCCACTGACTGAGGGAGGTCAGGGCCGCGAAGGTGAGGGGCCGCTGCAAGCGGGCAGGCGGCCCTCGTTCCGGTTGTTACAGCGGTTCGTTGAACGTGACGATCGACACTTCGCCCTCGAGGGCCCCCTGATAGGCCGAGATGTGTGGCTCGTCGTCGGGCTCGCCCTGCATGTCGCCGATCTGGTCGAGTTCGGCTTCGGCATAGCCTTCCTTGGCGAGCGCCTCGAGCGCGGAGCGCACGGCAGAATCGTCGTCGGGGGCGACCAGCATGATGTGCACGCCTTCGGGCTGGCCACCCTTGCGCCGCCAGACCCGCCCCGTGATGATCGTTACCGGGCGTTCTTCGTTGTCGTTCATGGCTGATTCCTTGGTCCAGGTAGGCAGGCGAGGGGATTCGCCCCTGTTTCCCCGACTTTCGCACGAAGGTCGGGTGCAAGACAGGCCAAAGCGCGTTACAAACGAAGCATTAACCCTTGTTGCAGCGCAATAAAGTTGCGCTGGGCCGCCTGCGGCCCGGCAGAGCCCTTATTCCTTAAGGATTTTGGCGCTTCGGGGTTGACGCTAGGCGGTCATGCGAGTAGAAGCCGCGACGTCTGAGCCGATGTGAGGTTGGCTTTTCCGAGGCGACGCGCCTTGGAGTTTTCCTCAAACAGGGTTCGTTTTACGAGCGAAATGACATTTCTGTCGTGCATGAAGCGGTCTCGCTTCCTCTGCGGTTTGTTCGGGCAGGACCGCGCTTTGCGGTTTACGGCCCGAATTTGCGTATGGAAATGCCCAGAAATGTCGCTAGCAGCCGCCCCGAACGGGCTTGAGACACGGAATTTGAGAGACAAGAGGGTTTAATGCCTACCGTCAACCAGCTGATCCGCAAGCCGCGCATTGCGCCGGTGAAGCGTAATAAGGTTCCGGCCATGCAGGCCAACCCGCAGAAGCGTGGCGTTTGCACGCGCGTCTACACGACGACGCCGAAGAAGCCGAACTCCGCTCTGCGCAAGGTCGCGAAGATTCGCCTGACCAACGGCTTTGAAGTGATCGGCTACATCCCTGGCGAAGGTCATAACCTCCAGGAGCACTCCGTGGTCATGATCCGCGGCGGCCGCGTGAAGGACCTTCCGGGTGTGCGCTATCACATCATCCGCGGCGTGCTCGACACCCAGGGCGTGAAGAATCGCAAGCAGCGCCGTTCGAAGTATGGTGCGAAGCGTCCGAAGTAATTCGGGTTCTGCAGTTTGGGTGCTGCGCGAGGTTCTCCGCGTAATAGAGCGCCAGTCAAAGTTTGAGAGACAAGAGCTATGTCCCGTCGTCACAGTGCAGATAAGCGCGAAATCAACCCGGATCCCAAGTTCGGCGATCTGGTCATCACCAAGTTCATGAACGCCGTCATGTATGACGGCAAGAAGTCGGTCGCCGAGACGATCGTCTATGGTGCGCTCGACCAGGTGCAGTCCAAGACCAAGCAGGAGCCGGTTGCCGTCTTCCATCAGGCGCTCGACAACGTCGCGCCGCACGTGGAAGTGCGCTCGCGTCGCGTCGGCGGTGCAACCTACCAGGTTCCGGTCGATGTGCGCCCCGAGCGCCGTCAGGCCCTCGCCATTCGCTGGCTGATCACCGCCGCTCGCAACCGCAACGAGACCACCATGGTCGACCGCCTCTCCGGCGAGCTCCTTGACGCGGCCAACAACCGCGGCACCGCCGTGAAGAAGCGTGAAGACACCCACAAGATGGCGGAAGCCAACCGCGCCTTCGCGCACTACCGCTGGTAACGGCGCGAACGAACGACTGAGAGGCACCTCCCATGGCCCGCGAATATAAGATCGAAGACTACCGCAATTTCGGTATCATGGCGCACATCGACGCCGGTAAGACCACGACGACCGAGCGCATCCTGTATTACACGGGCAAGTCGCACAAGATCGGCGAAGTCCATGACGGCGCTGCCACCATGGACTGGATGGAGCAGGAGCAGGAGCGCGGCATCACCATCACGTCGGCTGCCACCACGACCTTCTGGAAGGGCCGTGACGGCAAGCAGCGCCGCTTCAACATCATCGACACCCCCGGCCACGTCGACTTCACCATCGAAGTCGAGCGTTCGCTGCGCGTGCTCGACGGCGCCATCGCGCTGCTCGACGCCAACGCCGGTGTCGAGCCGCAGACCGAGACCGTGTGGCGCCAGGCGGACAAGTACAACGTCCCGCGCATGATCTTCTGCAACAAGATGGACAAGATCGGCGCGGACTTCTACCGCTCCTACGAGATGATCAAGACCCGCCTGGGCGCCACGGCCGTTGCCGTTCAGCTGCCGATCGGCGCCGAGTCCGAGTTCAAGGGCGTCGTCGACCTGATCGAGATGAAGGCCCTGGTGTGGCGCGACGAATCGCTCGGCGCTGCCTGGGACGTCGTCGAGATCCCGGCGGATCTGCAGGCCAAGGCCGAGGAGTTCCGTGAGAAGATGATCGAGACCGCCGTCGAGATGGACGAGCAGGCTCTCGAGAACTACCTCGAAGGCAAGATGCCGTCGAACGACGAACTGCGCGCGCTGATCCGCAAGGGCACCATCGCGGTCAAGTTCTTCCCGATGTTCTGTGGCTCGGCCTTCAAGAACAAGGGCGTCCAGCCGCTGCTCGACGGCGTCGTCGAGTTCCTGCCGTCGCCGGTCGACGTGCCCGCCATCAAGGGCATCGACCCGAAGAACGAAGCCGAGATCGAGCGTCATTCGTCGGACGACGAGCCGCTGTCGATGCTCGCCTTCAAGATCATGAACGATCCGTTCGTCGGCTCGCTCACCTTCTGCCGCATCTATTCCGGCAAGGTGACCAAGGGTGCTTCGCTCGAAAACACCGTCAAGGGCAAGAAGGAGCGTCTCGGCCGCATGCTGCAGATGCACTCCAACTCCCGCGCCGACATCGAAGAGGCTTTCGCCGGCGACATCGTCGCTCTGGCCGGCCTCAAGGAGACCACCACCGGCGATACGCTCTGCGACCCGCTGAACCCGGTCATCCTCGAGCGCATGGAGTTCCCGGAGCCGGTCATCCAGATCGCCATCGAGCCGAAGACCAAGGGCGACCAGGAGAAGATGGGCCTCGCGCTCAACCGTCTCGCCGCCGAGGATCCGTCCTTCCGCGTCAAGTCGGACGAAGAGTCGGGCCAGACCATCATCGCCGGCATGGGCGAGCTTCACCTCGACATCATCGTCGACCGCATGAAGCGTGAGTTCAAGGTCGAAGCCAACGTCGGCGCCCCGCAGGTCGCCTACCGCGAAACGATCACGCGTTCGTTCGAGCAGGACTACACCCACAAGAAGCAGACGGGTGGTACCGGTCAGTTCGCCCGCGTCAAGCTGGTGTTCGAACCCAACACCGAGAGCGAGGACTTCGCATTCGAGTCCAAGGTCATCGGCGGTTCGGTTCCGAAGGAATACATCCCGGGCGTCGAGAAGGGCATCCGCAGCGTTCTGTCGTCGGGCCCGTTCGCTGGCTTCCCGATGATCGGCGTCAAGGCGACGCTCATCGACGGTGCCTACCACGACGTCGACTCGTCGGTTCTCGCCTTCGAAATCGCTTCCCGTGCAGCTCTGCGCGAGGCCGCTCCGAAGCTGGGCGTCCAGCTGCTCGAGCCGGTCATGAAGGTCGAAGTCGTGACGCCGGAAGACTACGTCGGCAACGTCATCGGCGACCTCAACAGCCGCCGCGGCCAGATCCAGGGTCAGGAGACCCGCGGTATCGCCGTCGTCGTCAACGCCATGGTTCCGCTGGCGAACATGTTCAAGTACGTGGACAGCCTGCGCTCGATGTCGCAGGGCCGTGCGCAGTACACGATGCAGTTCGACCACTATGAGCCGGTGCCGACCGCGGTCGCTCAGGAAGTTCAAAAGAAATACGCGTAATTCCAAGGAATTGCAGCGGTTCGTTAATTCAACGCCCTTATCGGGCTAGCAGGAATGGAGACCTCACATGGCAAAAGGTAAATTCGAGCGTACGAAGCCTCATGTGAACATTGGCACGATTGGTCACGTCGACCATGGCAAGACGTCGCTGACGGCGGCGATCACGAAGTATTTCGGCGAGTTCAAGGCCTACGACCAGATCGACGCGGCCCCTGAAGAGAAGGCGCGCGGCATCACGATCTCGACGGCGCACGTCGAATACGAGACGGCGGCCCGCCACTATGCGCACGTCGACTGCCCCGGCCACGCCGACTACGTCAAGAACATGATCACCGGTGCCGCCCAGATGGACGGCGCGATCCTGGTGGTTTCGGCCGCCGACGGCCCGATGCCGCAGACCCGCGAGCACATCCTGCTCGCCCGTCAGGTCGGCGTTCCGGCTCTGGTGGTGTTCCTCAACAAGGTCGACCTGGTCGACGACGCCGAGCTTCTGGAGCTGGTCGAGCTCGAGGTTCGCGAGCTTTTGTCGAAGTACGAGTTCCCCGGCGACGACATTCCGATGATCAAGGGTTCGGCCGTCGCCGCGCTCAACGACTCGGACAAGAAGATCGGCGAAGACGCGGTGCGCGAGCTGATGGCCGCCGTCGACGCCTACATCCCGACGCCTGAGCGTCCGATCGACAAGCCGTTCCTGATGCCGATCGAGGACGTGTTCTCGATCTCGGGCCGCGGCACGGTCGTGACCGGCCGCGTCGAGCGCGGCATCGTCAAGGTCGGCGAGGAACTCGAGATCGTCGGCATCCGTCCGACGGCGAAGACGACCTGCACGGGCGTCGAGATGTTCCGCAAGCTGCTCGACCAGGGCCAGGCCGGCGACAACATCGGCGCGCTGCTGCGCGGCGTCGACCGTGAGGGCGTCGAGCGCGGCCAGGTCCTGGCCAAGCCGGGCACCGTCAAGCCGCACAAGAAGTTCAAGGCCGAGGCCTACATCCTGACCAAGGAAGAGGGTGGCCGTCACACGCCGTTCTTCACCAACTACCGTCCGCAGTTCTACTTCCGCACGACGGACGTGACCGGCATCGTGACGCTGCCGGAAGGCACCGAGATGGTGATGCCGGGCGACAACATCACGGTCGACGTCGAACTGATCGTGCCGATCGCCATGGAAGAGAAGCTCCGCTTCGCCATCCGTGAAGGCGGCCGCACCGTCGGCGCCGGCATCGTCGCCTCGATCGTCGAGTAAGTTGGATTAATCGATCTGTCGCGGGCGGGAATACGCCCGCGCCGCGCCAGAACAAGGAATTGACTGATGAACGGACAGAATATCCGCATCCGCCTGAAAGCGTTTGATCACCGAGTGCTCGACGCCTCGACGCGCGAAATCGTGTCGACCGCAAAGCGCACCGGCGCCAACGTTCGCGGCCCCATTCCGCTGCCGACGCGGATTGAGAAGTTCACGGTGAACCGCTCGCCGCACGTCGACAAGAAGAGCCGCGAGCAGTTCGAGATGCGCACCCACAAGCGTCTTCTCGACATCGTCGATCCGACCCCGCAGACCGTCGACGCTCTGATGAAGCTCGACCTCGCCGCCGGTGTCGACGTCGAAATCAAGCTCTGAGAGCTAACATGAGCCGGAAGGGTCAAACCGGACGGCTCCTCTGAAGGAAAACGAACCGATGCGTTCAGGTGTTATTGCACAGAAGGTGGGAATGACGCGCGTCTACAACGACGCCGGCGAGCACGTTCCCGTCACCGTTCTCCGCATGGAGAACTGCCAGGTCGTGGCGCAGCGCACGCAGGAGAAGAACGGCTACACCGCCGTCCAGCTCGGCGTCGGCCTCGCCAAGGTGAAGAATACGTCGAAGGCCATGCGCGGTCATTTTGCCGCTGCCTCGGTCGAGCCCAAGTCGAAGGTCGCGGAGTTCCGCGTGTCCGCCGACAACATGCTCGACGTTGGCGCCGAGATCACCGTCGATCACTTCGTCGCCGGCCAGAAGGTCGACGTCACCGGCACTTCGACCGGTAAGGGCTTCCAGGGTGTCATCAAGCGCCACAATTTCGGTGGTGGCCGCGCGACCCACGGTAACTCGCTGTCGCACCGCGTTCACGGTTCGACCGGTCAGCGCCAGGACCCGGGCAAGGTGTTCAAGGGCAAGAAGATGGCCGGCCACATGGGCGACGTTCGCGTCACCACCCAGAACGTCGAAGTCGTCTCGACCGACCTCGATCGCGGCCTGATCCTGATCCGCGGCGCGGTTCCGGGCACGAAGGGCGCATGGATCCTGGTGCGCGACGCCGCCAAGGTGGCGCTGCCGGAGAACGCGCCGAAGCCGGCCGCGATCCGCGCTGCCAACAAACAGGCTCCGGCCAACGAGGGAGCGGAATAATGGACCTCAAGATTACCACCCTCGCAGGCAAGGATGCCGGCAAGGTGAAGCTCTCCGACGAGATCTTCGGCCTTGATCCGCGCGAAGACATCCTGCAGCGCGTCGTGCGCTGGCAGCTCGCCAAGAAGCAGCAGGGCACCCATCAGGCCAAGGGCCGTGCGGACATCGCACGCACCGGCGCCAAGATGTACAAGCAGAAGGGTACGGGCCGCGCCCGTCACTCCTCGGCTCGCGCTCCGCAGTTCCGCGGCGGCGGCAAGGCCCACGGCCCGGTCGTCCGCAGCCACGAGCACGATCTTCCCAAGAAGGTCCGCGCTCTCGGCATCAAGCACGCGCTCTCGGCCAAGGCCAAGGCGTCGAACCTGATCATCGTCGACGAGCTGAAGCTCGACGAGGCGAAGACGAAGGCCCTGGTCGCGAATTTCGCGGCGCTCGGCCTGAGCAACGCCCTGGTGATCGGCGGCGCCGAGCTTGACCAGAACTTCAAGCGCGCGGCGACGAACATCCCGAACATCGATGTCCTGCCGATCCAGGGCATCAACGTCTACGACATTCTGCGCCGCGGCACGCTGGTCCTTTCGAAGGCCGCCGTCGAGGCTCTCGAGGAGCGCTTCAAATGACGGATCTCCGCCACTACGACGTGATCGTGAGCCCCGCGATCACCGAAAAGTCGACCATGGCTTCCGAGCACAACCAGGTCGTCTTCAACGTCGCCAAGAAGGCGAGCAAGCCTGAGATCAAGGCTGCCGTCGAAGCGCTGTTCGGCGTGAAGGTGACTTCCGTGAACACCCTGGTCCGCAAGGGCAAGGTGAAGCGCTTCCGCGGCACGATCGGCCGCCAGAGCGACGTCAAGAAGGCGGTAGTGACGCTGGCCGACGGCCAGTCGATCGACGTCGCGACGGGTCTCTGAGCAAGGTCGCGAGGACAGGACAATGGCACTTAAGAAATTCAAGCCAGTAACGCCGAGCACCCGCCAGCTGGTCATCGTCGACCGCTCGGGCCTCTACAAGGGCAAGCCCGTCAAGGGCCTGACCGAGGGCCTGACCAAGTCGGGCGGCCGCAACAACTACGGTCGCATCACCGCCCGCTTCATCGGCGGTGGTCACAAGCGTTCGTACCGCATCATCGACTTCAAGCGTCGCAAGTTCGACGTGGTCGGCACGGTCGAGCGTCTCGAATACGACCCGAACCGCACCGCCTTCATCGCGCTGATCAAGTACGACGACGGTGAGCTGAGCTACATCATCGCTCCGCAGCGCCTGCAGGCTGGCGACAAGATCATCGCCGGCGAGCAGGTCGACGTGAAGCCGGGCAACGCGATGCCGCTCGGTTCGATGCCGGTGGGCACGATCGTCCACAACATCGAGCTGAAGCCGGGTAAGGGCGGCCAGGTCGCCCGTTCGGCCGGTGCATACGCCCAGCTCGTCGGCCGCGACCAGGGCATGGCGATCCTTCGCCTCAACTCGGGTGAGCAGCGCGTCGTTCACGGCTCTTGCATGGCCACCGTTGGTGCCGTGTCCAACCCGGACCACGGCAACATCAACGACGGCAAGGCTGGTCGTACCGTCTGGCGTGGCAAGCGTCCGCACAATCGCGGCGTCACCATGAACCCGGTCGACCATCCGCACGGCGGTGGTGAAGGCCGTACTTCCGGTGGTCGCCATCCGGTGACCCCGTGGGGCAAGCCCACCAAGGGCAAGAAGACGCGGTCCAACAAGGCGACCGACAAGTTCATCGTTCGCTCGCGTCATCTGCGCAAGAGCTAATAAGAGGTAAGCCCAGTGACTCGTTCAGTCTGGAAAGGCCCATTCATCGACGGCTATCTGCTCAAGAAGGCAGACAAGGTGCGTGAAGGCGGCCGTAATGAGGTGATCAAGATGTGGAGCCGTCGCTCCACCATCCTGCCGCAGTTCGTCGGTCTCACCTTCGGTGTCTACAACGGCCAGAAGCACGTCCCGGTCTCCGTGAACGAGGACATGGTCGGCCACAAGTTCGGTGAGTTCGCTCCCACCAGGACCTACTACGGTCACGGCGCGGACAAGAAGGCGAAGAGGAAGTAACATGGGCAAGGCCAAAGCTCCGCGCAGGCTTGCTGACAACGAGGCACGTGCAGTCCTCCGCACGATCCGCGTCAGCCCGCAGAAGCTCAACCTGGTTGCCGCGCTGATCCGCGGCAAGAAGGTTGGCACCGCGCTGTCCGATCTGGAATTTTCGCGCAAGCGCATCGCCGGTACGGTCAAGAAGACCCTCGAATCGGCTATCGCCAACGCCGAGAACAATCACGACCTGGACGTCGACGCACTGGTCGTGGCGGAAGCCTATGTCGGCAAGTCGATCGTCATGAAGCGTTTCCACGCTCGTGGCCGTGGTCGCGCCAGCCGCATCGAGAAGCCGTTCTCGCACCTCACGATCGTCGTTCGTGAAGTCGAAGAAAAAGGGGAGGCCGCATAATGGGCCAGAAAATCAATCCGATTGGTCTCCGCCTCGG
This sequence comes from Aminobacter sp. BE322, assembly GCF_050433525.1. Lineage (NCBI taxonomy): Bacteria > Pseudomonadati > Pseudomonadota > Alphaproteobacteria > Hyphomicrobiales > Phyllobacteriaceae > Aminobacter > Aminobacter sp. BE322. The sequence goes on along the minus strand of NZ_JBNPXB010000006.1, from coordinate 77,838 downwards.
CATCAACCGCACGTGGGACTCGCGCTGGTACGCCAACACCGGCGAATACGGCCAGCTGCTGCACGAGGACATCAAGATCCGCAAGTATCTTGAGGCCGAGCTGAAGCAGGCTGCGATCTCCAAGATCGTCATCGAGCGGCCGCACAAGAAGTGCCGCGTGACCATCCACGCCGCCCGTCCGGGCCTGATCATCGGCAAGAAGGGCGCCGACATCGAGAAGCTTCGCAAGAAGCTGACCGAGATGACCCGCTCGGAGACGCACCTCAACATCGTCGAGGTGCGCAAGCCGGAGACCGACGCGACGCTGGTCGCGCAGTCGATCGCCCAGCAGCTCGAGCGCCGCATCGCCTTCCGTCGCGCCATGAAGCGCGCCGTGCAGTCGGCCATGCGTCTCGGCGCCGAGGGCATCCGTATCAACTGCTCGGGCCGTCTCGGCGGCGCTGAAATCGCTCGCATGGAGTGGTACCGCGAAGGCCGCGTGCCGCTGCACACGCTGCGCGCCGACGTCGACTACGGCACGGCCGAAGCCCAGACCGCCTATGGCATCTGCGGCGTCAAGGTGTGGGTGTTCAAGGGCGAGATCCTCGAGCACGACCCGATGGCTTCCGAGCGTCGCGCAACCGAAGGCGATCATTCGCACGCTGGCGAGCGTCCCGAGCGTCGCCGTCGCGAAAACGCCTGATACGCATAGGAATTTGGAGTTAGAACGATGCTGCAGCCAAAGCGCACAAAGTTCCGTAAGCAGTTCAAGGGCCGCATCCACGGTACCGCGAAGGGTGGCACCAACCTGGATTTCGGCGGCTTCGGACTGAAGGCGCTTGAGCCGAACCGCGTCACCGCGCGTGAGATCGAGGCGGCCCGCCGCGCGATCACCCGCGAAATGAAGCGTCAGGGTCGCGTCTGGATCCGTATTTTCCCGGACCTGCCCGTCACCTCGAAGCCGACCGAAGTCCGCATGGGTAAGGGTAAGGGCGCGGTCGACTACTGGGCCTGCCGTATCAAGCCGGGCCGCGTGATGTTCGAGATCGACGGCGTTTCCGAGGAAGTGGCTCGCGAGGCCCTGCGCCTCGGCGCCGCCAAGCTCTCGGTCAGGACGCGCTTCGTTCAGCGCATCGCAGAATAAGGAAGGGCTGATCATGAAAGCCTCGGACATCAGGACGAAGACCCAGGACCAGCTCTCCGACGAGCTCGCCTCCCTCAAGAAGGAGCAGTTCAACCTGCGCTTCCAGAAGGCGACCGGTCAGCTGGAAAAGACGGCGCGCGTGAAGCAGGTCCGCAAGGACATCGCGCGCATCAAGACGATCGCCGCCGAAAAGTCGGCCGGCAAGAAGGCTTAAGGACGAAAACCATGCCAAAGCGCATCCTGCAGGGTACGGTCGTCAGCGACAAGAACGAGAAGACGGTGGTCGTCAAGGTCGAGCGTCGCTTCACGCACCCGGTGATGAAGAAGACCGTGCGTATGTCGAAGAACTACAAGGCGCACGACGAGAACAACGCCCACAAGGTCGGCGACACCGTGTTCATCCAGGAGTCGAAGCCGATCTCCAAGGACAAGCGCTGGGTCGTCGTGTCTTCGGACCAGGCGTAATAACGAACGAATTTTGGACAAGCCGGGGAGGGCGGTAGCCCATCCCGTTAGAGAAGAAGAAGGCGGCCAGTCATGATTCAGATGCAAACAAACCTCGACGTCGCGGATAATTCCGGCGCGCGTCGTGTCATGTGCATCAAGGTGCTGGGCGGCTCGAAGCGGAAGTACGCCTCCGTCGGCGACATCATCGTGGTGTCGATCAAGGAAGCCATTCCGCGCGGCCGCGTTAAGAAGGGTGACGTGATGAAGGCGGTCGTGGTTCGCACGGCCAAGGACATCCGTCGTCCGGACGGCAGCGTGATCCGTTTCGACAAGAACGCGGCCGTTCTCGTCGACAACAAGAAAGAACCGATCGGCACGCGTATCTTCGGGCCGGTTCCGCGCGAGCTTCGCGCCAAGAACCACATGAAGATCATCTCGCTCGCGCCCGAAGTGCTGTAAGGAGCCGGTAAAATGCAGAAGATCCGTAAAGGCGACAAGGTTGTCGTTCTGACCGGCAAGGATAAGGGCCGCACCGGCGAGGTGCTGGCAGTCCAGCCGAAGGAAGACACCGCGCTCGTCCGCGGCGTGAACATGATCCGCCGCCACCAGAAGCAGTCCCAGTCCCAAGAGGGCGGGATCATCACCAAGGAAGCGCCGATCAACCTGTCGAACATCGCGCTCGCTGACCCCAAGGACGGCAAGCCGACCCGCGTCGGTTTCCAGATCCAGAAGGACGGCAAGAAGGTGCGTGTCGCCAAGCGTTCGGGAGAAGTCATCAATGGCTAAGGCAACCAACGAGCCCCGCCTGAAGAAGGTCTACAAGGAGACCATCCGCAAGGCGCTGCAGGAGCAGTTCAAGTACGAGAACGAGATGCAGATTCCGCGCATCGACAAGATCGTGCTGAACATGGGTGTCGGCGAAGCCACGGCGGATTCGAAGAAGCCGTCCGTCGCCGCCGAGGACCTCGCCATGATCGCCGGCCAGAAGCCGGTCGTGACCCGCGCCCGCAAGTCGATCGCCGGCTTCAAGGTGCGCGAGAACATGCCGATCGGCGCCAAGGTGACGCTCCGCCAGGAGCGCATGTACGAGTTCCTGGACCGTCTCGTGAACATCGCGCTGCCGCGCGTTCGCGACTTCCGCGGCCTGAACCCGAAGAGCTTTGACGGCCGTGGCAACTACGCCATGGGCATCAAGGAGCACATCGTGTTCCCCGAGATCAACTACGACAAGGTCGACCAGATCTGGGGTATGGACATCATCGTTTGCACGACCGCCAAGACGGATGACGAAGCCCGGGCTCTGCTCAAGGCTTTCAACTTCCCCTTCCGGCAGTAACGGCAGCGAGCAAAGGAAAAATCTGAAATGGCAAAGACCAGCTCAGTCGAAAAGAACAACCGGCGCCGCAAGCTTGTGGACCAGTACGCTGCCAAGCGTAAGGCCCTCAAGGAAATCGTCATGGATCAGTCGAAGCCGATCGAGGAACGCTTCCGCGCGCAGCTCAAGCTGTCGGCGCTGCCGCGCAACTCGGCCAAGATCCGTATCCGCAACCGCTGCGAAGTCACCGGCCGTCCGCGCGCCTACTATCGCAAGCTGAAGATGTCGCGCGTCGCGCTGCGCGACCTTGGCTCGACGGGCAAGATCCCGGGCCTGGTCAAGTCGAGCTGGTAAGGAGCATTTGATATGTCTTTGAGTGATCCTCTCGGCGATATGCTGACCCGCATCCGCAACGCCTATGGCCGCAAGAAGTCGACCGTGTCGACGCCTGCGTCCAGGCTGCGCGCCCGCGTTCTCGACGTGCTGAAGGCGGAAGGCTACATCCGCGACTACAGCCAGACCGACTTCGGCAACGGCAAGTCCGAGATCGAAATCGAGCTGAAGTACTTCGACGGCCAGCCGGTGATCCGCGAGATTTCGCGCGTCTCCAAGCCGGGCCGCCGCGTCTACGTCTCGTCCAAGTCGATTCCGCCGGTCGCCAATGGCCTGGGCATCTCGATCCTTTCGACCCCGAAGGGCGTGATGGCCGACCACGAGGCGCGCGAACAGAACGTCGGCGGGGAAATCCTCTGCCAGATCTTCTGATCTGCGTAGGCTGAAAAAAGAAAGGCACGAGGACTATGTCTCGTATTGGCAAGAAACCCGTTCAGCTTCCGCAGGGCGTAACCGCTTCCGTCAACGGCCAGACCGTGACGGCGAAGGGCCCGAAGGGCGAGCTGAAGTTCGTGGTCAACGACGAAGTGCTGGTCAAGATGGAGGACGGCGAGATTTCCGTCCAGCCGCGCGACCAGTCGAAGGACGCGCGCTCCAAGTGGGGCATGTCGCGCACCCAGATCGTCAACATCCTGACCGGTGTTAAGGACGGCTTCGAAAAGAAGCTCGAGATCACCGGTGTCGGTTATCGTGCGGCGCTCCAGGGCAAGAACCTGCAGCTGGCCCTTGGCTTCAGCCACGACGTCGTCTACCAGACGCCGGAAGGCATCACCATCACGGTGCCGAAGCCGACCGAAATCGTGGTCAACGGCATCGACAAGCAGCAGGTCGGCCAGGTCGCTGCCGAGATCCGCGAATACCGCGGCCCCGAGCCCTACAAGGGCAAGGGTGTTCGCTATGCAGGCGAGAAGATCGTCCGCAAAGAAGGCAAGAAGAAGTAACGCCGCGGTGCGTGGTCGCGGGAGGCCTTCGGGCCTACCGCACATGGCCACCCCGGACTTTCAGGCAAGGAAAGAACTATGGCTTCCAAGGAAACCACCCTGCGCCGCTCGGCGCGCGTCCGTCGCCAGATCAAGGCGGTCTCGAACGGCCGTCCGCGTCTGTCGGTGCATCGCACCTCGAAGAACATCTACGTGCAGATCATCGACGATTCGCGCGGTCACACCGTCGTCGCTGCATCGACCCTCGAGAAGGATCTCAAGGGCTCGCTGAAGACCGGCGCCGATATCGCCGCTGCAACCGCCGTCGGCAAGCTGATCGCAGAGCGTGCGGCCCAGGCCGGTGTCAAGGACGTGGTCTTCGATCGCGGCGCCTACATCTATCACGGCCGCGTCAAGGCGCTGGCCGAAGCGGCCCGCGAGGGCGGCCTGAACTTCTGACGCAGCCATTCGGCGCAGCGCGTGACGCTGCGCCGCATATCTGCCCAGTTGCAATAAATCCGGCGACGCTATAGACGCCGGATTTGTCGTTTTAACCCCGTGCTTCCGGAAAAGAACAAGGACAGGAATATGGCACAAGAACGTAGGGACGGCGGCCGCGATCGCGAGCGCAGCCGTGACCGTGAAGAGCGCGACAGCGAATTCGTCGACAAGCTCGTTCACATCAACCGCGTCGCCAAGGTCGTCAAGGGCGGCCGGCGTTTCGGCTTCGCAGCGCTCGTCGTCGTCGGCGACCAGAAGGGCCGCGTCGGCTTCGGTCATGGCAAGGCGCGCGAAGTGCCGGAAGCCATCCGCAAGGCCACCGAGTCGGCCAAGCGCGACATGATCTTCGTGCCGCTCCGCTCGGGCCGCACGCTGCACCATGACGTCGAAGGCCGTTGGGGCGCAGGCCGCGTTCTGCTGCGTTCGGCCAAGCAGGGTACCGGTATCATCGCCGGCGGCCCGATGCGCGCCGTCTTCGAGACGCTCGGCATGCACGACGTCGTCGCCAAGTCGATGGGTTCGTCGAACCCGTACAACATGGTTCGTGCGACCTTCGATGCGCTGAAGAGCCAGATGCATCCGAAGGATGTGGCTGCGCAGCGCGGCATCAAGTACTCGACGCTTCAGGCCCGCCGCGGTTCCGCGGTCGCGGCGGAAGAATAGTCGCTGGGACCAGGGGATCTAGACCATGGCCAAGAAAGCAACCAAGACCATCACCGTCGAGCAGATCGGCAGCCCGATCCGCCGGCCGAAGGAGCAGCGTGCCACGCTGGTCGGCCTCGGCCTCAACAAGATGCATCGCAAGCGCACCCTGGAGGACACTCCTTCGGTTCGCGGCATGATCGCTGCTGTGCAGCACCTCGTCCGCGTCGTGGACGAGGCCTAAGCCGAGCGCAGGAGACAGGATATGAAACTCAACGATCTGCGTGACAACTCCGGCGCGACCCATTCGAAGAAGCGCCTGGGCCGTGGCATCGGCTCGGGCTCCGGCAAGACCGGCGGCCGCGGCGTCAAGGGCCAGAAGTCCCGTTCGGGCGTGGCGATCAACGGCTTCGAGGGTGGCCAGATGCCGCTCTATCGCCGTTTGCCCAAGCGCGGCTTCAACAACATCTTCGCCAAGAGCTTCGTCACCGTGTCGCTGGCCCGCATCCAGGCCGCGATCGATGCCAAGAAGCTCGACGCGAAGGAAACCGTGAATGGCGAGGCACTCGTCAAGGCCGGCGTGATCCGCCGCGTCAAGGACGGCGTCCGGATCCTCGGCGACGGCGAGCTGAAGGCCAAGGTGGCCTTCGACGTGGCCGGCGCCTCCAAGCCGGCGATCGAGAAGATCGAGAAGGCCGGAGGATCGGTGAAGCTACCGGAAACGGCAGCTGCCGAGTAAAAGGTTTGCGAGCTGGCGGCGGTAGAGATACCGCCGCTTGCATGTTTACCGTCCGGAGCCTATTTCGTGGCTTCGGTGACTCACGCCGCGCCGGCTTGCGGCATGCGGCGTGACCAAGGGAGTGTCCTCTATGGCATCGGCTGCAGAACAACTTGCATCCAATCTGAATTTCGCAGCCTTCGCCAAGGCCGAAGATCTCAAGAAGCGCATCTGGTTTACGCTCGGCGCGCTGCTCGTCTATCGCCTCGGCACCTACATTCCGCTCCCGGGAATCAATCCCGACGCCTTCGCCCAGGCTTTCACCCAGCAGAGCCGCGGCGTCCTCGGCATCTTCAACATGTTCGCCGGCGGTGCCGTGCAGCGCATGGCGATCTTTGCCCTGGGCATCATGCCCTACATCTCCGCCTCCATCATCATGCAGCTCATGACGTCGGTCATCCCGTCGCTTGAAGCGCTGAAGAAGGAAGGCGAGGCGGGCCGCAAGATCATCAATCAGTACACCCGCTACGGCACGGTCCTTCTCGCACTCGTCCAGGCCTACGGCATTTCCGTCGGGCTCGAGAGCGGCAACGGCATCGTCGCCGATCCCGGCATGTTCTTCCGCGCCTCGACGGTCATCACGCTCGTCGGCGGCACCATGTTCCTGATGTGGCTCGGCGAGCAGATCACCGCCCGCGGCATCGGCAACGGCATTTCGCTCATCATCTTCGCCGGCATCGTCGCCGGCCTGCCGAACGCGATCAGCGGCACTCTGGAACTCGGCCGCACCGGCGCCCTGTCCACGGGCCTGATCCTGGCGATCATCGTGCTTGCGATCGTCCTGATCGCCGTGATCGTCTTCTTCGAGCGCGCCCAGCGCCGCCTGCTGATCCAGTATCCGAAGCGTCAGATCGGCAACCGCATGTTCCAGGGCGATACTTCGCACCTGCCGCTGAAGCTGAACACCTCCGGCGTGATTCCGCCGATCTTCGCCTCGTCGCTGCTCTTGCTGCCCGCGACCTTCGCCGGCTTCGCGAACACGACGACGCTGCCCGGCTGGGCGAGCGCGATCATGGCCGCCCTTGGCCACGGCCAGCCGCTCTACATGGCGCTCTATGCCGGCATGATCATCTTCTTCTCCTTCTTCTACACGGCGATCGTGTTCAATCCGAAGGACACGGCCGACCAGCTGAAGAAGCATTCCGGTTTCATCCCCGGATACCGTCCGGGTGAACGCACTGCCGAATACATCGACTATGTGCTGACACGCATCACCGTCATCGGCACCGCTTACCTCGTGGTCATCTGCTTGATCCCGGAGTTCCTGATTTCGTGGACGGGCGTGCCCTTCTACCTTGGTGGTACTTCGCTTCTCATCGTCGTCAATGTAACTCTCGACACGGTGGCGCAGATTCAGGGTCACCTGATCGCCCATCAGTATGAGGGTCTGATCAAGAAGTCGAAGCTCCGCGGAGGTAAGAGGGGAAGATGAGGCTGATATTGCTTGGACCGCCGGGGGCGGGCAAGGGGACGCAAGCACAGAGGCTGGTCGAAAAGCACGGCATACCTCAGCTTTCAACCGGTGACATGCTGCGTGCAGCCGTCGGAGCCAAGACGGAAGTTGGACTGCGCGCCAAGGCGGTGATGGATGCCGGCGGTCTGGTGTCCGACGAGATCGTCAACGCGATCGTCGCCGAGCGCATCGACCAGGATGATTGCGCCCGCGGTTTCATCCTCGACGGCTATCCGCGCACGCTGGCCCAGGCCGATGCCGTCGCCGACATGCTCGCCGAGCGTGGCATGCCGCTGGACGTGGTCGTCGAGCTCGTCGTCGACGACAAGGCGCTGGTCGGCCGAATCGTCAAGCGTGCCGAGGAGGCGAAGGCCGCCGGCCTTCCGCCGCGCAAGGATGACAATCCGGAAGTGTTCGACGAACGCCTGCGCGAGTACTACAAGAAGACCGCGCCGCTGATCGGCTACTACTATGCCAACGACCTGCTGAAGCAGGTCGACGGCATGGCCGAGATCGACAACGTGACCGCTCAGATCGACGCGGTCCTGGCGGATACGCTGCGCAATTAGCGCCTGGGGTCTTGACGGACGGGCCGATCCGGAGTATGGCGGCCCGTCTTCCATTCAGGCATGATTTTGCTTGCCCGTGAGGGCATGCATACGCATTGATACGGAAAACCCGCAAGGGCCGGCCTCCACCGGACGCGGGACAACTTGAAGCGCCGGCGCTGTCCGGCCCAAATGGAGTGAAAAGATGGCTCGTATAGCCGGCGTCAATATTCCGACCAACAAGCGCGTCGTGATCGCGCTTCAGTACATCCACGGCATTGGCAAGAAGTTCGCCCAGGAGATCATCGAGAAGGTGGGTATCCCGGCCGAGCGTCGCGTCAACCAGCTGACCGACGCCGAAGTTCTGGCGATCCGCGAGACGATCGACCGCGACTATCAGGTCGAAGGCGATCTGCGCCGCGAAGTTTCGATCAACATCAAGCGTCTGATGGACCTCGGCTGCTACCGCGGCCTGCGTCACCGTCGTTCGCTGCCGGTGCGCGGTCAGCGCACGCACACCAACGCCCGCACCCGCAAGGGGCCGGCCAAGGCGATTGCCGGCAAGAAGAAGTAAGGTTTTCCCGGCGGGTTTCGGCCCGCCGGTTTCGCCTTTTGGGCGGGTGTTTGGCCTGGCACCTTAAATGCAGGCTGGTGTAGCCGCTGGCGTTACGGCGGTGAAGAGATCAACTGAAAGGACTACCATGGCCAAGGAAGCCGGTCGCGTTCGTCGTCGCGAACGCAAGAACATCTCGTCGGGCGTTGCCCACGTCAATTCGACCTTCAACAACACAATGATCACCATCTCCGACGCGCAGGGCAACGCGATTGCCTGGTCGTCGGCCGGTGCCCAGGGCTTCAAGGGTTCGCGCAAGTCGACCCCGTTCGCAGCCCAGATGGCTGCCGAAGATGCTGCCAAGAAGGCTCAGGAGCACGGCATGCGCACCCTCGAGGTCGAGGTGTGCGGACCCGGTTCCGGTCGTGAGTCGGCGCTGCGCGCGCTCCAGGCTGCGGGTTTCACCATCACGTCGATCCGCGACGTGACGCCGATCCCGCACAATGGCTGCCGCCCGCGCAAGAAGCGTCGCGTCTAAGCACATTTCACCGCCGCACGGCGCCCAGGCGCTCGTCTGCGGCTTCCAGTTCGCTCGCCACGATTGGATGGTGGCGGGGTATCGGAAGGAAGCGAATATGATCCAGAAAAACTGGCAGGAACTGATCAAGCCGAACAAGATCGAGTTCTCGTCAAAGAACAAGACCCTGACCACGCTGGTGGCCGAACCGCTGGAACGTGGTTTCGGCCTGACGCTGGGCAACGCGCTGCGTCGCGTGCTGCTGTCGTCGCTGCGCGGCGCTGCCGTCACCGCCGTCCAGATCGACGGCGTGCTGCACGAGTTCTCCTCGATCGGCGGCGTGCGTGAGGACGTCACCGACATCGTGCTCAACATCAAGGAAATCGCCATCCGCATGGAAGGCGATGGTCCGAAGCGCATGGTCGTTCGCAAGCAGGGCCCCGGTGCCGTGCTCGCCGGCGACATCCAGACCGTCGGCGACGTCGAGATCCTGAACCCGGATCACGTCATCTGCACCCTCGACGAGGGCGCCGAGATCCGCATGGAGTTCACGGTCGACACCGGCAAGGGCTACGTGCCCGCCGAGCGCAACCGCGCCGAAGACGCCCCGATCGGCCTCATCCCGGTCGACAACCTGTACTCGCCGGTCAAGAAGGTTTCGTACAAGGTCGAAAACACCCGCGAGGGCCAGGTTCTCGACTACGACAAGCTGACGATGACCATCGAGACCGACGGTTCGATCACGGGCGAAGACGCGGTGGCCTTTGCCGCGCGCATCCTCCAGGACCAGCTCGCGCTGTTCGTCAACTTCGAGGAGCCGCAGAAGGAAACCGCGGCTGAGGCCGTCACCGAGCTCGCCTTCAACCCGGCGCTGCTCAAGAAGGTCGACGAGCTCGAGCTTTCGGTCCGTTCGGCCAACTGCCTCAAGAACGACAACATCGTCTACATCGGCGACCTGATCCAGAAGACGGAAGCCGAGATGCTGCGTACGCCGAACTTCGGCCGCAAGTCGCTCAACGAGATCAAGGAAGTCCTGGCCGCGATGGGGCTGCACCTCGGCATGGAAGTGCCGGACTGGCCGCCGGAAAACATCGAAGACCTCGCCAAGCGTTACGAAGATCAATACTGAGGCCCAGGCCTCTAGAACCAGACCCAAAGGAGAAGAACCATGCGCCATGGATTTGCCGGCCGCCGGTTCAGCCGCAGTGCAAGCCACCGCAAGGCGATGTTTGCGAACCTCGCCGTTTCGCTGCTCGAGCATGAGCAGATCGTCACCACCCTGCCGAAGGCGAAGGACCTGCGTCCGATCGTCGAGAAGCTGATCACCCTCGGCAAGCGTGGCGACCTGCACGCTCGCCGTCAGGTCATCGCCCAGATCGGCAACGAGCACGTCGTCAAGCGCCTGTTCGACACGATCGCTCCGCGCTACGCCCAGCGTCACGGCGGCTACCTGCGCATCATGAAGGCGGGCTTCCGCCATGGCGACAACGCGCCGCTCGCGGTCATCGAGTTCGTCGATCGCGACACCTCGGCCAAGGGCGCCGGCGACCGCGTTCGCCTCGAGGCTGAAGCTGCGAACGAAGCCGAAGCCGCTTGATCGGGCATCTGCCTGACGCGAACTGACCGAAGGGGCCCTTGCGGCCCCTTTTGTTTTGGGCCGATGGCGATGGCTTCAGCAGTCCTTCCGCAAGATTTGCCAAGTGCGCGGAAAATCGCGACTTCGCGGCCTCTGCAGCCTTTCATTTTGCACAATCGTCGGAACAATGGCGGCAACAAGCTTTGGAGGATTCGCGATGCGCGCGAAACGACTTTCCCTGCTCCTGCTGTGCGGCTGGATGGCGGTCGCGGGGGCAGCCACGGCCCAGGAGGCCGCCAAGCCGGCTGAGGACCCGGGCCTCTCGGATGTGCTGACCGATCTGCTGAGCGGCGGCAAGGGCGACGGCTCCGCCACGCCGGGGCCGGACCGCCGGGTGCCGTTCGGCCGCGAGGAGATGCAGCTGTCCTTCGCGCCGCTGGTCAAGGACACCGCCGCGGCCGTGGTCAACGTCTACGCCTCGCAGCAGGCCAAGGTGCGCTCGCCTTTCGAAGGCGACCCGTTCTTCGAACAGTTCTTCGGCCGCGCCGCGCCGCGCCAGCGCTCGTCGCTCGGTTCGGGCGTCATGGTCGATGCGAGCGGCATCGTCGTCACCAACAACCACGTGGTGCAGGACGCCGACCAGGTGAAGGTGGCGCTCTCGGACGGCCGCGAGTTCACGAGCAAGATCCTGCTCAAGGACGAGACGCTCGACCTCGCGGTGCTGAAGATCGATTCGGACAAGCCGTTCCCGACCGTGCCGATCGGCGATTCGGATGCGCTGCAGGTCGGCGACCTGGTGCTTGCCATCGGCAATCCGTTCGGCGTCGGGCAGACGACCACCAGCGGCATCGTCTCGGCGCTGGCACGCACCCATATCGGCGTCGCCGATTCCAGCTTCTTCATCCAGACCGATGCCGCCATCAATCCCGGCAATTCGGGCGGCGCGCTCATCAACATGGGCGGCCAGCTCGTCGGCATCAACACCGCCATCTTCAGCCGCGGCGGCGGTTCGATCGGCATCGGCTTTGCAATTCCGTCCAACATGGTGCGGGCCTTCACCGACGCCGCGAAGAGCGGCGCGCAGTTCTTCGAGCGACCCTTCGTTGGAGCGACCTTCGAACCCGTGACGCCGCAGATCGCCGAATCGCTTGGCATGGATCATCCCACGGGGGCCCTGATCTCGTCCGTCGACGACAACGGACCGGCGGCGCGCGCCGGGCTCAAGCCCGGTGACGTGGTGCTGGCCTTCAACGGCAAGGCCGTGGAGCACATGGAAGCGCTCGACTACCGCATGGCCACGCAGCCGATCGGCGGCAAGGCGACGCTGCAGGTGTTGAGCAAGGGCGAGGAGAAGGCGGTCGAGGTCGCGCTCGAGCGCGCTCCCGAGGGCACCAGCGCCAACGAGGTCCTGCTGCGCGGGCGCAGCCCCTTCGCAGGCGCCAAGGTGGCGGAGCTTTCGCCGCGCCTGGCGCAGCGGCTGCGCGTCTCCAGTGGAACCAAGGGCGTGGTGATCGTCGATGTCGACGGCGGCTCGCCCGCCGCCGGCTTCGGCTTCAGGCGAGGCGACATCGTCCGCGAGCTCAACGGCGAAGAGATCGCCACCGCACAGCAGCTGAAGCAGCTCTCCGAGGAGGATTCGCGCTGGTGGCGGTTCACCGTCGAGCGCGATGGCCGCGTCATGCGGCAGATGCTGCGCTACTGACGGTGCTATGATCCGGAATCATGTCAGGCACCGTCATCTGGGCAGGCCATAGCCACGAGATCGGGAGGGCGGCACAGTGAGTTCCCTCTTCGACGACGCTGCGCCGCGACCGCTGGCGGAGACGCTTCGCCCGCAGCGCCTTTCCGAGGTCATCGGGCAGGACCATCTGCTCGGCGCCGACGGGCCCATCGGGCGCATGGTGAAGTCGCGCAAGGTTTCGTCCTTCATCCTCTGGGGACCGCCTGGCGTCGGCAAGACGACGATCGCGCGGCTGGTCGCCAAGGAAGTCGGCCTCGACTTCGTGCAGCTTTCGGCCGTGCTTTCCGGCGTCGCCGACCTGCGCAAGGTGGTCGAGGCCGCCCGCCAGCTCCGCGGCGGGGCAGGGCGGCAGACGGTCGTGTTCGTGGACGAACTGCATCGCTTCAATCGCACCACCCAGGATGCGCTGCTGCCGCATGTCGAGGATGGCACCATCGTGCTGATCGGGGCGACCACGGAAAACCCGAGCTTCAGCCTGGTTGCGGCACTTCTGTCGCGCGCCAAGGTCTACACGCTCCGCCGCTTCGAGAAGGAGGATCTGGCGATCCTTGCCGCGAGGGCCGAGGCGCACACCGGCAAGAAGCTGCCGCTCGACGACACTGCCCGTGACGCCCTGCTCACCATGGCCGACGGCGACGGGCGCTATCTCATCGGGCTGTGCGAGGAACTGTTCGCGCTGCCGGCGGGCAGCATACTCGACGTCGGCGGACTGGCCGAAGCGGTGCAGAAGCGTGCGCCCGTCTACGACAAGGGCCAGGAAGAGCACTACAACCTGCTGAGCTGCTTCCATAAAAGCCTGCGCGGCAGCGACGTGCAGGCCGCCCTCTACTGGGCAGCGCGCATGGTGGTCGGCGGCGAGGATCCCGGCACCATCTTCCGTCGCCTTGCCTGCGCAGCCTCCGAGGACGTCGGCATGGCCGATCCCCAGGCGCTGCAGCAGGTCGTCGCTGCCTGGACCGCGTTCGAACGCGTCGGCTGGCCCGAAGGGCGGCTGTTCATGGCCCAGGCGATCACCTATGTGGCGACCGCCCCGAAATCGAACGCGTCCTACATGGGCTTCAACCAGGCCATTGCGCTGGCCCAGCAGACGGGATCGCCGGCGCCGCCGAAGCACATCCTGAACGCGCCGACCAAGCTGATGAAGGACCTCGGCTACCACGAGGGCTACCGCTACGATCACGACTATCCGGACGCCTTCTCGGGCCAGGAATTCATGCCCGATGAGTTCGCCGGACCCAATCGCCGGGAATTCTACGTGCCCAACGAGCGCGGCTTCGAACGGGACGTCAAGAAGCGGCTCGACTACTGGGCGAAGCTGCGAGCCGATCGCAAGGACTAGGCTCGCACGCCGGTCGATGCTTTTTCGGCACTTCACGTTTAGTTGCGAAAAAATTATTGCAAAAAAATGCAATCATATATATCTCATCGTCGACGCGATAACGCCGTCGACGACTTCAAGAGGATGTATGATGAAGCAGGTGACCGACAAGCTCTGGATCTCGGGACAGCCGTCCGATGCGGATTTGGTGGCAGCCGGCGGGGCTGGCATTCGCAAGATCATCAATAACCGCCCGGCCAATGAGGAGCCGGGTCAGGCAACCATGTCCGAGGCGGCGGACCGGGCCGGGCAGCTGGGCATGGAGTTCGTCAACATCCCGGTGGCGCCGGGACGCTACTCGCTGGAAGCCGTGCGTGCCTTCCAGGCTGCCGTCGCCGATGCAGGCGGTCCGGTTCTGGCTCACTGCAAGTCCGCGACGCGCTCGCTGTCGCTCTGGGCGATCGGCGAGGTGCTCGATGGCCGCCTCGATACGGGCGACCTCGATGGGTTGGGTTCGCGGCTGGGCATCAACCTGGCCGGCGCCAAGGACTGGCTGCGCGACAATTCCTGACGATTTTCGAGTTCAAGACAAAGGGATGGGGCTGAATATGTCCATGAAACCCGAGGTTACCGCCTTCTTCGATCCGCGCACCTTCTCGGTGCAATATGTCGTTGCCGATCCGGCCACCGGGAAATGCGCGATCATCGATCCGGTGCTCGATTTCGACGAGAAGTCGGGCTCGACGGCGACCACCAATGCCGACCGCATCCTCGATTTCGTCGAAGAGCGTGGCCTGACGGTTGAGTGGATACTCGATACCCATCCCCACGCCGACCACTTTTCGTCCGCCCGCTATCTGAAGTCCAGGACGGGCGCGCCGACGGCGATCGGCGAGCGCGTCGTCGACGTCCAGAAGCTCTGGAAGGGCATCTACAACTGGCCGGACCTGGCCGACGACGGTTCGCAGTGGGACAAGCTGTTTGCCGAAGGCGAAGCGTTCTCGATCGGAGAAATTCCGGCAAGGGTGCTGTTTTCGCCGGGACACACGCTCGCCTCGATCACCTATCTCGTCGGCGACGCGGCCTTCGTGCACGACACGATGTTCATGCCGGACAGCGGAACGGCGCGCGCCGACTTTCCGGGCGGCAGCGCCAGGCGGCTCTGGCAGTCCATCCAGCAGATCCTGGAATTGCCCGGCGATACCCGGCTGTTCACCGGCCACGACTATCAGCCCGGCGGGCGCGAGCCGAGATGGGAAAGCACGGTCGCCGAGCAGAAAGCGCGCAACACGCACGTCTCCAAATGCGCGTCGGAAGCGGATTTCGTAGCCGTCCGCGAGGCGCGCGACAGCACCCTGCCGATGCCGAAGCTCATTCTCCACGCCCTGCAGATCAACATCAACGGCGGACGCCTGCCCGAACCGGAAGCCAACGGCAAGCGCTACCTGAAATTCCCGCTCGATGCTCTCGAGGGCGCCAACTGGGGTTAGGACCATGCAACAGGAACCGACAGTGCCGGTATCGGATCTGCTCGAGCGGGCAGGAGAGGCTTCGGAGTTCCTGAAGAAGCTCGCCAACCCGAACCGGCTGATGATCGCCTGCTCCCTCGCCGATGGCGAGCGTTCGGTGCGCGAGCTCGAAGACAGCCTCGGCATCAGGCAGCCCGGGCTGTCCCAGCAGATCGCCGAACTGCGCGACGCCGGGCTGATCATCGGTCGCAAGGAATCGAAATCCGTCTTCTACCGGCTCGCCGATGAGCGGGTGAGGGCAGTCGTGACCTTGCTCTACCGCCTGTTCTGCGATCCGGGCGCGGAAGCCACCGCAATCGAAAGCCGATGACATGACTGAGTTCACTCCGATAGCCGCCACCGTGGGTGGCATCCTGATCGGCCTGTCGGCCGTTCTCCTGATGGCGTGGGAGGGGCGCATCGCCGGCATCAGCGGCATCGCCGGCCGCCTGTTGCCGCCCTATGGCGACAAGGCGTTGCCTTCGCGGCTGGCCTTTGTGCTCGGCCTCGTGGGGGCGCCGCTGATCTATGCGGCGGTGACCGGCAGCCAGGTGGTCCAGACGGTTTCGTCCAACCTGCCCCTGATGGCCGTGGCCGGGCTCCTGGTCGGTTTCGGTTCGGTCTACGGCAACGGCTGCACCAGCGGCCACGGCGTCTGCGGCCTGTCGCGGCTTTCCGTGCGTTCGTTGGTGGCGACGCTGACCTTCATGGCGACCGCATTCGTCACCGTCTTCGTCGTCCGGCACCTGGTGGGGGCCTGAGCATGTCGTTCGTAGTCAATCTCGCGCTCGGCCTCCTGTTCGGCATCGGCCTTGTCGTGTCGGGCATGTCCGATCCGGCCAAGGTTCTGAACTTCCTCGATCTGTTCGGCACCTGGGATCCTTCGCTTGCCTTCGTGATGGGCGGGGCCGTGATCACCACCTTCATCGGCTACCGCCTCGTCTTCAGGCGGCCGAAGCCGGTGGCGGCTGACGCGTTCCACCTGCCCGCCAGCCGCGCCATCGACCGGCGGATCCTGGTCGGGCCGGCCATCTTCGGTATCGGCTGGGGCCTGGGCGGGTTCTGCCCCGGGCCGGCACTGACCGCGACCGCGCTCGGAGCAGCCGGCACATATGCGTTCCTGCCGATGATGTTCCTCGGCATGTGGCTTGCCCGCCGGACGGTCGGCCGACGTACCGTGCCGGCTTCGGCATGACGCCTGACCCACGGCCTGACCGTCGGGGCTCCGCAAAAAAATCGTTGTCGTAAAGGGCTGGGACCATGTTTCTGGAACCCATTCAATATGCTTTGGGCGTGCTCTCGGGCAGCGTCGTCGGTCTCAGCCTCGGCCTGTTCGGCGGGGGTGGTTCCATCCTGGCGGTACCGCTGCTGGTCTACCTGGTTGGTGTGCCCAATGCGCATATGGCGATCGGCACCAGCGCCGTCTCGGTGGCTGCCAACGCCGTGACGGGCCTGGCCGGCCACGCCCGCAACGGCACGGTGAACTGGCGCTGCGCCGCCGTTTACAGCGTGGCCGGCGTGCTTGGCGCATTCTTCGGTTCGTCGCTTGGCAAGGCCATCGATGGCCGCCATCTGCTGCTTCTGTTTGCCGGCCTGATGCTTGTCGTTGGCGCGCTGATGTTCCGGCGTCGCAGCGTTGCGGGCGATCCGGCGGCAGTCTGCACGCGCGAAAATGCACCGAAGGTTTTGGGCTTCGGTGGCGGTACCGGCCTGCTCTCGGGCTTCTTCGGCATCGGCGGCGGCTTCCTGATCGTCCCTGGCCTGGTTGCGTCGACGGGTATGCCGATGATCAATGCCATCGGCTCGTCCCTCGTCGCGGTCACCGCCCTCGGCCTGACGACGGCAATCTCCTACGCGTTTTCGGGCATGGTCGACTGGCCGCTTGCGTCGGCTTTCATTGCCGGGGGCCTGCTTGGCGGCTTAGGCGGGTCGCGCGCGGCTCTAGTGCTACAGCGGAGGAAGGGTGCGCTGAACGTGCTGTTTGCCCTGATGATCGTTGCCGTCGCCGGCTACATGATCTGGCGCAATCTGGCCTAGCGCCCGCAGGCTGGCGGCTTCACATCGCCACCAGTGCCTTGATCCCGTCGGCGACGAACTGGACGGCGAGCGCCGCCAGGATCACGCCGAGCAAGCGGGTCAGGATCGACCGGCCGGTCTGGCCGAGGAAGCGGTCGATGCGCTCGGAGAGCACGAAGACGAGATAGGTCAGGGCCAGGCAGATGAAGATGATGCCGACCAGCGTCACTTGGCCCGCCCAGCCGTCGAACGAGCCCGACAGCAGCACCGTGGCGGATATCGCGCCGGGGCCGGCGATCAGCGGGATGGCGAGCGGGAAGGCGGCGATGTTGTGGATGTGGTCCTTGGTGATCGCCACGTCCGAGATCTTCTCCTTGCGGTCCTGCCGGCGCTCGAACACCATCTCGAAGGCGATGAAGAACAACAGGAACCCGCCGGCCACCCGGAACGCCGGCAGGGTGATGCCGAACACGGTGAGGATGGCAGCACCCGCAACGGCGAACAGGGCGAGCACGGCGAATCCCATGATGCTGGCACGCACCGACACCTGCTGCCGCTCGTCGCGGTTCATGCCGCGCGTCACCGCCAGGAAAAGTGGCGCCAGGCCCGGCGGGTCGATGGTCACCAGGAGGGTGACGAAGGCGTTGAAAATGCTGTCGAAATGCGGCATCGGCATCCCCCCGGGGCGAATGCAGGCTAACCTGCGGCGTGCGCCTGCGCCAGAGCAATCGCGTCTCGCCGCGCGTTATGCCCCGAGCATCTGACTTCCGGGCGCGGCAGACAGACTGTCGCGGATTTGGCCGGATGATCTATCCTTTTGATATTACGTGCTAAATCAGTGTTGGAAAAGCGCGCCCAAAGTTGGTCAACCACGAGCCGTTCCTATATAAAGAGTAAATGATTCCCAACATGCGTGATCCGAGTTGACCGACCAGAAATCACCGCGTGGACCAGAAGGTCCCTCCGGCATCGAGCCGATATCCATCATCGAGGAGATGCAGCGCTCCTACCTCGATTACGCCATGAGCGTGATCGTGAGCCGCGCGTTGCCCGACGTGCGCGACGGCATGAAGCCCGTGCACCGGCGCATCCTCTATGCCTCGCACGAGAGCGGCTACCACTGGAACCGCAAATACGTGAAGTCGGCGCGTCCGGTCGCCGACGTGATGGGTAAATATCACCCGCACGGCGACGCCTCGATCTATGACGCCCTGGTGCGCATGGCGCAGGATTGGTCGATGAGCGTCACGCTCATCGACGGGCAGGGCAACTTCGGTTCGATCGACGGCGATCCGCCCGCGGCGATGCGCTACACCGAGGCGCGCCTGACCAAGGTCGCGCACGAGCTGCTCGAGGACATCGACAAGGATACCGTCGATTTCCAGGATACCTATGACGCGTCGGGCCAGGAGCCGCGCGTGCTGCCGGCGCGCTTCCCTGCGCTGTTGGTCAACGGTGCCGGCGGCATCGCCGTCGGCATGGCGACAAACATCCCGCCGCACAACCTGACCGAGGTCTGTAACGGCGCCATCGCCGTGATGGACAATCCTGGCATCGATCTGCCGGACCTGATGGAGATCATCCCGGGTCCCGATTTCCCGACCGGCGGCCTGATCCTCGGCCGCTCGGGCATCTACAACGCCTATTCGACCGGGCGCGGCTCCGTCGTCATGCGCGGCAAGGTCAACATCGAGCAGAGCCGCGGCGACCGCGAAGCGATCATCATCACCGAAGTTCCCTATCAGGTGAACAAGGCGACGATGATCGAGAAGATGGCCGAACTGGTGCGCGACAAGCGCATCGAGGGCATCTCCGACATCCGCGACGAGTCCGACCGCCAGGGCTATCGCGTCGTCATCGAGCTCAAGCGCGATGCCAATGCCGAGGTGATCCTCAACCAGCTCTATCGCTTCACGCCGCTGCAGACCTCGTTCGGCGCCAACATGGTGGCGCTCAACGGCGGCAAGCCGGAGGTGCTGACGCTGATCGACATGCTGAAGGCCTTCGTCGCCTTCCGCGAAGAGGTGATCAGCCGGCGCACCAAGTTCCTGCTCAAGAAGGTGCGCGACCGCGCGCATATCTTGGTCGGCCTGGCGATCGCCGTCGCCAATATCGACGAGGTGATCAAGCTGATCCGCACCGCGCCTGATCCGCAGACGGCGCGCGACCAGCTGATGACCCGGCGCTGGCCGGCATCCGACGTCGAGTCGCTGATCCGCCTGATCGATGACCCGCGCCACCGCATCAATGACGACGGCACCTACAACCTGTCGGAAGAACAGGCCCGCGCCATCCTCGAGCTGCGCCTGCAGCGCCTGACTGCACTGGGCCGCGACGAAATCGCCGACGAGCTCAACAAGATCGGCGCCGAGATCAGCGATTATCTCGCCATCCTGTCGTCGCGGGCGCGCATCCAGCAGATCGTCAAGGACGAGCTGATCGCCGTGCGCGACGAGTTCGGCGTGCCGCGCCGAACCGAGATCACCGACGCCGGCTCCGACATGGAAGACGAGGACCTGATCCCGCGCGAGGACATGGTCGTCACCGTCAGCCATTCCGGCTACATCAAGCGCGTGCCGTTGTCGCTCTACCGCGCACAGCGCCGCGGCGGCAAGGGCCGCTCGGGCATGTCGACCAAGGACGAGGATTTCGTCACCCGGCTGTTCGTGGTCAACACGCACACGCCGGTGCTGTTCTTCTCGTCGCGTGGCATCGTCTACAAGGAAAAGGTCTGGCGGCTGCCGATCGGCAATCCGCAGTCGCGCGGCAAGGCGCTGATCAACATGCTGCCGCTCCAGCAGGGCGAACGCATCACCACCATCATGCCGCTGCCCGAGGACGAGACGAGCTGGGGCGAACTTGACGTGATGTTCGCTACCACGCGCGGCACCGTGCGTCGCAACAAGCTCAGCGATTTCGTCCAGGTCAACCGCAACGGCAAGATCGCCATGAAGCTGGAGGAGGAAGGCGACGAGATCCTCGGCGTCGAAACCTGCACCGACAATGACGACGTGCTTCTGACCGCCGATTCCGGCCAGTGCATCCGCTTCCGCGTCGACGACGTGCGCGTGTTCCAGAGCCGCAATTCGGTCGGCGTGCGCGGCATCAGCATGGCCGATGGCGACCGCGTCATCTCGATGGCAGTCATCGAGCATGTCGAGGCGAGCCCGGCCGAGCGTGCCGCCTATCTCAAGCGTTCGGTGGCCGAACGGAGGCTGGCTGCCGGCATTGCGGCTGGCGAGGACGAGGACATCGCTCTGACCAACGAAGAGGTCGGCGAGGAAGCCGACATCTCCGAAGATCGCTACCAGTTCCTGACCCAGCACGAACAGTTCGTGCTGACGGTGACCGAATATGGCTATGGCAAGCGCTCATCGTCCTACGACTTCCGCCTGACCAACCGCGGCGGCAAGGGCATCCGCGCCACCGACGTTTCAAAGACGGCCGAGATCGGCAGGCTGGTGGCGACCTTCCCGGTCGGCAACGACGACCAGATCATGCTGGTGTCGGATGGCGGCCAGGTCATCCGCGTGCCGGTCGACGGCATCCGTTTCGCCAGCCGCGCCACCAAGGGCGTGACCATCTTCAACACCGCCGAAGGCGAGAAGGTGGTTTCGGTCGAGCGTATTTCCGAGCCGCAGGGCGAGGACGATGCCGACGAAGCACCAAGCGATGAAGCGCTGGTGAGCGAGGAAGGCTGATCCGGAAGGCCACCGATTTACCAGTGGCTTACGCCGTCGGGTTAAAGAAAAAAGCGGCGCGTGAGCGCCGCTTTTGCCTGGAGGGGCAGAAAAACGGTAGTCGAGGCAGATCAGCGCGGCAGCCGCGGATTGCGCCACCCCGGCAGCCGGACACGAGCGGTCTGAACCTTGGTGCGGACCCGGTGCGCCTCCTGGTGGAGGGCGAAGGCGGTGGCGATGAGCATGGCCAGTGTCATGGCCGCGGCGAGCATGTAGATCATCATGGCGCTGTTCTCCTGCCTGAAATAACGGGCGACGCGCTGTTTGGTTTCATCGACTATAGAGATGGTTTATTCACATCCCCTTGAACGAAACCTGAGACTTCCATTCATCCTGCGTTCATCTTGTAAACCATGCGGGGAGCGCCGGATGGCCAAGTTCCGGCCGGTGCCCGCTTCCACCTTGACCGCCGATGTTCTAGAAGCAGGCGCATGACCGATCGCATCGCCATCTACGCCGGGTCCTTCGACCCCCTCACCAACGGCCATCTCGACGTGCTGAAGGCGTCGCTGGCGGTCGCCGACGTCGTCTACGCGGCCATCGGGGTTCATCCGGGCAAGAAGCCGCTGTTCTCCTTCGAGGAGCGCGTGGCGCTGATCGAGCAGGCGGCCAAGTCGGAATTCGGCAAGGATGGCGGCCGCATCAGGGTCGTCGCCTTCGACGGTCTCGTCATCGACGCCGCGCGCCGTGAGGGCGCCTCGATCATGATCCGCGGCCTGCGCGACGGCACCGACCTCGACTACGAGATGCAGATGGCCGGCATGAACGAGACCATGGCGCCGGACTTGCAGACGGTTTTCCTGCCGGCAAGCCCCTCGGTCCGCACCATTACCGCCACACTCGTCCGCCAGATTGCCTCGATGGGCGGCGACATCCGCCCGTTTGTGCCCGCGGCGGTTGCCAAGGCGCTCAACGCCAAATTCGCGAAATAATCCCGGAGTACCGATCAATGCAGCTCAGGAAGCTTGCCTCGTCTTTCGTCGTCTTCGCCGGCCTCGTCGCCGGTTCGGTTTCGGCCTTCGCCGCCGACCCCGAGAACACCATGGTCATCACGCTCAAGGACGGCGACGTGACGGTGGAACTCCGTCCCGACCTCGCGCCCAAGCACGTCGAACAGATCAAGAAGCTGGTGCGCGCCGGCGAGTATGACAATGTCGCCTTCCATCGCGTCATCGAAGGCTTCATGGCTCAGACCGGCGACGTCGAGTTCGGCGACATGAAGGACGGCTACAGCGCCGCGCGCGCCGGCACCGGCGGCTCGAAGCTGCCCGATCTGCCGGCCGAGTTCTCCAAGGAGAACTTCAAGCGCGGGGTCGTCGGCATGGCGCGTGCCCAGGATCCGAATTCGGCCAATTCGCAGTTCTTCATCATGTTCGACACCGCTTCCTCGCTCGACGGCCAGTACACCATCGTCGGCGACGTCGAGAGCGGCATGGAACTGGTCGACAAGATCAAGAAGGGCGATGCAGCCGAGAACGGCGTCGTCGCCGATCCCGACCGCATGATCAAGGTCCGCATCGCTGCGGACGGTAAGTAAAGGTCCGCATCGCTGCGGACGGCAAGTAATCTGTAACAGAGAAGGAATTCAGTCATGGCCGAGATCAAGGATCGCGAGAACGCGCTGATCATGGAAACCACCAAGGGCAAGGTGGTCATCGAATTGCTCCCCGACCTGGCCCCCGGCCACGTCGCCCGCATCAAGGAACTGGCTCGCGAAGGCGCCTATGACGGCGTCGTCTTCCACCGCGTCATCGACGGCTTCATGGCCCAGACCGGCGACGTCAAGTTCGGCAAGTCGGGCGGAAAGGACTTCAACCCCAGCCGTGCCGGCATGGGCGGTTCCGACAAGCCGGACCTGAAGGCCGAGTTCTCCAACATGAACCACGCCCGCGGCACCTGCTCGATGGCCCGCGCCCAGAACCCGAACTCCGCCAACTCGCAGTTCTTCATCTGCTTCGAGGACGCCGGCTTCCTCAACCGCCAGTATTCGGTGTGGGGCCAGGTCATCGAGGGCATGGACAACGTCGACAAGATCAAGCGCGGCGAGCCGGTGGTCGACCCCGACAAGATCGTGTCGATGAAGGTTGCCGCAGACGTCAAGGAGTAACAGGTGGCAGGCGCTCTCTGGTCGCTTCTCGGCGTTCTGGCGGGCGCCTTCGTCGCCATTCAGGCTCCCATCAATGCGCAGCTGGCGCGCGGGCTCGGTGTGCCCGTCGCGGCAGCTGCGATTTCCTTCCTCTCGGGTGCGATCGTGCTCGGGCTGGTTACCTATTTCACCACGCGGTCGCAGGGCCTGGTCATCGACTGGAAGGCACCCGCACCCTGGCTGTTCGTGGCCGGCGGTGCGCTGGGCGCCGTCTATGTCACCTCCACCGTGCTTCTGACCCCGCGCATTGGTGCTGCCGCCCTGATGGCCTTCCTGGTCGCGGGCCAGCTTCTCGCCGGCATGCTGGTGGACAAGGCCGGAGTTTTCGGCGTCGCCGTGCGCGAGCTCTCCACGGGCCGCATCGTCGGCGCCATGCTGCTGCTCGCCGGCGCGCTGATGATCCGTATCTACTGATGCGTGTAGACCTTTTCGATTTCGAGCTTCCCGAGGAGCGCATCGCGCTCAGGCCCGCCGAACCGCGCGACACGGCGCGGCTCTTGTGCGTGCGGCCGGGCGGGGCCCTTTCCGACCTTTCGGTGCGCGACCTGCCGTTGCTGCTCGAGCCCGGCGACGTGCTGGTGCTCAACGACACACGCGTCATCCCGGCGCAGCTCAAGGGCCGCCGCGTGCGCGGCGAGGCCGTCGCCCATGTCGACGCGACGCTGCACATGCGCACCGCACCCGACCGCTGGCTCGCCTTCATGCGGCCGGGCAAGCGGGTAGCGGTCGGCGACCGCATCCGGTTCGGCCATAGCGCCGAGGCCTGCATGCTGGGCCAACTCGATGCGACCGTGGTGGAAAAAGGCGAGGCCGGCGAGGCGTTGCTTGCCTTCGACCTGTCCGGTCCGGCGCTGGACGAGGCGCTGCATGCCGTCGGCCACATTCCGCTGCCGCCCTACATCGCCTCCAAGCGCGACGACGACGAGCGCGACCGGCGCGACTACCAGACCGTCTATGCGCGGGAGGAGGGCGCGGTCGCTGCCCCTACCGCCGGCCTGCACTTCACGCCGGAGCTGTTTGCGGCGCTCGAGGCGCGCGGCGTGGAAAGACAGTTCGTGACGCTTCATGTCGGCGCGGGAACCTTCCTGCCGGTCAAGGCGGACGACACCGCCGACCACAAGATGCATGCCGAGATCGGCCATGTGTCGGTCGAGACCGCGGCAGTGCTGAATGCCGCCAGGGCGCGCGGCAACCGCATCGTCGCCGTCGGCACCACCTCGCTGCGCCTGATGGAAAGTGCCGCGCGCCCCGACGGCACCATCGCCGCGTGGTCCGGCCCGACCGATATCTTCATCACGCCCGGCTACCGCTTCAAGTTCGTCGACGCGCTGATGACCAATTTCCACCTGCCGCGCTCGACGCTGTTCATGCTGGTCTCCGCCTTTTCGGGGCTCGAGCGCATGCGCGAGGTCTATGCGCACGCCATTGCGAGCGGCTACCGCTTCTATTCCTATGGCGACGCCAGCCTGCTGTTCAGGGACGACCGATGAGTTCAGAGTTCACCTTCAAGCTGCTCGCGACCGACGGCAAGGCGCGGCGCGGCGAGATCACCATGCCGCGTGGCACCATCCGCACCCCGGCCTTCATGCCGGTCGGCACCGGCGGCACGGTGAAGGCGATGTACATGGACCAGGTGCGCGGCGTCGGTGCCGACATCATCCTGGGCAACACCTATCACCTGATGCTGCGGCCCGGCGCGGAGCGGGTGGCGAAGCTCGGCGGCCTGCATGAGTTCGCCCGCTGGCCGCACCCGATCCTGACCGATTCCGGCGGCTTCCAGGTGATGTCGCTGTCGAAGCTGCGCAAGATCAGCGAGAAGGGCGTGACCTTCCGCTCGCATATCGACGGCGCGCCCTACGAGATGTCGCCGGAGCGCTCGATCGAGATCCAGGGCCTGCTCGATTCCGATATCCAGATGCAGCTCGACGAGTGCACCGCGCTGCCGTCGACGCCGAAGGAAATTCAAAGGGCCATGGAGCTGTCGCTGCGCTGGGCCGAGCGCTGCAAGACGGCCTTTGGCGACCAGCCGGGTAAGGCGATGTTTGGCATAGTGCAGGGCGGCGACATCGCCGACATGCGCGTGCGTTCGGCGCAGGCGCTGAAGGCGCTCGACCTCAAGGGTTATGCCGTGGGTGGCCTCGCCGTCGGCGAGCCGCAGGAGGTGATGCTCGACATGCTCGACATCACCTGTCCGGAGCTGCCCGCCGACAGGCCGCGCTACCTGATGGGGGTCGGCACGCCCGACGACATCGTCAAGTCGGTGGCGCGCGGCATCGACATGTTCGACTGCGTGATGCCGACGCGCGCCGGCCGCCACGGCTTGGCCTATACTAGGCGCGGCAAGGTGAATTTGCGCAATGCCCGCCATGCCGACGACCCGCGGCCGCTGGACGAGGAAAGCGATTGCCCGGCTGCGCGCGACTACAGCCGCGCCTACCTGCACCATCTGGTGCGTTCGGGCGAGGCGCTGGGCGCCATGCTTCTGACCTGGAACAACCTGTCGTATTACCAGCATCTGATGGGCGAAATCCGCGCCGCGATCGAGGCGGGACGCTTTGCCGACCGCACGGCCGAGATCAGCGAAGGCTGGGCGCAGGGCGACATTCCGCTCCACCAGGGCTGAGGCTCACAGCTCCTTCTCCGCCAACTCGCGGAAGGCGTCGGGCACGGAACCTGTCCGTCCCAGTGCGACGGAGGCATAGCCGACGGCTTCCCATCCGAAACGCTCGCGGATCGCATCCATGGTGCGGTCGGCGCCCCAGCGTGCCTGGCCCTTTTTCGTGCCCGGCCGGCGGCGCTCGTCGGCGAGATCAAGCGGCAGTTCGAGCTGCAGGCCCGGATGTTCCTCGAGATGCGAGACCGAGATCGCCAGCAGCGAGATGGCGCGCTCGTTCAGGTATTGGGCAAGTACGCCGCGCACCAGCTCCTCGGCGATTTCCGCAATCATAGCTGTGGCGGAAACCGGCGCGTCGAGCGTGATCGACCGCGTCACCGAACGCAGGTCGGCGAAGCGGACCCTCGTTGTTACCGTGCGTCGGCATGCAGGATGGTGGCTGCGCTTTCCGTCATCGTATTCTATCGGTAGAGAAATTGAACATAAGGGGAACACGAGGGGCGGAAAATCAAGGGCTGGTGCAAGCGCTGGGCTTCCGTGCGGGCTTCTTGCGGCGAGCAGCCTCGATTAGAGTGCGTCCGCCCAAGGAGGATTCCATGACCGTTTCGCCGCTCATTCCGACATTCGAAGACGTCAAGGTGGCGGTGTCGCGCATATCCGGCGTCGCGCATCGCACACCGGTGCTGACTTCGCGCACCGCCGATGCGAAGGCCGGCGGCAAACTCTTCTTCAAGGCGGAAAACCTGCAGCGGGCCGGGGCCTTCAAGTTTCGCGGCGCCTACAATGCCGTTTCCGCCTTGTCGCCCGAGGCGCGGAGAAAGGGCGTCGTCGCCTATTCCTCGGGCAATCATGCCCAGGCGCTGGCCTATGCGGCGACCCTGCTCGGCGCGCCGTCGGTCATCGTGATGCCCGAGGACGCGCCCGCGATAAAGGTCGCGGCGACGAGAGGCTACGGCGCGGAGGTGGTGTTCTTCGACCGCTACAAGGACGACCGCGAGGCGATCGCGCGCGGCATTTCGGAAGAACGCGGCATGACGATGATCCCGCCTTTCGACCACGCCGACATCATCGCCGGGCAGGGCACGGCGGCGCTGGAGCTGATCGAGGAGGTCGGCCGACTCGACATGCTGATTACGCCGCTCGGCGGTGGTGGGCTGCTGGCCGGCTGTGCCCTTAGCGCCAAGGCGTTGTCGCCGGGCTGTCGGGTGGTCGGCGTCGAACCCGAGGCCGGAAACGACGGCCAGCAGTCGCTGCGGAAGGGCGAGGTGGTGCGCATCGCGCCGCCCAAGTCGATCGCCGACGGGGCGCTGACGACTTTCGTCGGCGACCGCAATTTCCCGATCCTGCAGGCCGAGGTCGACGACATCGTCACCGTCAGCGATGCGCAACTGGTGCAGACGATGCGATTCTTTGCCGAACGCATGAAGGTGATCGTCGAGCCGACGGGCTGCCTGGGTGCGGCAGCCGTGCTCAACGGTGTCGTCGACTGCGCCGGAAAACGCGTCGGCATCGTGCTCAGCGGCGGGAATGTCGACCTCGGAACACTGAGCGGCTTTTTTGCCTAGCCTGATGGCGGGGCCGATGCGTCGGTGCGAATTCGACGCTCGCCGGCCACATTGATCTCGGCGGCTTGAATCTCGCCGGCAGGCCGACTATCTAGTCGCCATCAGCAATACCAACAGGATGTGTGCAGCAATGGATTTTTACCCGACAGCAACGCTGAACCGCTTTGCCATTGGGGAATTCCATGCCTGTATCCATCTCTCTGTCGAATATTGCCTGGTCCACGCCTGACGGCCGGACGCTCTTTTCCGATCTATCGCTCAATTTCGATACCGGCCGCGCCGGGCTTGTCGGACGCAACGGCGTCGGCAAGTCGACGCTGCTGCATCTCGTTGCCGGGTCGCTCGAACCGCAGGCGGGCAAGCTGTCCGTCAGCGGCACGATCGGCCTGTTGCGCCAGTCGGCGCAGGTGTCGCCTGGCGAGACCGTTGCCGACCTGTTCGGCGCATCCGATGGGCTCGACCTGTTGCGCCGTGCCGAGTTGGGCCAGGCCGAGGTCGATGAATATGCCGACGTCGACTGGACGCTGGAGACGCGGATCGAGGCGGCACTCGCCCGAGTCGGGCTGAGCGCCGAACCGGGCACCGAGCTTTCTGCGCTCTCGGGCGGCCAGCGCACGCGCGCCGGGCTTGCGGCGCTGATCTTCGGCGCACCCGACTTCATCCTTCTGGACGAACCGACCAACAACCTCGACCGCGAGGGGCGGGACGCGGTTATCGATCTTCTCGCCGGCTGGCGGGCAGGGGCCATCGTCGTCAGCCACGACCGCGAACTGCTCGACACCATGGATGCCATCGTCGAGCTGACCTCGCTGGGCGCTACGCGCTATGGCGGCAACTGGAGCCACTATCGCGAGCGCAAGGCGATCGAGCTGGCATCTGCCCGGCACGACCTGCTCGACGCCGAACGGCGCGTTTCGGAAGTCGCCCGAGCCGCCCAGACGACGGCCGAACGCAAGGCGCGCAGGGACGGAGCGGGCAAGCGCAAGGCCGCCAAGGGCGACATGCCGCGCATTCTCATGAACGGGCTCAAGAACCGTGCCGAGAACTCGTCGGGCGAGAATGCCCGGCTGGCCGAACGCCGGCGCGTGCAGGCCGAAGCCGACGCCGCCGCGGCGCGCGAACGCATCGAGGTGCTGCAGCCGCTGTCGGTGGTGCTGCCGTCGACCGGATTGCCTTCCAGCAAGGCGGTGCTGCGGATCGACGGCCTGACGGCGGGCTACGAGCCGGGCCAGCCGGTGATCTCGGACTTTTCGCTGACGATCATGGGCCCGGAGCGGGTCGCGGTGAGTGGCGGCAACGGCACGGGCAAGACCACGCTGCTCAAGGCGATTTCCGGCAAGCTTGAGCCCTGGGTGGGCAGCGTCGCCATCATGACCGGCTTCGCCATGCTCGACCAGCAGGTCGGCCTGCTCGATCCATCCAGTTCGATCCGGGACAATTTCCGCCGCATCAACCCCGAGGCCGACGAGAATGCCTGCCGCGCCGCGCTGGCGCGGTTCATGTTCCGTGCCGATGCGGCACTGCAGATCGTGGGCAGCCTCAGCGGCGGGCAGCTGCTGCGCGCCGGGCTCGCCTGCGTGCTCGGCGGCAAGTCGCCGCCGCCGCTGCTGATCCTCGACGAGCCGACCAACCATCTCGACATCGACGCCATCGAGGCCGTGGAAGCCGGGCTGCGCGCCTATGACGGGGCCTTGCTGGTGGTGAGCCACGACCAGGCATTTCTGGAGGCCATTGGCATTATCAGGCGGATCGAGCTGGGTAGGGTCTCGGCGCCAGTGGACGGCGGCTAGGTGCTGAGCGAGTTCGAGGCGCGCAGGCTGACGCCGGTGATGCGCCAGACGCCGTCGGGCTGGAGCTCGAGCGTGTAGACGGCTTCGTAGTCTTTGCCGTCGGGGCCGACGATCATCACCTGCTGGATGATCGAGGTCGGGCTCATTTCCCGGAACTTGCCGAAGTCGAAGCTCTGCGCATGGTGCACCGGCTTGTAGCCGCCCGAAACCATGCCCATGAAGGTTTCGAGCGTCGGAAAGATGCGCTTCACGTTGGGCGCGGCAAAGCTGTAGGCGGCCGCATCCTCGCCCGTCCTGAAAGCTTCGATCTGGGCCGATATGCTGCCTTGCGCGGCCTTGACCTCGGCTTCGCCGGCCAGTGCCGGGAAGCCCAGGAGTGACATGGCGAAGACCAACGCGATGCTGCGCATTCCTGCCTCCGTTTCCTGCACGCGCGGTGGTCCGCGACGCCTTGGCATTGTAACATACGCGGCAGGCGTCGCCGCGGTTTCAGCATGGCGCGGCCGATGGCGTGTAGACGCCGGCTTGAAAGCTCGGGCGCGTTCTGCGACAAGACCGCGAAACGACGACAGGCCCGGAACGGACGGTGCGATGAAGACCTTTTTCGTGCAGATCAAATGCGAACTCGGCAAGGCCTACGAGGTGGCGAGCGCGCTCGCCGACGCCGAGATCGCTTCCGAGATCTATTCGACCGCCGGCAATTTCGACCTGCTCGCCAAGTTCTACGTCGACGACGACGTTGATATCGGCCATTTCGTCAACGAGCGAGTCCACCCGATCGGCAACATCAAGGACACCTTCACGACGGTGACCTTCCGCGCCTTCTGAGCGCAAAAGGGGCAAGGTTGCGCCCAAATCCCGTGCCGCATGCCGAAACCATGGGCATTTTTGCGATTGTTTCGCCGGCTGCGCCAGAAATGGGCGATTGCGCTTGATTTTCTCCGCCGAGGTCATTTGATTGACCTCAGAGGGGAGTTCATCTGTGGTCGCCTTCGACGAAATGCTCCCGGCGGAAGCCGGACTTAGAAGACCCTACGAAGCCTACGACAGCTGGCTGAAAAACCAGGATCCAGCTCGACTTACCGAAAAGATGCGCGATGCCGAGCGCGTGTTCCGCAAGACCGGCATCACCTTTGCCGTCTATGGCGAGCAGGAGGCGTCCGAACGGCTGATCCCGTTCGATATCGTGCCGCGGATCATCGCCGGCAACGAATGGCGCAGGCTGACGCAGGGCATCGAACAGCGCGTGCAGGCGCTGAACGCATTCCTCGACGACATCTACCACCGCCAGGAAATCCTGCGCGCCGGCAGGATCCCGAGGGAACTGGTCGCCACCAACGAGGCGTTCCTGCCCGAGATGATCGGGGTTAGGCCGCCTGCCGGCGTCTACACCCACATCATCGGCGTCGACATCGTGCGCATCTCCGAAAACGAGTTCTACGTGCTCGAGGACAATGCGCGCACGCCGTCGGGCGTGTCCTACATGCTCGAAAACCGCGAAACGATGCTGCAGCTCTTCCCGGAGCTGTTCCAGCGCATCAAGGTGCAGCCGGTGGAGAACTATCCGCAGCTGCTGCGCCAGTCGCTTGCGGCCGTGAAGCCGAGCGGTGTCAATGGCGCGCCGACCATCGCGGTGCTGACGCCGGGCAGCTACAACTCGGCCTATTTCGAGCACGCCTTCCTGGCCGACCAGATGGGCGTCGAACTGGTCGAGGGGCAGGACCTGCGTGTGGTCGACGGGCATGTCGCGATGCGCACCACCGAGGGCTACAAGCAGATCGACGTGCTCTACCGCCGCGTCGACGACGCCTATCTCGATCCGCTGACCTTCAAGCCGGACTCGGCACTCGGCGTGCCCGGCATCATGGACGTCTACCGCGCCGGCAACATCACCATCGCCAACGCGCCCGGAACAGGCATCGCCGACGACAAGGCGATCTACTCCTACATGCCGGAGATCATCGAGTTCTACACCGGCCGCAAGCCGATCCTCGGCAACATCCCGACCTGGCGCTGCTCCGAGCCCGACAGCCTGAAATACGTCCAGGAGCACCTCGCCGAACTGGTGGTGAAGGAGGTGCACGGTTCGGGCGGCTACGGCATGCTGGTAGGGCCGGCGGCGAGCAGGAAGGAGCGCGAGGCCTTCGCCCGGAAGCTCGCGGCGCGCCCCTCCAACTACATCGCCCAGCCGACGCTTTCGCTGTCGACCTGCCCGATCCTGACCCAGAAGGGGCTCGCGCCGCGCCATGTCGACTTGAGGCCGTTCGTCCTGGTTTCCGATCGCATCCGCATCGTGCCCGGAGGGTTGACGCGTGTGGCGCTGAAAGAGGGGTCGCTTGTCGTCAACTCGTCGCAAGGTGGCGGGACGAAGGACACGTGGGTGCTGGATGATTGAGCGAGCGAACGGGGATGCAGCAGAAGCCATGACGACCAGTCTCTATTCGCCATTCACTATTCGCTACTCACTCGCCGGAGCCTGACATGCTCCTCGGTCGCACCGCCAACGGCCTCTACTGGATGAACCGCTACATCGAGCGGACCGAGAACATGGCGCGGCTGATCGATGCCGGCCTGCGCATGGCGCTCACCCGCAGCCAGAACGCGTCGGATGAATGGAACTCGGTGCTGCTTTCGGCGGGCGCGGCAAACGCCTTTGCCGTGAAGCACAGCGATTATACATCTGAAAACGTTGCCGATTTTCTGCTCCGGGACATGTCGAACCCGTCGAGCGCGGCGGCAGCAATGGAAACCGCGCGCAACAACGCCCGCATGGTGCGCACGGCGCTGACGCGCGAAACCTGGGAGAGCATCAACGAGGCCTGGATGTCGCTGAAGCGCATGCTGGCCACGCCCATCGACCAGCGCGAACTGCCGAGCGTGCTCGACGCCATCAAGCGCGAGACGGCGCTGATCCGCGGATCGTTCTACGGCACGATGCTGCGCAACGAGATCTTCGACTTCGCCCAGCTCGGCACCTATGTCGAGCGCGCCGACAACACCGCCCGCATTCTCGACGTCAAATATTACGTCCTCTTGCCTTCGGTCTCGTGGGTGGGTTCGTCGCTCGACAACTACCAGTGGGAATCGATCCTACGCTCGGTCGCGGCACACCGCTCCTACCGCTGGGTCTACGAGGCCGAATACAAGCCGACCAACATCGCCGAATACCTGATCCTCAACGTGCGCATGCCGCGTTCGCTGACCTTCAGCTACCGCTTCATCGCCGAGCACCTGAAGTTCCTGTCGGAGGACTACGGCGCCAGGCACGAGAGCAACGACTTGGCCGACCGCACCTATGCCCGGCTGCGCGGAACCCAGATCAAGGATATTTTCGAGGGAGGCCTGCACGAATTCCTGGCCGACTTCATCCGCGACAACAACAAGCTGGGCGACCGTGTGGCCCAGGACTTCGGTTTCTACTGATCGGGCAAGGCCATGCGGCTCAAGGTTTCGCATCGCACCGAGTACAATTATGACCAGCCGATCCGCTATGGGCTGCAGCGCGTCCGGCTGTGGCCCCAGAGCGGCCCGGCGCAGACCATGCTGACATGGACGCTGCAGATCGAGGGTGCGCGCGAGGAGGTGCGCTTCCTCGACCAGTTCGGCAACGACACCAGGCTGTTGTCGATCGACGGCGAGCCCCACACGATCAGCATCCTGGCCGAGGGCGAGGTCGAGACCAACGAGGTCGCCGGCGTATCCGGCCCGCACCGCGGCTTTGCGCCGCTCTGGCTGTTCCAGCACGAGACGCCGCTGACGGCGCCGGGCGAAGCGATCCGCGGGCTGGCGGCGAGCGTGGGCGAAGGCGGCGAGGTCGAGCGGCTGCACCGCCTGATGGGATTGATCCGCGAGCGCGTCGCCTATGTGCCCGGCACCACCGATACGGGGACCACTGCCGAACAGGCGCTGACCAAGGGAACGGGCGTCTGCCAGGACCATGCCCATGTGTTTGCCGCCTGCGCCCGCCTGCTTGGCTTCCCGGCGCGCTATGTCAGCGGCTACCTGATGATGAACGATCGCGTCGAGCAGGTGGCGACGCATGCCTGGGCCGAAGCCAATGTCCCGGGGCTCGGCTGGGTGGGGTTCGACGCCGCCAACGGCGTTTCGCCCGACCAGCGCTACGTGCGCGTGGCGGTGGGGCGGGACTATCGCGAGGCGATGCCGATTTCGGGCATACTGATCGGGCAGGCGCAGGAACGGCTTGCAGTCCATATCAGTGTGGAGCAGTAATCCGGCAGGAAAGCTCGCCCGGACTGGAATCGCATGACCTATTGCGTCGGCCTCAAGATTGATCGCGGACTGGTGTTCATGTCGGACACCCGCACCAATGCCGGCATCGACAGCATCTCGACGTTTCGGAAGATGAAGGTCTGGGAAAAGCCGGGCGACCGCGTAATCGTGCTGATGTCGGCCGGCAACCTTGCCACCACGCAGTCGGTGGCGAGCCTGCTCGACGAGCGCACCAAGGCCGTCGCCGAGCGTGCCCCGACGATCTTCGACATGCCTTCCATGTACCGGACTGCCTGCCTGGTCGGGGAGGCGGTCAAGGAAGTGATCGCCCAGGCGGCGCCCGTGGGCCAGAAGGCCGATTCGAGCTTCAACGCCTCCTTCATCCTCGGCGGCCAGATCAAGGGCAGCGAGCCCAGGCTGTTCATGATCTATCCCGAGGGCAATTTCATCGAATCGACCGACGACACGCCCTTCTTCCAGATCGGCGAGACCAAATACGGCAAGCCGATCATCGTGCGCGCCTATGACCGGGCGATGAGTTTCGCCGAAACCGTGAAGCTCCTGATGGTGTCGTTCGATTCGACGCTGAAGTCGAACCTCTCCGTCGGCCTGCCGCTCGATCTCTTGTTCTACGAGAAGGACGCGCTGAAGGTGGGGCTCAAGAAGCGCATCGGCGCCGACGATCCCTATTATCGGACGATCTCGGACGGCTGGTCCAACGCGCTCAAGGTGGCGTTCCAGAGCCTGCCGGACTTTCCGGAATAGCGGCCAAACCAGAGCCATCGGCCGGCAACATGGGGGGAGCATGAACGCGGACGAGTTTCGCGAGTGGTCGCGCAGGGCTGCCGACTGGGGCGTCGACTACCGCGACGGCCTGCGGGAGCGGCCGGTGCGGGCGCAGGTGGAGCCCGGCCAGGTGTTCGAGGCGATCGCCGCGACGCCGCCGGAGCAGGCAGAGACGATCGACGCGATATTCGACGATTTCGAAGCGACCATCGTGCCGGGCATGACGCACTGGCAGCATCCACGCTTCTTTGCCTATTTCCCGGCCAACGCAGCGCCGGTTTCCGTGGTCGCCGAATATCTGGTCAGCGCGATGGCCGCGCAATGCATGCTCTGGCAGACCTCGCCGGCGGCGACTGAACTCGAGACCCGCGTGGTCGACTGGATGCGCCAGGCCCTCGGTCTGCCCGAGGGCTTCAGCGGCGTCATCCAGGATTCGGCGTCGCAGGCCACCCTTGCCGCCGTGCTGACGATGCGCGAACGCGCGCTTGCCTGGCAGGGCAACAAGGCAGGGCTGTCTGGCCAGCCCAGGCTGCGTATCTACTGTTCCGACCAGGTGCACACATCCATCGACCGCGCCATTTGGGTCGCGGGCATTGGCGAGGACAACCTCGTGCGCATTCCGACCGCGGGGCGCAACCGCGCGATGGACACGGACGCGCTTGAACGGGCGATCACCGCCGACCGCGCCGCGGGCTTCCTGCCTGCCGGCATCATCGCCTGCGTCGGCGGCACGAGCGTCGGCGGTACCGACGAGATCGCCGCTGTCGCGAAGATCGCCGCACGCGAAAACCTCTATCTGCATGTCGACGCCGCCTGGGCGGGCTCGGCGATGATCTGCCCCGAGTTCCGTCATTACTGGACCGGGGTGGAGGGTGCCGATTCGATCGTTTTCAACCCGCACAAATGGCTCGGCGCGCAGTTCGATTGCTCGATCCAGTTCATCCGCGATCCCGGCAGTCTGGTTCGGACGCTGGCGATCAGGCCTGACTACCTCAAGACCCACGGGCGCGACGGGATCATCAACTATTCGGAATGGTCCGTGCCGCTCGGGCGGCGCTTCCGGGCGCTCAAGCTGTGGTTTCTGCTCCGGGCCCACGGCCTGTCGGGGCTCCGCGGCATGATCCGCAACCATGTCGCCTGGAGCGAAAGGCTGGCGCAGCGGCTGGCACGGGAGCCCGACTTCGAGATCACCAGCGAGCCGATGCTGTCGTTGTTCTCGTTCCGGCATCTGCCGGCAGGCGGCGCCGATCTCGACGGGCACAATCTCGACCTCGTCGAGCGGATCAACCGCGATGGCCGCATCTATCTCACCCAGACGCGACTCGATGGGCGTTCGGTGATCCGGTTCCAGGCCGGCCAGTTCGATACCGCCGCGGCCGACGTCGACCAGGCGTTCGAGGTGATCACCGAACTGGCGCGGAGCTGAGGCGCAAAGCTTCGCTGCAGCTTCGAAGCGGCTATTCACGGCTTTCGTTTTCACCTATCGTCCCACGAAACGAAATTCGGGGAATGCCGCCTATGTATCTGTCGCCACGTCAGTCCGAAATCGTCCAGATGGCCAAGGACAACGGGCGGGTGCTGGTCGACGATCTGGCCGCGCACTTCCAGGTCACGCCGCAGACGATCCGCAAGGACCTCAATGACCTCTGCGACCAGCGGCTGTTGAGCCGCGTCCACGGCGGTGCGCTGTTCCCGTCCGGCATCGAGAACCTCGAATACGAGGCGCGGCGCAAGATCGCGGCCGACGAGAAGGACGCCATCGGCCAGGCGGCGGCGCGCATCATCCCCGACAACGCGTCTCTGTTCGTCAATATCGGCACCACCACCGAGGCGGTGGGCAAGGCGCTGCTCGACCACAAAGGGTTGATGGTCATCACCAACAACATCAATGTCGCCAACAGGATGCGCGTCTATCCTTCGATGGAGGTGGTGATCGCCGGCGGCGTGGTGCGCGGCTCGGACGGCGGCATCGTCGGCGAGGCGGCGGTCGATTTCATCAAGCAGTTCAAGGTCGACTATGCCGTGATCGGCGCCTCGGCCATCGACCATGACGGCGCGCTGCTCGACTTCGACTTCCGCGAGGTAAAGGTCGCGCAGGCGATCATCGCCAATGCCCGGCATGTCATCCTGGTTTCGGACAGCACCAAGTTCGAACGGACGGCGCCGGTGCGGATCGCGCATCTGTCGCAGATGGACAGCTTCATCACCGACCGCTGCGAGTTGCCCAGTATTCGCAGGATCTGCGCCGAATCGGACGTTCAGCTGATCGAGACGAAAAGGCCCGCGTAGGCACATCGCGCCAACGCGGGTCTCAGACGGGTTCGGCTGAATTCGCCTCAGCTATAGGGCGAATAGCACTGGCGACGCGGCCCGTTGTAGGGCTGGTAGGTGTTGTCCCAGGCGCGGTACGAGCGGTAGCGGTCGTAGCACCACTGCACGTGCGCGTCGCCGTAGGCGCGCACGCCATAGCGCGGCGCGACGTAGCGGGGCTGGCTCAGCGCGCCGCCGATGATGGCTCCGGCGATGAAGGCGCCGGCAGGGAACCACCAGTCGTTGTAGCGGCGATATCCGGGCCGATAGTCGCGATAGCCGCGATGGCCGTTCATATAGTAGATATCGCCCCGGCGGACGATCCGATAGCGCCTGTCGTCGCGATCCATGCGCATGACGCGCCGCGGTCGCCAATAGGGATCGTACTGTACCTGCTCGATCCCTGAATTGGCTTCCGGCGCCTTGGGATAGAATGCCGGCGCGGCCGCCACTGGAACCACGGACGCCGCCGCAAAGGACGTCGCAAGAACTGTCGCCAACAGTCCAGACATGATCTTCTTCATGATCGCCTCCTCGAAAGGGAACTGGGCCTTTCGAGCTTAAACGGTCTGGACAGGCAGAATGTTCCTCGCGTGCGCGTGGGCGATCAACGATGGAATGACGTGGCAAAGAGGCCGAAGTGGTGAGCGCGCAGGGATTCGAACCCTGGACCTACTGATTAAAAGTCAGTTGCTCTACCGGCTGAGCTACGCGCTCCCGAAGGCCGCGCGGCGACCCCGAAATTGCGGCGGAACATAGGGAGAGTGCCCCCGCCGGTCAACCGGAAAATCAGCGCGATAGCCGCCTGAAGGCCGCCTTTCATGCAGCTTCCGCAGGGTTCGTCACATTGCTGGCGCGATGCCCTGCTGTAAGACCGCGCCGCGCCGCGGCCGTTTTGTCAAAGGGGATGTTGAAAGATGCTTGTTCGCCTCCAGTTCGTCCTGGCCTCGCTGTCACTGCTTGTCGTGCCGGCCAATGCCCAGACCGAGGACCTCGTCTTCACCCTGACGAACGGCACCTCGTCAGTGCTCACCGAGTTCTACGTGTCGCCGGTTGGTGTCGGGAACTGGGAGGATGACATTCTCGACGTCGACATGCTGGCGCCTGGCGAGAGTGTCGAAATCACCATCGCCGACGGCCGCAGCGTCTGCGACTACGACATGCGCTTCGAGTTCGACGCGGATTCGGACCTCGACACGACAGAGGACACGCAGGATCTCTGCCAGCTCGGCGAATACATCGTCCGCGACTAGCCCGGTAGCCCACCGGCGACGACATGCCACGGAATGGTGATTGGTGCTGTCAGGCCGGCAACGCTATATCCGGCCCTGACTATCGGCGGAGCGGCATGGAATGTTACTGGACGTTGGCTATCTGACTGCACTGGGGGCAGGAGCGTTGTCGTTCCTTTCGCCGTGCGTGCTTCCGCTGGTGCCGCCTTATCTCTGTTACATGGCCGGCGTTTCCGTCGACGATTTCAAGGCGGGGGGCGCCGCCGTTGCCGTCAACCGGGCGCGTGGCGCGCTGCTGACGGCCTCCGGCTCCTTCGTGCTCGGCTTCACGACCGTCTTCGTGGCACTTGGCGCCGGCGCTTCCACCATCGGGCAGTTGTTGCGCCTTTGGCAACAGGAACTCGCCATGGCCGCCGGCGTGCTCATCATCCTGATGGGCCTCAATTTCCTCGGCCTCCTGCGCATCCCGATGCTGTCGCGCGAGGCACGTTTCCACACCGAGGGCAAGCCGGCGAGCAATCTCGGCGCCTACGCCATGGGCCTGGCCTTCGCCTTCGGCTGGACGCCCTGCATCGGTCCGGTCCTCGGGCCGATCCTGACGCTTGCGGGCGGACGCGGGACGGTGGGCGAGGGTGCACTGCTGCTCGGCATCTATTCGCTTGGGCTCGGCATTCCTTTCCTCTTCGCCGCGCTGTTCTCGGGCGCGTTCATGCGCTTCCTGTCTAAGTTCCGGGTGCATCTTGGCAAGGTCGAGAAGGTCATCGGCGCCCTTCTCGTCGTGGCCGGCATCCTGTTCCTCACCGGTGGCATCCAGACGGCGTCCTATTGGCTGCTCGAGCGCTTCCCCATCCTGGGCCAACTCGGCTAGCGCAATTCCAGGAAAAGTGCGCAGCGGTTTTCCGTCCGGAATTGCGTCAAGACAAAGAGATGGAGCGTTTCCGCGATTCGAAGAAAGCGGAAGCGCTCTAGCGCAAGGCGCCGGAATTCCGCTGCATTGGACCGCAATGCTTGCGATGATAGAAAGGTGGCCGATTCCAGCCGCCTTTCTCCAATCCGGACGACGCCATGACCTCGAGAACCTGTCTGTCGATCATTCTTGCTGCCGGCGAAGGCACGCGCATGAAGAGCGCCATGCCCAAGGTGTTGCATCGCATCGCCGGCCTGCCGATGGTCGCGCATGTGGCCCAGGCGGCCCAGGCGGCTGGCGCGAGCGATGTCGCCTTGGTCGTCGGGCATGGTGGCGACGAGGTGAGGAAAGCCGCGGAAGGCTTTGCACCGAAAGCAGGAATCTTCGTGCAGGCCGAGCGGCTGGGCACCGCGCATGCGGTGTTGGCAGCGCGGCAGGCCCTGGCTGCGGGCTATGACGACCTGCTGGTGATGTTCGGCGACACGCCGCTGATCGAGGCAGGA
This sequence comes from Aminobacter sp. BE322, assembly GCF_050433525.1. NCBI lineage: Bacteria > Pseudomonadati > Pseudomonadota > Alphaproteobacteria > Hyphomicrobiales > Phyllobacteriaceae > Aminobacter > Aminobacter sp. BE322. Next base: position 38,666 of record NZ_JBNPXB010000006.1, on the reverse strand, counting down.
TCGCTTGCGGCCGCGCGCGGCATGCTGGCCGAGGGTGCTGCGGTCGTTGTCATCGGCTTTCGTCCGCCAAATCCCACGGGCTACGGCCGCCTGATCGAAAAGGATGGCAGGCTGGTCGCCATCCGCGAGGACAAGGACTGCACGGACGAGGAGCGCAGGATCGGCTTCTGCAATGCCGGCCTGATGGCGATTGCCGGCAGGCACGCGCTCCAACTGCTCGACCAGGTCGGCAATGCCAACGCCAAGGGCGAGTTCTATCTGACCGACATCGTCGAGATCGCCGACCGCGCCGGGCTCAAGGTGGTGGCGACCGAAGCCTCGTTCGAGAGCGTGCTCGGCATCAACAACCGCGCCGAACTGGCAGAAGCCGAGGCCATCTGGCAGAAGCGCCGACGCCGGCAGGCAATGCTGGAGGGCGCGACGCTGATCGCGCCGGAAACCGTCTATTTCTCGCACGACACCGAGATCGGCGCGGACGTAACCGTCGAGCCGAATGTCTGGTTCGGCGTCGGCGTGAAGATCGCCGACGGTGCCGTGATCCACGCCTACAGCCATCTCGAAGGTGCCAGCGTCGGTCCGCGTGCCGAGATCGGCCCCTTCGCGCGGCTGAGGCCCGGAGCGGACCTGCACGAAAAGTCCAAGGTCGGCAATTTCTGCGAGGTGAAAAAGGCAACGGTCGAGAAGGGCGCCAAGGTCAACCACCTCACCTACATCGGCGACGCACGCGTCGGCGCCGGCGCCAATATCGGTGCCGGCACCATCACCTGCAACTATGACGGCTATTCGAAATTCTTCACCGACATCGGCGAGGGCGCCTTCATTGGGTCCAACACCTCGCTGGTCGCCCCGATTGCGATCGGCGCGCGATCCTACATCGCATCGGGCAGTGTCATCACCGAAGAGGTGCCAGAGGATGCGCTCGCCTTCGGCCGCGCACGGCAGAAGACGATGCCGGGCAAGGGCAAGGAACTGCGCCAGCGCTTTGCCGACGCTGCCGCGGCGAAGAAGAAGTCCGCTGCGGAGTAAGCGCGGACAGCTACTGGGCAAACCCGCTCGGCGACTTCGCCGGTGATACGTAGCGAAACGGAATGTGACTTCCGCTCGGGTGCGGCTCTGCATAAATGGCCGCAGGGTTTGCGGGACAGGATTTGGGGAGCGCCTATGTGCGGAATCGTCGGAATCGTCGGACAGGTGCCGGTAGCGCCGCTGATCGTCGATGCGTTGAAGCGGCTGGAATATCGCGGCTACGATTCGGCCGGCGTCGCCACCATCGAACATGGCGAACTCGCCCGCCGGCGTGCCGAAGGCAAGCTCGTCAATCTCGAGCGCCGGCTGAAGGCGGAGCCGCTGGACGGCACCATCGGCATCGGCCACACGCGCTGGGCCACCCACGGCGTGCCCAACGAGACCAACGCGCACCCGCATTTCTCCAGCGGGGTGGCGATCGTCCACAACGGTATCATCGAGAATTTTGCCGAGCTGCGCCAGGAGCTTACGGCCGACGGCTACGAGTTCACATCGCAGACCGACACCGAGGTCGTGGCTCATCTGATCGCACGTGAACTGGCGGGCGGCGCCGAGCCGGTGGATGCCGCCTATGCCGCACTCAAGCGGCTGCACGGTGCCTTCGCGCTGGCCATCCTGTTCCAGGGCGACGAGGACCTGATAGTCGGCGCCCGCAACGGCCCGCCGCTGGCCGTCGGCCATGGCGAGGGCGAGATGTTCCTGGGCTCGGACGCGATTGCGCTGGCACCCTTCACCAACTCCATCACCTATCTCGAGGATGGCGACTGGGCCGTCGTGCGCCGCACCGAGTTCCAGATCTACGACATGGACGGCAATGCCGTCGAGCGGCCGCGTCGCCAGTCGCTCGGCACCAGCTACCTGGTCGACAAGGGCAACCACCGGCACTTCATGGAGAAGGAAATCCATGAGCAGCCGGAGGTGATCTCGCATACGCTGGCGCATTATCTCGACTTTACTCAGGGCACCTCGAAGCCGCTCGACCTGCCGTTCAGTTTCGCCGATATCGACCGCATCGCGGTTTCGGCCTGCGGCACGGCCTATCTCGCCGGACTGGTCGGCAAATACTGGTTCGAGCGCCATGCGCGCCTGCCGGTCGACATCGACGTCGCATCCGAGTTCCGCTACCGCGAGATGCCGATCTCGAAGAAGAGTGCTGCCTTCTTCGTCTCGCAGTCGGGCGAAACCGCCGACACTCTGGCCTCGCTGCGCTACTGCCGCAAGGAAGGCGTGCCGATCGGCGCCATCGTCAACGTCCGTGAATCGACGATCGCGCGCGAATCCGACGTGACCCTGCCGACGCTGGCCGGCCCCGAGATCGGCGTTGCCTCGACCAAGGCCTTCACCTGCCAGCTTTCGGTGCTGGCGGCCCTTGCGATCCGTGCCGCCTCCGAGCGCGGCACGATCTCGGCCGGGGAAGAAAAGGCGCTGGTGCGCAGCCTGTCGGAGACGCCGCGCTATGCAGCGCAGGTGCTCAAGCTCGACAAGCAGATCGAGAAGGTGTCGCGCGAACTCGCCTCCTACAAGCACGTGCTCTATCTCGGCCGCGACACCAATTTTCCGCTCGCCATGGAAGGCGCGCTCAAGCTCAAGGAAATCTCCTACATCCACGCCGAGGGCTATGCCGCGGGCGAGCTCAAGCACGGGCCGATCGCGCTGATCGACGAGAACATGCCGGTCATCGTGATTGCCCCGCATGACCGCATATTCGAGAAGACCGTCTCGAACATGCAGGAGGTGGCGGCGCGCGGCGGCAAGATCATCCTGATCACCGACCAGAAGGGTGCGGCACAGGCGACGATCAAGACCATGGAGACGATCGTGCTGCCCGACGTGCCGGAATTCATCGCACCGATCATCTACGCGCTGCCGATCCAGATGCTGGCCTATTTCACTGCCGTCTTCATGGGGACCGACGTCGACCAGCCGCGCAATTTGGCGAAGTCGGTGACGGTGGAGTAGGCCGAAACAAGGCTATAAAATCTGTAGTTGTTCTCTATTGAATGTACAACCATTAGTAGATTTTGCCCTGATATTGCCTTATCCTGCCTCCGCAACCTGAGGAGGTGGATATGGCCACTGGCTTTGCCAAGAAATTGGCCTCGTTGGCGGAGGCGGAATTCGATCAGTACAACGGCTACCACGAAACCACGCCGAAGATGGCGGGACGGATCAAATGGTATTGGAGTAGCCTGGGCCTGGGATTTCCGGGCGTAGGCACGGCCTGGTCGGCGGTGTTCGTGTCGTCGTTCGTGAAGAACGCAGGCGCAAGCGCCTCCCAGTTCAAGTTCTCTCCGCGGCATTCCGAGTTCGTCCATGTGGCGATCGACAACGCCAAGAAGGTAGTCGGGGTGTTCCGCGCCCACCCGACGGCGGACTATGCGCCAAAGATTGGCGACATCATCCAGAACAACCGCAACGGCAACACCTTCGACTACAGCTTTGCCATGAGCAACAAGGCATACGAATCCCACTCGGCCATCGTCGTCGAGGAAGGGGTCGATGGCGGCGGCCGCTACGTCCGGACGGTCGGGGGCAATGAGTCGGATACCGTCGGCGCCAGGGTCGTGCGGCTCAACGCGAAGGGCATCATCAAGCAGCCACCCAGCGACCCCAGTCGCTACATCTGCGTCATTCAGAACCTGCTGTAGGAGTAGGCCGCTCGGGACTTGCGCATGAACCTTGGCGGCGCCTTGCTAGGCGGTCACAGCAATATTGGTTGTCGGGCAGCAGACTTGATGCTCTAAGGTGAGTGCAGCGCACAATCCGTCGAGCCGTCCATGTCCGACAGCCAGAAGTCCTCGGCAGTGACACGGTTGAGGAACTACTTCCTCACTGGTTTCGTCGTCTGCGCGCCGCTGGCGCTCACCGTCTACATCGTCTGGTCGTTCATCGGCTGGGTCGATTCCTGGGTGAAGCCCTACATTCCGGCCACCTACAATCCCGACACCTATCTTTCGATCCGGGTTCCCGGCTTCGGGCTGATCGTGGCGCTGGTGCTCATCACGCTGATCGGCTTCCTGACCGCCAATTTCATCGGCCGCGCCATCGTCGGCTTCGGCGAGCGGCTGCTCGACAGGACGCCGCTGGTGCGCGGGCTCTACAAGGCGCTGAAGCAGCTTTTCGAGACCGCGCTGTCGGACAAGAACGAGATGTTCCGGACCGTCGGCATGGTCGAGTATCCGCGCAAAGGCGTCTGGTCGATCGTCTTCGTCGCGGGTGACAAGCGGAACGAGATCAACGACAAGCTCGATGTCGAGGGCGACCCGCTGATGGCCGTCTTCATGCCGTGCACGCCGAACCCGACCACGGGCTTTTTGATGTATGTGCCGAAGTCCGAGGTGGTTATCCTCGACATGAGCATCGAGGACGGCGCCAAGCTGATCGTTTCGGCAGGGCTGGTCACGCCCGACCCCAAGCAAAAGGCAGCCGCCAAGGGCAAGGCGATCGACGGGCCGCTCGGCAACCCGCCGGTGGGCACGCTGCCTCAGCCGGCCCTCAGCAACCGGACGGCTTCGTCGCGGCCGAACAAATAGAGCAGCAAGCGCAGCGCTTCGCCGCGGGGTGACACCAGCTCGGGATCGCGGGCGAGGATCAGGCGTGCGTCGTCGCGGGCGATTTCGAGCAGGTCGGCATGCGCCTCGATGCGGGCGACCTGGAAACCGGGCGTGCCCGACTGGCGGGTGCCCAGGAGTTCGCCTTCGCCGCGCAGCTTGAGGTCCTCCTCGGCGATGAGGAAGCCGTCCTCGGTGTCGCGCATGACCGACAGGCGGCGCTTGGCGGTTTCGCCGAGCGGGTCCTTGTAGAGCAGCACGCAGGATGACGGCTTCGAGCCGCGCCCGACGCGGCCGCGCAGCTGGTGCAACTGTGCCAGGCCGAAGCGCTCGGCATGCTCGATGACGATGATGGTGGCGTCGGGCACGTCGACGCCGACTTCGATGACGGTCGTGGCGATCAGTACGCGCGTTTCGCCTTCCTTGAAGGCGCGCATCGCCTCGTCCTTCTCCGCACCCTTCATGCGGCCATGGACGAGGCCGATGCGGGAGCCGAAGACGGGCTGCAGCGAGGCGAAGCGGTCCTCGGCCGACATCAGCTTGATCTCTTCGGATTCCTCGACCAGCGGGCAGATCCAGTAGACTTTTTGGCCCTCGGCCACTGCGTCGCGCATGCGGCCGACGAGCTCGTCGATCCGTTCGAGCGGCATGGTGACCGTGCGGATCGGCTGGCGGCCGGCCGGCTTTTCGGTCAGGCGCGACACATCCATGTCACCGAAGGCCGTCAGCACCAGCGTGCGCGGGATCGGCGTCGCCGTCATCACCAGCATGTCGGGGGCCTGTCCCTTGGCGTTCATGGCGAGGCGCTGGTGGACGCCGAAGCGGTGCTGCTCGTCGATGACGGCCAACGCCAGGTCGTGGAAGACGACGGCTTCCTGGAACAGCGCGTGCGTGCCGATGACGATGTCGATCTCGCCGGATGCGAGATCGGCGAGGACCTGGGTCCGCTCGCGGCCCTTTTCGCGGCCGGTGAGAACCGCGACCCTGAGCCCGACGCGTTCGGCCAGGGGCGAGATGCCGGCGAAATGCTGGCGGGCGAGGATTTCGGTCGGCGCCATCAGGGCTGCCTGGCCGCCGGCCTCGACGGCGCGGGCCATGGCGAGCAGTGCGACCACCGTCTTGCCCGAGCCTACGTCGCCCTGGAGCAGGCGCAGCATGCGCTCGGGCTTGGCGAGGTCCTCGTTGATCTCGACGAGCGCCTGTTCCTGCGAGGCGGTCAGCGCATAGGGCAGGGCCTTGCGCAGCGCCTCGACGAGGCGTCCGTCGCCGGTGAGCGGGCGGCCATGCAGCTTGCGCACGCGGGCGCGGACCAGTGCCAGCGACACCTGGCCGGCGAGGAACTCGTCATAGGCGAGGCGGCGCCAGGCGGCGGTATCAGGCGATGCGTCCAGCGGATCGGCCGGGTTGTGGACACGCTGCAGGGCCGCCTGGAAGGCCGGAAAGCTCTGCCGGCGCATGACGTCGGCATCCAGCCATTCCGGCAGCTGCGGCACGCGCTCGATGGCCTGGCCGATGGCGCGGCGCAGGATCTTGGCCGACAGGCCGGCGGTCAGCGGGTAGACCGGCTCGACCAGCGGCAGCTTGTCGGCCTCGCTGGCCAGCGCGATGTGGTCGGGATGGACCATCGACGGACGGCCGTTGAACCATTCCATCTTGCCGGAAACGATGACCTTCTCGCCCTCGGGCATCGCCTTTTCGAGATAGGCGGCGTGGGCATGGAAGAAGGTCAGCGCGATCTCGCCGGTGTCGTCATGCGCAAAGACGCGGTAGGGCACCGAGCGGTTGCCGCGCGGCGCCGGTTGGTGGCGGTCGATGCGGACCTCCAGCGTGACGATGGCTCCCTCGGCGCCATAGGCGATGCCGGGACGGTTGCGCCGGTCGATGACGCTGTTGGGCAGGACGAACAGAAGGTCGCCGGCGCGCGCCGCGCGGTCGCCGAGATCGGCGGGCACGACCTTCTCCACCAGCGTCGCGACCTTCGGACCGACACCGGCAAGCGTTGTGATGGGCGAAAACAGGGGATCGAGCAGGGAAGGCCGCATCGTCTTACCCTCCCCCTTGTGGGGAGGGTGGCCTGCAGGGCCGGGTGGGGGTATCTCCTTGCCACCAAACCGCACCCCCACCCCGTCGCTTCGCGCCGACCCTTCCCACAAAGGGGAATGTGCGCCGGCGTGCGGGTAGGAACTGGATGATGTCAGGAGTCGTCGTCACACCCGGATGTTAGACACCGTAGGTGGGGTTGCAAGGCTGACAGGGACGGCTATCCACGCTATATGCGCCCCGTCACCAGAGGAATTGCCGAAATGACCGGAACGACACGCTCGAGCGAAGGCCTGGATACGCGCAGGCGCAAGCTGCTGTTTCGGTCGTGGCATCGCGGCATGCGCGAGATGGACCTGATCCTCGGCCATTTCGCCGACATCAGCATCGACAAGCTGAGCGACCAAGACCTGGACGTCTACGAGGCGCTGCTCGACATCACCGACAGGGAACTGCTGTCCTGGATTATCGGCGAGGCGCCGGTGCCGGCGTCGGTCGACACCGACGTCTACAGGCAGATCGTGGCGTCGCGCGACGCCTTCACCATCTGAGCGACATCATGAGCCTGCTGAAACCCATCGGCCTGCCGAAAGGTCGCGCCGGACAGTTCATCGTCGACGGCGTCGCCGACGGTTACGAAGCCTTTGCCATTGCGACCGCGGCCGCCGAAATGGCGCCCGACGGTCCGTTGCTGTTCGTCGCCCGCGACGGCCAGCGCCTGCCGCAGATCGTCGAGGCGCTCAACTTCGTGGCGCCCGACGTGCCCGTGCTGGAGCTTCCGGCCTGGGACTGCCTGCCCTATGACCGCGTGTCGCCGGGCGCGGATGCCGCCGCCCGCCGCCTCGACGCGCTGGCGGCGATGATCGCGCTGAGAAAATCGCCCCACCGCGCCATCGTGCTGACGACGGCCAACGCGCTGCTGCAGCGCGTGCCACCCTCGGCCGCCATCGAGGCGCAGGAATTTCGTGCCAAGCCCGGCAACCAGGTGGAGATGAACGCGCTGGTGGCGCGGCTCGAGCGCGCCGGTTTCGAGCGCGTGCCCACTGTTCGCAGCGTCGGCGAATTCGCCGTGCGCGGCGGTATCCTCGACCTCTACGCGCCGGGTGCGCCCGACGCGCTGCGGCTCGACTTCTTCGGCGACACGCTGGAAACGATCCGCGCTTTCGACGTGGCGACCCAGCGCACCACGGGCAGCCGCAACCAGGTGGTGCTGCAGGCGATGAGCGAAGTGGCGCTGACGCCCGAGACGATCAGCAAGTTCCGCCGCAGCTACATCGAGGCCTTCGGCGCACCGTCGCGCGACGACGCGCTCTATGCTGCCGTCTCCGAGGGCCGGCGCTTTGCCGGGATGGAGCACTGGCTGCCGTTCTACTATCCGCACATGGAGACGGTGTTCGAATACCTGCCCGAGGCTCCGGTGGTGTTCGACCATCTGGCCCGCGAGGCACTGAGCGAACGCCATGCGCTGATCCTCGACCACTACGATGCCAGGCGCAAACAGGCCGAGGGCGGCGGCATCAAGGATGCCGTGCCCTACAAGCCGGTAGCCCCCGGGCTGATGTACCTGTCGCCCGACGAGGTGACGACGGCGCTGGCCGACCAGGCCAATGTCGAGCTGACGCCCTTCGACACGCCCTTCACGAGCGGTCGCAAGGTGCTGCACGCCGGATCGCATGCCGGCCGCAGCTTTGCCGAAGAGCGTGCCGACCCCAACGCCAACGTGTTCGACGTGGTGGCCCGCCACATTGCCGACCAGCGCGCGGCCAAGCGGCGCGTCGTCGTCGCCGGCTGGACGGAAGGATCCCTCGACCGCCTGACGCAGATCCTCGAAGAGCACGATCTCGGCAATCTCAAGCGGGTCGAAAGCCTTGGCGACGTCGAGGCGCTGAAGCCGGGCGAGGCGGGGCTCGCGGTGCTGCCGATAGAGGCCGGCTTCGAGGCGGGCGACCTGGTGTTTGTCGCCGAGCAGGACATTCTCGGCGACCGCCTGATCCGCCGCAGCAAGAAGCGCAAGCGCGCCGCCGACTTCATCGCCGAGGCCTCGTCGCTGTCGGCGGGCGACATCGTCGTGCATGCCGACCACGGCATCGGCCGCTTCGTCGGGCTGAAGACCATCGAGGCGGTGGGCGCGCCGCACGACTGCCTTGAAATCCACTATGCCAGCGACGGGCGGCTGTTCCTGCCGGTCGAGAACATCGAGCTTCTGTCGCGCTACGGCTCGGATTCGGCCGAGGCCCAGCTGGACAAGCTCGGCGGCGGCGCCTGGCAGTCGCGTAAGGCCAAGCTCAAGCGCCGCCTGCTCGAAATGGCCGGCCAGCTGATCAAGCTCGCCGCCGAGCGCCAGATGCGCGAGGCGCCGGTGATGAACCCGCCGGACGGCGTCTATGGCGAGTTCGCGGCGCGCTTCCCCTATGAGGAGACCGACGATCAGCAGAGCGCCATCGATCAGGTCATGGAGGATCTGGCCGACGGCAAGCCGATGGACCGGCTGATCTGCGGCGACGTCGGCTTCGGCAAGACGGAAGTGGCCCTGCGCGCGGCCTTCATCGCCGCCATGGAAGGTTTCCAGGTGGCGGTCGTGGTGCCGACGACGCTGTTGTCGCGCCAGCATTTCAAGACGTTCTCGCAGCGCTTCGCCGGCCTGCCGGTTCAGGTGCGCCAGGCCTCGCGCATGGTCGGTGCCAAGGAACTGGCCGAGACCAAGAAGGGCGTCACCGAAGGCACGGTCGACATCGTGGTCGGCACCCACGCGCTGCTCGGCTCGTCCATCGAGTTCAAGAACCTCGGCCTGCTGATCATCGACGAGGAGCAGCACTTCGGCGTCAAGCACAAGGAGCGGCTGAAGGAGCTGAAGAGCGACGTGCACGTGCTGACGTTGTCGGCGACGCCGATCCCGCGCACGCTGCAGCTGGCACTCACGGGGGTGCGCGAACTGTCGCTGATCGCCACGCCGCCGGTCGACCGCATGGCGGTGCGCAGCTTCATCTCGCCCTTCGATCCGCTGGTCATCCGCGAGACGCTGCTGCGCGAGCGCTATCGCGGCGGCCACAGCTTCTATGTCGTGCCGCGCATTTCCGATCTCGCCGAGATCCGGCAATTCCTGCAGGAATCGGTGCCGGAGCTGAAGGTGGCGGTGGCGCACGGCCAGATGCCGGCGGGCGAACTCGACGACATCATGAATGCCTTCTACGACGGCCAGTACGACGTGCTGCTGTCGACGACCATCGTCGAGTCGGGCCTCGACATCCCGACCGCCAACACGCTGATCGTGCATCGCGCCGACATGTTCGGTCTCGCCCAGCTCTACCAGCTGCGCGGGCGCGTCGGCCGCTCCAAGGTGCGCGCCTATGCGCTGTTCACCCTGCCGGCCAACCGCAAGCTGACCGATACGGCCGATCGCCGGCTCAAGGTGCTGCAGTCGCTCGATACGCTGGGCGCGGGCTTCCAGCTCGCCAGTCATGATCTCGATATCCGCGGCGCCGGCAACCTTCTGGGCGAGGAACAGTCGGGTCATATCAAGGAGGTCGGCTTCGAGCTCTACCAGCAGATGCTGGAAGAGGCGGTTGCCGAGCTGCGCGGCAGCGGCGAGGAGATCGACACGGGCTGGTCGCCGCTGATTGCCGTCGGCACCGCCGTCATGATCCCGGAAAGCTATGTGCCGGACCTGCAGCTCAGGCTGGCGCTCTACCGCCGGCTCGGCGACCTCGAGAACACCGAGGAGATCGACGGCTTCGGCGCCGAGCTCATCGACCGCTTCGGGCCGCTGCCCGACGAGGTCAAGCACCTGCTCAAGATCGTCTTCATCAAGGCGCTGTGCCGCAAGGCCAATGTCGAGAAGCTGGACGCCGGACCCAAGGGCGTGGTGGTGCAGTTCCGCAAGAAGGAATTCGCCAATCCGGCCGGGCTGGTGCGCTACATTGCCGAACAGGGCTCGCTGGCCAAGATCAGGCCCGACCAGAGCGTCGTGTTCCAGCGCGACTGGCCGAACGCCGAGAAGCGCCTGGCGGGTTCCGCCGTGATCATGACGCAACTGGCGAAACTGGCAGACGCTGCCTGAGGCTGGGCGAGGGCGGTTGCTGGGGCGTGCGCCCTTCGACAAGCTCAGGATGAGGGCCGTCGGCGCTATAGTGCTGTGGCCAATCCAGCGCTGACGGTGCTGGCTGCAGGGCTGCTTCGACGTCCTCACCGCTGCGGACGTCGCCGCGGGTCTTGCGGCAACGCACATAACATTGGGGCCATCGCATTGATGCTTGCCCACGAAGGTTTACTGACAGCGCCGACGGCCCTCATCCTGAGCTTGTCGAAGGACGCACGACGGGCCAACCGCCAATCAGGCTCGATGACGACTGCGCTTAGCTCGTCGCCAACTCGCCGCGCGCCTTGGCTGCCGCCACCTGGCGGATCGCGTCGGCGAGCGTGGCCGATTCCTGGGCGCCCATGACCGCGTATTTGCCTTCGAGCAGGAAGCAGGGCACGCCGGAGATACCCATGCGCGAAGCGGTCACGATCTCGTTGGTGACCTCGTCGCGATCGGCGTCGGTCGGAAGCAACGCCTCTACGACGGCGGTATCCATCCCGGCTTCGCGGGCGGCCTCGACCAGCACGCCGTGGTCGCCGATGTTCCGGCCCTGCTCGAAATAGGAGCGGAACAGCAGGCTGACCAGCCTGCTCTGGACCCCGTCGCCCGACGCGGCCGCCCAGCGGATGAGCCGGTGGGCGTCGAGCGTGTTGGGGGCGACAGTGATCGCGTCGAAGTCGAAGGAAATGCCCTCGACGGCGCCGAGCGACACCAGATTGGCGTGGATCTGCTTCAGCCGCGCCTCGTCGCTGAACTTGGCCAGCATGTAGGCCTTGCGTTCCTTGCCTTCCGGCGGAATGGTCGGGTCGAGCTGGAACGGGCGCCAGCGCACGTCCGCCGAAACCTCGGGTATGCTGGCAAGCGCGCTTTCGAGCCGCTTCATGCCCACGAAGCACCATGGACAGACGACATCCGACACCACGTCGATGGTAAGTTCCTGGGCCATGGCAGGGATGATCCTTGTTCCGCGGCGCGGTCAGATCGGGCGGCAGAATGCCCGATCCGCGCTCGCTTTGCTTGAGGCTAGCCGCCCTGGCTCCACCAGACCGGCAATTGATAGCCAGATATGGGTGTTTTTTCCGGATGTTTTAGTCTCTTCGCATACGCGATCCACTGATCGGCGTTGTGCTGCATCGGAACCATGTAGTTGCCCGACATCAGCAGGCGGTCGAGCGCGCGCACGGCGGCGACGAAATCGTCCTTCTCGCGCGCCTTCAGCATGGCGTCGATCATGGCGTCGACAGCCGGGTTTGCCACGCCCGCAAGGTTGAACGTACCCGGCTTGTTGGCCGAGGAAGAGCCCCAGCGGCCGATCTGCTCGATGCCCGGCGACAGCGTGCCGGTAAAGCCCGTCGCGCCGATCAGCACGTCGAATTCGAAGTTCTGCTTGCGCGACTGGATCTGGTCGGCCTCGAGCGCCCGGATGACGACGGCGACGCCGAGCTTCTCCAGTGTGCGCTGGTAGATCGCGGCCAGGCGCTGCTCGGCTTCGGAGGAGGTCAGGATTTCGAAGCCGAACGGCTTTCCCTCCTTGTCCATCATCTTGCCGCCCTGCAGCGTGTAGCCGGCGCTCTTGAACAGGTCGAGGGCGGCCTTCAGCACCTTGCGGTCCTGGCCCGATCCGTCGGTGACCGGGGGGCGCCAGCTGCCGTCCATGATGTCGGCGCGGACCGCGTCGGGGAAGGGCGCGAGCAGCGCCTTTTCCTTGTCGTTGGCCGGCACGCCGTAGGCCGAGAGCTCCGTACCCTGCCAGAAGCTGACGGTGCGCTCGTACTTGCCGCCGAACAGGCTCCGGTTGGCCCATTCGAAGTCGTAGAGCATGCCCAGCGCCTGGCGCACGACCGGGTCCGCGAACTTCGGCAGCCGCGTGTTGAACATGAAGCCGGTGACCACCGGTGGCAGGCCGCTCTTGAAGGTCTCGGCGACGATGTCGCCGTTCTTGAAGGCGGGAAAGTCGAAACCGCGCTCGCGCTTGACCGGATCGGCCTCGGTATAGGTGTCGCACAGCCCCTTCTTGAAGGCCTCGAACTGCGCAGCCGCGTTCAGGAAGTATTCGATGCTGATCTGGTCGTAATTGTCGAAACCGCGCTTCGACGGGATGTCGCGGCCCCAGTAGTCGGGGTTGCGCTTGAACACGATGCGCTCGCCCGGTTTGACCTCGGCGATGGTGTAGGGACCGCTGCCCATCACCGGCTTCAGCGTCGTCTGGTCGAAGGTCGCCTTGTCGAAGAAGTGCTTGGGGACGATGGGCGTGAGCGCGATGATCAGCGGGAATTCGCGGTCGGCCTTGTCGTTGAAGGTGAAGCGGACCGACAGGTCGCCGGTCTTCTCGATCTTGTCGATGCGGGCCATGCGGTCGCTGTAGGGCGGCCGGCCCTTTTCGGTGAACACCTCATAGGTGAAGATGACGTCATCGGGCGTGATCGGCTTGCCGTCCGACCATTTGGCGTTGGGGTCGATGTTGAACTCGATCCACTTGCGCTCCGGATCGATGTCGACCGACTTCGCGATCAGGCCATAGACGCTGAATGGCTCGTCGGCGCTCCGCGCCATCAGCGATTCGAACACGAGGTTGCCGTAGATGACGTCGATCACGCCGCGCGCGGTCGTGCGCAGGCTCTTGATGATGAAGGGGTTCAGGTTGTCGAAACTGCCGATGACGCAGTAGTTGATCTGGCCGCCCTTGGGCGCATCCGGATTGGCATAGGGGAAGTTCTTGAAATCCGTGGGCAGGGCGGGCTGGCCGTGCATCGACAGGCCGTTCACCGGCTCGGCGAATCCCGCCTGCGGAGCCAGCAGGAAGAAGGCGGCGGCGGCGGTCGACAGGGAAAAGCAGCGTCTCACGACGATTTCTCCATGAGAACGGGGGAAGTTGGTGATTCGAAGCCTAACCCAGCCCTGTACGGGCCGTCCATGGCGGCTTGGAAATACAAGAAATGCCGCTTTGCGGGCTGGATTCGGGCCGCGCGGCGGTGTAACACCCGCGGCGAAGTCATGCTGTTGCCTCATTTGCCCAACAGGTAGCGTCGACACACCGACCCCGGCCGGTCCCGGGATTGTTTGAGAGGATTTCATGAAGATCACGAACCGGAAATTCGATGGGTTCCGTCTGTCCATCCTGGCGGCTGGCGTTGCCGGTGCGGTGGCATCGAGCCTTTCGCCCGCTGCCGCACAGCAGCAGCAGGTGCCGCAGGGCTGGTTCAAGGCTTGCTCCAAGCAGGCCGACGTCGACATCTGCAACGTGCAGAACATCCTGACCGCCTCGAACGGTCAGCTGGTCACCGGCATCTCGATGATCGAGCTCAAGGGCAAGGTCAACCGCAAGGTGTTCCAGGTGACCGTTCCCAGCGGCCGTCTGATTCCTCCCGGCGTCGGTCTGCAGGTCGACGCCAACAAGACCCAGAAGCTGGAATACGTGATCTGCTTCCCGGATCGTTGCGTGGCCGAGATCCCGCTGACCGACCAGCTCGTCGGTTCCTTCAAGAAGGGCACCGAACTGACGCTGACCTCGGTCAACTTCCAGAACCAGCCCAACCCGATCAAGGTCTCGCTGCAGGGCTTCTCCGGCGCCTTCGACGGCGAGCCGCTGAAGCAGTCGGACCTCGAGGATCGCCAGAAGAAGCTCCAGGAGTTCGTTTCCAAGAACAACCAGGACTTCGCCAAGAAGCTCAAGGAAGAGCAGGACAAGGCCAAGACGGCCAACTGATCCTCAAATTGGCGGGAAAATGAAAAAGCGAGGCTTCGAGCCTCGCTTTTTTGTGTCCGTTCGACAGTTGGCGATCAATGGCTGATGCGCGGCTTGAGCACGTAGCCGCCGTCGGGCGCCTTGTCGAAATACTCCCCCACCTGCGGGTGGCGGACCGGTTCTCCGGAGTGGTCCTCGAGCAGGTTCTGCTCCGATACGTAGGCGACGTATTCCGTCTCCGAATTCTCCGCGAGCAGGTGGTAGAAGGGCTGGTCGCGGCTCGGGCGTACGCCTGCCGGAATGGCCTCGTACCACTCTTCGGTGTTGGAGAATTCCGGATCGACGTCGAAAATCACGCCGCGAAAGGGAAACACGCGGTGGCGAACCACCTGTCCGATCGAGAACTTCGCCGTCTTCATGTTCGCTACCATACCCGCATATGATCTGCCTGATCATACGCCAAATCAACTATTTAGGTTGCTGGTTGAAGCCTGGAACGCAGCTTGTGGCCGTGCGCCGGGCTTTGCCCTATTTGGCCCGCCCGCCCGGCCATTTCAATGGCATGGCGCTTGACTGGCGGCGGAGCCGCACGCTACCGGCTGCCCATGTCGGCGGGCATGCTGTCTGCCGCGGGCGCCGAGACATTACGGGGAGCCTCTGAATGTCGGACGTGATCGGGCTGGTACTCCCGTTCTTCGGGCTGATCTTCGTCGGCTATGCGGTCGCCCGCCTCACGCGCCAGCCGCTGGAGGCGCTGGGATGGATGACGACGTTCATCGTCTACGTGGCGCTGCCGGCGCTGTTCTTCCAGCTCCTGGCCAAGACCCCGTTCGAGCGGCTGACCGAATGGGGTTACATCCTCGGTGCGGTGTTCTCGACCTTCACCATCTTCGCCACGATGTTTGCCGCCTCCTTCGTCAGCGGACGCGGCGAGATCGCCGAATCGACGGTCAAGGGGCTGGCCGCGGCCTACGGCAACATCGGCTACATGGGACCGGGGCTGGCCTTGCTTGCCTTCGGCGAGGAGGCGGCGGTGCCGGTGGCGCTGATCTTCTGCTTCGAGAACATCATGCATTTCACCGTCGCGCCGATGATGATGGCGCTGGCCGGCGACGAGCGCCGCTCGCCCAGGAGCGTGGCGGCCGACGTCTTCAAGAAGATCGCGTTCCACCCCTTCATCATCGCAACCGCCCTGGGCGTGCTCGCCGCCTATGCCGAGTTCCGCCCGCCGCTGCCGCTCGAACGCTTCCTCGAATACCTGTCGCGCGCGGCTGCCCCTTGCGCGCTCTTTGCCATGGGGGTGACGCTGG
Organism: Aminobacter sp. BE322; assembly: GCF_050433525.1. Lineage (NCBI taxonomy): Bacteria > Pseudomonadati > Pseudomonadota > Alphaproteobacteria > Hyphomicrobiales > Phyllobacteriaceae > Aminobacter > Aminobacter sp. BE322. The sequence continues at coordinate 22,976 of NZ_JBNPXB010000006.1, read as the reverse complement.
CGCTGCGCCCGCTGAAGCGCGTTCCGCACGAAATCGCCCCGATCGCCATCCTCAAGCTGATCGTGCATCCGCTCTTGTGCTACGTGGTGCTGAGCTGGGTCGGCAATTTCTCGCCGGCGTGGCTGTTTTCGGCGGTGCTGCTCGCGGCGCTGCCGACCGCGACGAACGTGTTCGTCATCGCCCAGCAGTACGGCGTATGGGTCGAGCGGGCGTCGGCGAGCGTGCTGATCACCACCTGTGCCTCGGTGCTGACCGTGACGGGTCTGCTTTACATGATCCAGAACGGCATCCTGCCGCCGGACCTGTTTCCGTAGGCCTATTCGGCCGTTGTCGAGGAGCGCCGCGGAGCCTTGAGCGAGGAGGCGAGCGCGGCGAAGCCGCTGCCGGGCCTCAGCCCCTCGCGCATGAAGAAGGCACGCACGGGCGAGAGGCCGCCGAGCAGGTTGAGCCCGAGACCCCGGGCGAGCTGGGCCGGAAGCATGTCGGACAGCAGCGACATGTTGAGCAGGTTGACCGCACCGGTGCGGGCCAGGATGTCCGGCCTGCGGGCGGAATCATAGGCTGCCAGTGCCGCCGCCGCCCCGGGATCGTCCTTGTGTTTCGAAGCCATTGCAACGAGTTGCTCGACGTCCCTGATGCCAAGGTTCAGGCCCTGGGCACCGATGGGCGGGAAGACATGTGCGGCCTCGCCGACCAGCGCTACCCGCTTCCCTGCGAAGCGCAACGGCAGTGATGTCGACAGCGGATAGATCTGCCGGCCTCCTTCGACCGTCACCCGGCCGAGCATGGATTGCATCTGCTGTTCGACGCGCAACGACAGGGCCGCGTCGTCGAGCTCGGCCAGCTGCCTTGCCGTCTCAGGCCTCACCACCCACACCAGGCTCGAACGGCGCCCGGGCAGCGGTACCTGGGTGAACGGGCCGGTCTCGGTGTGGAACTCGGTCGAAGTGAAGGCGTGGTCGCGGCTGTGTGCGAAGTTGAGCACCAGGGCCGCCTGCGGCAGGGTTCTCGCGGTGGCCGAGATGCCGGCGGCCTGGCGCGCGGGCGAATTGCGGCCGTCGGCGGCGACGGCGAGCCGCGCCTCCATCGTTTCGCCGTCCGACAGCGTGGCCGCGACCCCGCTTTCCTCGAGCTTCCAGCTTTCGACCAGCTTGCGCCGCCAGGCGATCCCGGAATGTCCGGCGACGGCTTTCTCCAGCACTGCGTTGAGCACGCGATTCTGGAAGTTGAAGCCGAAATGCTCCTCTCCGATCTCGCCGGCGCGGAACGTGACCATCGGGCTGCGGATCAGCCGCGCGGTGCCGTCGATGATGCGCATGACCTTGAGCGGCGCCGCGTCCTTCGACAGCTCCGCGAGCACGCCGAGGCGGTCGAGGAACCTGAGCGCCGGCACCATCAGCGCCGTTGTGCGGCCGTCGTCGGCGCGCGCCGGCGGACCGGCGAGGACCACGTCGAAACCGGCGCTGGCAAAGGCGAGCGCCGAGATCATTCCGACCGGTCCCGTGCCGGCGACGAGGATACGGGTGCGATTGTCGACGCTCATCTGCCGCCGTCCATGCTGCGAGGTCCCGAACGGACCCGGATATCCGCATATATTGCAGGCCTAAGCCATTGATCAACGCGGCGATTCAGCCCATTCGATTGCGATGGGCGATCAGCTGGACGATTTCCGCAATCTCGACGCTGCCGGCCGGGCCGCCGCTTTCGCCGCGCAGCGTCCACGCGCGGCAGTGTATGCGGTGCTGGGCACGGCCATCGCCTTGTCCTGGGCCGTGCTGATTGCCATGGCGGTCCGCGCCGCCGACACCCGGACACCCGGCCTGTCCGCGCCGGGCGACGCGCTGCTGCGCGCCTTGCCGGAGCTGCCGTGGCCGGGCTGGTTCGACGCTCTGATCGCGCTCTGTCTTTCCCCGCAACCGCTCGGCTTTGGCATCTGGGCGCGGCTGGCCGTGCTTTCCGCAATGTGGCTGTTGATGTCGGTGGCGATGATGCTGCCTTCGGCCGCCCCGATGATCCGGACCTATTGCGAGATCGCCGACACGGCACGCGCCAAGAACGAAGCCGTCGTCCATCCCCTTGTCCTCGTCGGCGGCTATCTCGCGGTGTGGCTCGCGGTGTCCGCCGGTCTCGCCGCGCTGACGCTCGCGGTCCAGGCGGTCGCGTTCACCGGCGATCCGCTTGCACCGGTGCAGGGCATCGTGGCGGCGGCCGCGCTCGCGATGGCCGGGCTCTACCAGTTCAGCGGGTTGAAGGCGGCCTGCCTGCGCAAATGCCGGAACCCATTTTCGATCCTCTTCGGCCGCTGGAGCACGCGGCTGTCGCGCATATTCCGGCTCGGTGTGCAGCAGGGTGCCTGGTGCGTCGGCTGCTGCTGGGCGCTGATGCTGGTGATGTTCGCGGTCGGCCTCATGAACCTCTTCTGGATGGCCCTGATCGGGATTTTTACCTTGTTCGAGAAACAGATGGCGGGTTCCCTACCGTCGCGTGTCGCAGGCGCGATACTGCTTGTCTGGGCGGGAGCCCTGCTATTAAGTGCGGTCTGAGAAGGGGAGGCAACGATGGCTGACCAGAGCTGGGCAATGAAGGGAGAGCTCGTGCTTTCCTGCAATTGCACCGTGTTCTGCCCCTGCGTGCTGTCGCTCGGCAACCATCCGCCTACGGAAGGCTATTGCCAGACCTGGGCCGGTTTCCGCGTCGACAGCGGCCATTTCGGCGACGTGGACCTTTCCGGTCTCAATCTCGGTTTGATCATGGAGATACCTGGCTATATGAGCCGCGGCAACTGGACCGCTGGGCTGTTCATAGACAAGCGCGCCTCGATCTACGCGACCAAGGCATTCACCAGGATCTTCACCGGCAAGGCCGGTGGCACCACGTCGCTGCTCTCGATTCTCGTTGGCAAGTTCCTCGGCGTCGAGCAGGTGCCGATCAGCTATGAGACCAAGGACCGCACCCGCCTCTTCCAGATTCCCAAGATCATCGACGGGGCGGTTACGCCGATCCCCGGCAAGAGTAGCGAAAGCGACACGGTGATCACCAATTCGGAATACTGGATCGCGCCCGAGATCATCGTGGCGGAGTCGGACAAGAGCCGGATGCGCGCCTTCGGCCGCAACTGGAACTTTGCCGGCCGCTCGGCTGAAATCTGCAAACTGGATTGGCGGGGACCGTGAAGCCAAAAAAAGTCACCTGGCCGCAGGCCCGCGCATTTTCGGTTCATCTGCTCACGGCGTCGGGGTCGTTCCTGGCCTTCGTGTCGCTCGTGGCCGCCAGCGAGGAGCGCTGGACCGCCATGTTCTGGTGGCTCGGCCTGGCGCTGTTCGTCGACGGCATCGACGGGCCGATCGCGCGCAAGCTCGAGGTCAAGGAAATCCTGCCGACATGGTCGGGCGAACTCCTCGACAACATCATCGACTACGTCACCTATGTGCTCATCCCGGCCTTTGCGCTCTACCAGGGCGGGTTCATGGGTGAGGGCCTGTCCTTCCTGTCGGGCGCGATCATCGTCGTGTCGAGCGCCATCTATTATGCCGACACGGGCATGAAGACGAAGGAGAACTTCTTCAAGGGGTTCCCTGTAGTCTGGAACATGGTGGTGTTCACCCTGTTCGTCATCCAGCCCGGACAGTGGGTGTCGTTTGCCGTCGTTCTTGTCGCCGGCATCCTGACCTTCGTGCCGATGAACTTCCTGCATCCGGTGCGCGTCATCAGGCTCAGGAACATCAACTTGCCGATGACGCTGATCTGGTGCGCCTTCAGCGCGGTCGCGCTTTTGCAGCAGATGCAGGCCAACGACTGGGTCAAGCTCGGCATCGCCATCAGCGGCGTCTATCTCTTCTTCATCGGCGGCGTGATGCAGCTGTTTCCGAAACTCGGTGCACGGAGGGACTGATCCGATGTCCAAGGCGATCAGAGTTCATGTCCACGGTGGACCCGACGCCCTTGTCTACGAAGACGTCGACCCCGGCCGTCCCAGCCGTGGCGAGGTGCTCGTCCGCCACACGGCGATCGGCCTCAACTTCATCGACGTCTATTTCCGCTCGGGTCTCTATCCTGCTCCCGCCGGCATGCCCGTCACGCCCGGCGGCGAGGCGGCCGGAGTGGTGCTCGAAGTGGGCGAGGGGGTCGACTGGCTCAGGGCGGGCGACCGCGTCGCCTACGCCGTTCCGACCGGCGCCTATTGCGAACGGCGCGTGATCGCCGCCGACAAGCTGGTCGAGGTGCCGGATGGCATCGGCGACGAACAGGCGGCCGCCATGATGCTCAAGGGCATGACGGCCGAGTACCTCTTGCTCAGGACCTTCAAGGTCAAGCCTGGCGACACGATCCTCTATCACGCCGCCGCCGGGGGCGTGGGCCTGATCCTCGGCCAGTGGGCGAAGCATCTCGGCGCGACGGTGATCGGAACGGTCGGATCGGCAGAGAAGGCCGAAATCGCCAGGGCACACGGGTTCGACCACGTCGTCAACTACCGCGACCAGGACTTCGTCGCCGAGGTGGCGGCCATCACCGGGGGCAGGAAATGCGACGTGGTCTACGATTCGGTCGGCAACGACACCTTTCCGGCCTCGCTCGATTGTCTGAAGCCCATGGGTACGTTCGTGAGCTTCGGCCAGTCCTCCGGACCCATCCCGCCTTTCAGCATTTCGCTGCTTGCGCAAAAGGGTTCGCTCTATGCGACGCGCCCGACGATTTTCGCGTATAATGCGCGTCGCGAGGATCTTGTCCGTTCTGCCGAAGCGCTCTTCGACGTAGTCTTGAAGGGCGCCGTCGAGATCAGGATCAACCAGCGTTATGCTTTACGCGATGCGGCCCAAGCTCACGCCGACCTCGAGGGCCGCAAGACCACGGGGGCGACGGTACTCATCCCATGAATTCTCGCATGATTTCTTGAAAAAGTTTCTCATTACTGGACGCTTTGCGGTGGGAGCAGGGCACGCCTACCATGCTCCCGGGAACATAAAAAAGAACTGACCAATGGGAGGCGTTGTGGACACCACCCCTGCTGCCGACGGTCCGAACCTGCTTGAGGTTCGCGGCCTGACGAAGATATTCGGCACGCTCAAGGCGTGCGATCAGATAGACCTCACTGTCGCCAAGGGTGAAATCCATGCCCTCCTCGGCGAGAACGGCGCCGGCAAGTCGACGCTGGTGAAGATGCTCTTCGGCTCGCTGGAGCCGAATGCCGGCGAAATCCGCTGGAACGGCCATCCGGTCAGGATCACCAGCCCCGGCGTCGCCAAGAAGCTCGGCATCGGCATGGTGTTCCAGCATTTCTCGCTGTTCGAGGCGCTGACCGCCGCCGAGAACATTGCGCTGTCGCTGGCCGACGACACGCCTATCAGCACCATCGCCGCCAAGTCGCGGGCGCTGTCCTACAGCTACGGCCTGCCGCTCGACCCGGAATCGCTGGTCGGCGACCTCTCCGTCGGCGAGCGCCAGCGCATCGAGATCATCCGCTGCCTGCTGCAGACGCCGGACCTGATCATCCTCGACGAGCCCACCTCGGTGCTGACGCCGCAGGAGGCCGACAAGCTGTTCGAGACGCTGGAGCGCCTGCGCTCCGAGGGCAAGTCGATCCTCTACATCTCGCACCGTCTCGATGAGGTCCGCCGGTTGTGCGACCGCGCAACGATCATGCGTCACGGCAAGGTGGTGGGACATTGCGACCCGCGCCAGGAGACGCCAGCGTCGCTCGCCCGCATGATGGTGGGCACTGACGTGAAGAACGCCGAGCGAACCACGGCAGCCGTGCGCGGCGAGGAGCTGCTCAGCACCTGCGGTATGAGCCGCAAGCCGACTGGACCTTTCTCGATGCCGCTCAAGAACATCTGGCTGAGCGTCGCTGGCGGCGAGGTCATCGGCATTGCCGGCGTGGCTGGCAACGGCCAAGGCGAGCTGTTCGAGGCGATCTCGGGCGAAGCGCTGCAGGAAAGCCCCGATGCCATCCGCATTCGCGGCAAGTCGGCCGGACGCATGGGCATCTCGGCTCGGCGCTTGCTGGGTGCGGCCTTCGTGCCCGAAGAGCGGCTGGGCCATGGCGCGGCACCGCGCATGCGGCTGTCGGACAATCTCCTGCTATCGCGACACAGCACCGACGGCAAGGCCTTTGTGGGTGCTGCCGGCATGGTCAAGTCAGGCGCGATCCAGAAGGCGGCGCAGCGCATCATCGAGGTGATGGACGTGCGCAAGAGCGCGCCAGACCCGGAAGCCGCAGCACTTTCCGGCGGCAACCTGCAAAAGTTCATCATCGGACGCGAGCTCGACCGCAATCCCTCGGTCATGGTGGTCAACCAGCCGACCTGGGGCGTCGATGCGGGTGCCGCCGCGCGCATTCGCCAGGCGCTGATCGAACTCGCCCGCAAGGGTTCGGCGGTGCTAGTCATCAGCCAGGATCTCGACGAGCTGTTCGAAATCTCGGACTCGATCGCCGTCATGCACAATGGCGAGCTGTCGAAGCCGATCCCGATCGCGGAAGCGACACTCGAACGCATCGGCCTTTTGATGGGCGGCGTCGAACCCGGTCACCTCGACCACCCCAAGGAGGTCGCGTGATGCGGATCGAACTCGTCAAGCGGCCCGAGCGCTCCGCTCTGTTTGCCGCGCTCTCGCCCTTCATTGCGCTTGCGCTCACGCTCGTCGCCGGCGCCATCATGTTCTCGCTCTTGGGCAAGAGCCCGGTCGAGGCGCTCTACTACTACTTCATCGATCCGCTGCGCGAGGTCTGGTCGCTGCATGAGCTCGCGGTCAAGGCCGCTCCGCTGATCCTGATCGCGGTCGGCCTGTCCATCTGCTACCTCTCCAACAACTGGAACATCGGTGCGGAAGGCCAGTTCATCATCGGCGCGATCACCGGTTCGATCCTGCCGGTCATGTTCCCGACCTTCCAGTCCTGGATCGTGCTGCCGCTGATGCTGCTGATGGGCATCGCCGGCGGTGCGGCCTATGCCGCGATCCCCGCCTTCCTCAAGGTACGCTTCAACACCAACGAGATCCTGACCAGCCTGATGCTGGTCTATGTCGCGCAGCTTTTCCTCGACTGGATGGTGCGCGGACCATGGCGCAACCCGGAGGGGCTGAACTTCCCGGAAACGCGCAACTTCAATCCGAGCGCGGTGCTGCCCGAGATCTGGTCGGCTTCGGGCAGGGCGCACTGGGGCTTCGTCTTTGCCATCGTCGCAGCCCTTGCCCTTTGGTTCGTGCTGTCTCGTACGCTGAGGGGCTTCGAGATCATGGTTCTGGGGCAGAGCCCCCGGGCGGGCCGGTTCGCGGGCTTCTCGCAGTCGCGGATGGTGTTCTTCGCCTTCCTGCTTTCGGGCGGCCTGGCAGGTCTGGCCGGCATATCGGAGGTCGCCGGCGCCATCGGCCAGCTGCGCCCGACGATCTCGCCCGGCTACGGCTTCGCCGCGATCATCGTGGCCTTCCTCGGACGCCTGAACCCGCTCGGCATCATCGCGGCCGGGCTGGTGCTGGCGCTGTCCTACCTCGGCGGCGAGGCCGCGCAGATCTCCATCGGCGTGTCCGACAAGGTGGTGCGTGCCTTCCAGGGCATGCTGCTGTTCTTCGTCCTCGCCTGCGACACGCTGATCCTCTACCGCGTGCGCTTCGTCCGCACGTCCGCCACCAAGGCCGGGGAGGCCGCGCAAAATGCTTGAAGGCATTCTGATTACGATTGCCACGGCCGCCACGCCGCTGCTGATCGCGGCCATCGGTGAACTGGTGGTGGAACGCTCGGGCGTCCTCAATCTCGGCGTCGAAGGCATGATGGTCATGGGCGCCGTGACCGGCTTCGGCGTGGCGCTCACCACCGGCTCGCCATGGCTCGGCGTGCTCGCCGCCATTATCGTCGGGGGGCTGTTCTCGCTGCTGTTCGGCTTCCTGACCCTGACGCTGGTGACCAACCAGGTCGCCACCGGCCTTGCGTTGACCCTGCTGGGACTCGGCCTGTCGGGCATGCTCGGCGAGGCATTCGTCGGCCTGCCCGGCGTGAAGATGGGCTATGTCTACATCCCGGTGCTGACCGACCTGCCGCTGGTCGGCAAGCTCTTCTTCGGCCAGGACCCGCTGTTCTACGTCTCGCTGCTGCTGGCCGGCGGGGTCGCCTACTTCCTGTTCCGCACGCGCGCCGGCCTGACCCTGCGCTCGATCGGCGACAACCACACCTCGGCGCACGCGCTCGGCATCAACGTCATCGGCATCCGCTATCTGGCGGTGATGTTCGGCGGCGCCTGTGCGGGCCTCGCCGGCGCCTACCTGTCGCTGGTCTACACCCCGCAGTGGATCGAGAACATGACGGCGGGCCGCGGCTGGATTGCGCTGGCGCTCGTCGTCTTCGCCTCCTGGCGCCCGTGGCGCGTGCTTGCCGGCGCCTATCTGTTCGGTGCGGTGTCCATCGGCCAGCTCCACGCGCAGGCGTTGGGGATAGGCGTTCCTTCGCAACTACTTTCTTCTCTTCCCTATCTGGCGACCGTCGTGGTCCTTGTTCTAATCTCGCGCAACAGGCGACTGACGATGATCAACACACCGGCTTCTCTGGGGCGGCCGTTTGTGCCAGATCGCTGAACGACAAGAGATGGGATCTGCCCCCGGGCAACACTGAAAGAGGAAGAACCAAATGAAACGAAGCTTACTGTCTTTTGCCGCTATCGCCGGCGCACTGGCCTTCGGCACGATGACTGCGCAAGCCGCGACCAAGGCCTGCTTCATCTATGTCGGCCCGATCGGCGACTTCGGCTGGTCTTACCAGCATCACCAGGGCCTGGAGCAGATGAAGGCGGCCCTGGGCGACCAGGTCGAGACCGCCTATCTCGAAAGCGTGCCGGAAGGCGCCGACGCCGAGCGCGCCATCGAGCGCTTCGCGCGTTCGGGCTGCAACATCATCTTCACCACGTCCTTCGGCTACATGGACCCCACCAACAAGGTGGCGGCAAAGTTCCCGGACGTGAAGTTCGAGCACGCCACCGGCTACAAGCGCGAGCACCCGAACGTCTCGACCTACAATTCGCGCTTCTATGAAGGCCGTTACGTGCAGGGCGTGATCGCCGCCAAGATGTCGAAGGCGGGCGTTGCCGGCTACATCGCGTCCTTCCCGATTCCGGAAGTCGTGATGGGCATCAATGCCTTCGTGCTCGGCGCGCAGTCGGTGAACCCCGACTTCAAGGTCAAGGTCGTGTGGGCCAACACCTGGTTCGACCCGGGCAAGGAAGCCGACGCCGCCAAGGCACTGATCGACCAGGGCGTCGACATCATCACCCAGCACACCGATTCGACCGCGCCCATGCAGGTTGCCACCGAGCGCGGCATCAAGGCGTTCGGCCAGGCCTCCGACATGATCAAGTTCGGCCCGACGACGCAGCTGACCTCGATCGTCGACGACTGGGGCCCGTATTACATCGAGCGCGTCAAGGCGGTGATCGACGGCACCTGGAAGCAGCAGGACGTCTGGGGCGGCATGAAGGCAGGCCACGTGGTGATGGCGCCCTTCACCAACATGCCAGACGACGTGAAGAAGGCGGCCGAGGAAACCACCGCCAAGATCAAGTCGGGCGAATTCAACCCGTTCACCGGCCCGATCACCAAGCAGGACGGCAGCGAATGGCTCAAGGCCGGCGAGGTCGCCCAGGATTCGGTGCTGCTCGGCATGAACTTCTACGTCAAGGGCGTGGACGACAAGCTGCCGCAGTAAGCGGACAAGGCATCGCTCGCGACGACAGCCGTGCCCAGAGCGAACCCCCGGCCATGCCGGGGGTTTTCGTTTGAGCATCGGGCGAGAGCCTAGACTAGCTAGGCAGCATCGAACAGGAAAGCCCCGGGTTTCGGCCCGGGGCTTTTTCGTTTCCAGGGGGCGGAGACAGGGCTGACGCGCCAGGCGGATGATGCGGCGGCCTGCCGGCAGTTGCCCAACAAAAAATCCCCGGATCGCTCCGGGGCTTTTTCGTTTTGTTTCTCGGATCTTAGATCGAGTAGTACATGTCATACTCGACCGGGTGCGGGGTCATCTCGAAGCGCATCACCTCGGCCATCTTCAGTTCGATGAAGCTGTCGATCTGGTCGTCGTCGAAGACGCCGCCGGCCTTGAGGAAGCCGCGGTCCTTGTCGAGGCTCTGCAGCGCCTCGCGCAGGCTGCCGCAGACGGTCGGGATCTTCTTGATCTCCTTGGCCGGCAGGTCGTAGAGATCCTTGTCCATCGGCTGGCCGGGGTGGATCTTGTTCTTGATGCCGTCGAGGCCGGCCATCAGCAGGGCGGCGAAGCCGAGATAGGGGTTCGCGCCCGGATCGGGGAAGCGGACCTCGACACGCTTCGACTTCGGCGACGAGCCGAACGGGATGCGGCACGAGGCCGAACGGTTGCGGGCCGAATAGGCGAGCAGCACCGGCGCCTCGTAACCCGGCACCAGGCGCTTGTAGGAGTTGGTCAGCGGGTTGGTGAAGGCGTTGACCGCCTTGGCGTGCTTGATGACGCCGCCGATGAAGTAGAGGCAGTTCTCCGACAGGCCGGCATATTCATTGCCGGCAAAGGTCGGCTTGCCGTTCTTCCAGATCGACATGTGGACGTGCATGCCCGAGCCGTTGTCGCCGAAGATCGGTTTCGGCATGAAGGTGGCCGTCTTGCCGTAGGCGTTGGCGACCTGGTGCACGACATACTTGTAGATCAGCATCTTGTCGGCGTTGCGGACCAGCGTGTCGAACTTGATGCCGAGCTCATGCTGGGCGGCGGCCACCTCGTGGTGGTGCTTTTCGACGCGCACGCCCATTTCGGTCAGAACGGTCAGCATCTCGGAACGCATGTCCTGGCAGCTGTCGACCGGCGGCACCGGGAAATAGCCGCCCTTGACGCGCGGACGGTGGCCGAGGTTGCCGGTCTCGTAGTCGGTGTCGTCGTTCGACGGCAGCTCGGTCGAGTCGAGCTTGAAGCCGGTATTGTAGGCGTCGGCCTTGTACTTGACGTCGTCGAAGACGAAGAACTCGGCTTCCGGGCCGACGAAGATGGTGTCGCCGATGCCTTCCGCCTTCATGTAGGCCTCGGCCTTCTTGGCGGTGCCGCGCGGGTCGCGGTTGTAGGCCTCGCCCGAGACCGGGTCGAGGATGTCGCACAGGATCACCATGGTCGACTGGGCGAAGAACGGGTCCATGTGGACCGTATCCGTGTCCGGCATCAGCACCATGTCGGACTCGTTGATGGCCTTCCAGCCGGCAATCGACGAGCCGTCGAACATGACGCCGTCGGAGAACATTTCCTCCTCGACTTCGGCGATGTCCATGGTGACGTGCTGGAGCTTGCCCTTCGGGTCGGTGAAGCGCAGGTCAACGAACTTCACGTCGTTGTCCTTGATCTGCTTCATGATGTCGCTGGCTGTCGTCATATGATGTTTCCCTGTCTGATGACGTTGGATCGGATGGATGGATTGAAGAAGAGGTCAGATGGCGTCGATGCCGGTTTCGCCGGTGCGGATGCGCACCACTTCCTCGATATTGGAGACGAAGATCTTGCCGTCGCCGATGCGGCCGGTCTGGGCGGCCTTGCGGATGGCCTCGATGGCCGCCTCGACGGCCTCGTCGCCGAGCACGACCTCGATCTTCACCTTGGGCAGGAAGTCGACGACATATTCGGCGCCGCGGTAGAGCTCGGTGTGGCCCTTCTGTCGGCCGAAGCCTTTGGCCTCGGTGACGGTGATGCCCTGAAGGCCTGCTTCCTGGAGGGCTTCCTTCACCTCGTCGAGCTTGAACGGCTTGATGATCGCTTCGATCTTTTTCATGCGAATACTGGCCTCCACTTGCCGAATTCATTTGGGGTGATGCACCCGCTCGCGCTCATCGAAGCACGAAACATGCCAGTTGCACCGCCTGCGACATATTTGAGCGGTTTGCCTGCTCGTCGGCCGCAGAAGCCGGATATTGCGGTGGATTCCGTCCCGATGACCAGAGGGCGCACAAAATTTCATCGCGAAATGCGCTCGATGTCTGCCTAAAAATGCATCAGATTGCCGATGATTTGGGCTGCGGCCGGTGTATTTCGAACCGAGCCTGCACTGTGATAACCATCATGGCGACGAGCGCACGGACATCGCCATGGCCTTCGAACTGCTGACCCCGAACGAGATGGCGGAAGCCGACAGGGCGACCATCGCCGCAGGGCCGATCGACGGCATCGGCCTGATGCGCCGGGCAGGGGGCGCCATCGCCGATCTGGTCCTGGCGCGCTATCCGGGCGCATACCCCGTGCATGTTCTGTGCGGTCCGGGCAACAATGGCGGCGACGGTTATGTGGTGGCCCGCCTGCTGCGCCAAAGCGGGTTGCCGGTCAGGCTTTTCGCCGACGGCGCGCCGCGGGCGGGCAGCGACGCGGCACTGGCTGCGGCGGAGTGCCCGGTGCCACCGGAACCGCTTTCGCGCTTCTTGCCGGAGCCCGGCTGTGTAGTCGTCGATGCGCTCTATGGCGCCGGGCTGTCGAAGCCGCTGGGTGGCGAGGTCCTGGCGGCGGTCGCGCGGACGAACGCCTCGGGCGTGACCGTCGTCGCCGTCGACCTGCCGTCCGGCATGTCGGGCCAGACCGGCGCGGCGCTTGGCGCCGCGTTCCAGGCGGCCGTGACCGTCACCTTCGCGCGCAAGAAGCCCGGCCACCTGCTGGAACCGGGGCGTCAGCATTGCGGCGAGGTCGTCGTTGCCGACATCGGCATTTCCGACGCGACGATCGCCGCCACTGGCACGCGCTGCCTGGAAAACGATCCCGCATGGTGGCGCAGCCGGTTTCCATCGCCGGCCAACGATGCCCACAAATACAGCCGCGGCCATGTCGGCGTCTTCTCCGGCGGGGTCGCGGCCACCGGCGCGGCGCGGCTGTCGGCGATGGCCGCGGCACGGGCCGGGGCAGGGGCGGTAACGGTGCTGTCGCCGGGGTCCGCACTGGCCGCGAATGCCGCGCATCTCACCTCCATCATCCTCAGGCGCTGCGACGGGGTCGACGACACTCTCGCCTTCCTCGATGCGCGCCGGCCCGCGGCGCTGGTCTACGGCCCGGGGCTGGGCCCGGAGCCGGAGGTCGGCCGCTTTGCGCTCGAGTTGATGACGCAAGGACATGGGCGCTTCGCCACGCTCGTGCTCGACGCCGACGGCATCACCTCGCTGTCGCACAAGCGCGCGGGCTTCCTGGAGGCGCGCCGGCGGCAGGGCCGCCCGGCTCTGGTGCTGACGCCGCATCACGGCGAGTTCGGCCGCCTGTTCCCCGACCTCGCCGCGGATGCCGCGCTGTCCAAGCTCGAACGGGCGCGGGCGGCCGCCGCCAGGGCGGACGCCACGATCGTCTACAAGGGGCCCGACACGGTGATCGCGGCGCCCGACGGGCGGGCGGCGATCAACGCCAACGGCACGCCGCTGCTTGCCACCGCCGGCTCCGGCGACGTGCTGTCGGGGATCGTCGCGGCACTCGTGGCCCAGGGCATGCCGCATTTCGAGGCGGCCTGCGCCGCGGTCTGGATGCATGCCGATGCCGCCCGCCGCTTCGGCCCCGGCCTGATCGCCGAGGATCTTCCGCTCGCACTGCGCGAGGTCATCGCGGCGTTGAGCGGGTGAGGGGCGGGCCGTCTTTCCTTCTCCCCTTGTGGGAGAAGGTGCCTGAACGAAGTGAAGGCGGATGAGGGGTGCTGGAAATGCGCAACGTCTCATTCCTTCCCACCCCCCTCTGTCCTGCCGGACATCTCCCCCACAAGGGGGGAGATCAGCAGCTCGGACGTCCGCGCCACTTTCTTATAGGCTCTTGGAAAATCCCAATGCATCGCTGGTGGTTAGCGGGGAGGTTGATGACGGCCCAATCTCCCCCCTTGCGGGGGAGATGTCCGGCAGGACAGAGGGGGGTGGGAAGGCATGAGGCGCTGTCGCGCCTGCTCCGCCCAGGACGGCCCCACACCGGCGTCCGGCTCAGCCTCCGTTCACCGCTTCATCAGCGCGATCGCGCGATGCGGGGCGCGCACCTTGCCCTCGGTGATGAAAGGGCTCTTGGAAAATCCCAAATGCATCGCTGGTGGTTGGCGGGGAGGGTGATGACGGCCTAAGGGGGGTGAGGAGCGGTCGCCGAAGGCGACGAAAAGCCAACTGCTTGGCTTTTCGAACGACAAACGACGGCAGGACAGAGGGGGGTGCTGTCCCGCAAGCCTCCGGGGGTGGGAAGGCATGAGACCTCTGTTCTGCTCCGTGACGACGGCTCCACGACGGCGTCCGGCTCAGCCGCCGTTCACCCGCTTCATCAGCGCGATCGCGCCATGCGGGGCGCGCACCTTGCCCTCGGTGATGAAGAAGACGAAGACGTCGCGCGGCTTGACGGGCGCTTCCGTCGACGGGTCGGCGCGGGGCAGGTCGGCCGGCACGCCGCCTTGCGCCCAGGCTTTCGCCCGCCCGGCCCATTCGTCCAGCGCCTTCGGCGCGTAGCAGTCGGGGTTGTCGTCGCTGCCGGTCTGCAGGCGGGCATAGACGAAGTCGCCGGTCACGTCGGCGATCGCCGGGTAGGTGGCGTGGTCGGCATAGACGATTGCCACGTTGTGCTTGCGCGCCAGCGCCACGAATTCGGGCACGACGAAGCTCGCATGGCGGACCTCGACGGCGTGGCGCAGCGTGATGCCGTCCTGCTTCTCCGGCAACAGCTTCAGGAACGCCTCGAAGTCGTCATGGTCGAACTTCTTGGTCGGAGCCATCTGCCACAGGATCGGCCCGAGCTTGTCGCCCAGCGCGGTGATCCCTTGCGTGACGAAGCGCGTGACCGACTCCCCGGCCTCCGCCAGCACGCGGCGGTTGGTGACGAAACGGTTGCCCTTGAGCGTGAACACGAAGCCGTCCGGCGACTCGCTGGCCCATTTGAGGAAGGTCGGCTCCTTGAACCCGGAATAATAGGTGCCGTTGACCTCGATCGCCGGGACCTGGCCGCTGGCGAACGTCAGCTGCTTCGCCTTGGACAGCTTGTCCGGATAGAACGTGCCCTCCCAGGGTTCGAAGGTCCAGCCGCCCATGCCGGCGCGGATCTTTCCTGAAGCGGTCATTGCGACCTCCGGTTGAAGTTAGCTAGCTTGTTAGCTATATTTCGGGTGATGCCGATCATCAACATGCATCAGGCGAAGACCGGACTGTCGGACCTCGTCGCGCGCGCCGAGGCCGGGGAGGAGATTGTCATTGCCCGCCGCAACAAGCCAGCGGTGAAGCTTGTGCCAGTGAGCGCTCCTGACAAGAAGCCGCCCACGGAAGACGTCGCCGCCTACTACAGGAATCGTCCCGGCGAATGGGACGACATGCGGCAGCGGGGCGGCTTCGCCGAGGACAAGCAGGCCGAGTTCGACCTGAAAGGGCTGCGCGAGGCCGTGGAGGCCGGCAAGGAATATACGATCATGCAGGACGGAAAGCCTGTCGCGAAGGTTGCGCCCATCGAGAAGAAGCGGCGCGTGCCCGGCGCTCTCAGGGGATTGATGAGCCTGCCCGACAGTTTCTTCGATCCGCTGCCGGATGACGAACTCGACGCCTGGGAAGGCAAGCGCGTCTCTCCTCGCGACAAATGAGGCTGCTTCTCGATACCCATGCCTTGGCTTGGTGGCTCGAAGACAGCCCCAGGCTTTCGCGACGCCTGGCTGAGCTCCTCGGCGATACCGATCATCAGGTTTTCGTAAGTGCCGTCTCGGCCTATGAAGCGACCCTGAAGCATCGCCTTGGAAAGTGGCCGGAGGTCGGACCGCTCGTGTCGGCCTTCGAGGAAATAGTGGTCGGGCAAGGCTTTTCGCTGCTCGCGATCACCGCCAGGCACGCGACGCGCGCCGCGCTTTACGCTGCCGAGCATCGCGATCCGTTCGACCGGATGCTGGCCGCTCAGGCCGAGTTGGAAGGCCTGGCTCTGGCCACGGACGACAGGCATTCCCCCCACTTCGGCATAACGACCATCTGGTAGCCGCTACCTACTCCGCCGCTTCCCGCTTCCGCGCTCCCGGCCGCCGTTCCAGCAACTCCTTGAGGAACTGGCCGGTGTAGCTGCGCGGCTCGGCGACGATGTCCTCCGGGCGGCCGGCCGCCACCAGTTCGCCGCCGCCGTCGCCGCCTTCGGGGCCGAGGTCGAGCACCCAGTCGGCGGTCTTGATGACCTCGAGGTTGTGCTCGATGACGACGACCGTGTTGCCCTGGTCGACGAGTTCGTGCAGCACCTCGAGCAGCTTGGCGACGTCGTGGAAATGCAGGCCCGTGGTCGGCTCGTCGAGGATGTAGAGCGTCTTGCCGGTGGCCCTGCGCGACAGCTCCTTGGCGAGCTTGATGCGCTGCGCCTCGCCGCCCGACAGCGTGTTGGCCTGCTGGCCGATATGGATGTAGCCGAGGCCGACCTGGTCGAGCGTCCTGAGCTTGTCGCGCACGGCGGGCACCGCCGAGAAGAACTCGACGCCTTCCTCGACCGTCATGTCGAGCACGTCGGCGATCGACTTGCCCTTGAACAGCACCTCCAGCGTCTCGCGGTTGTAGCGCTTGCCGTGGCAGACGTCGCAGGTGACGTAGACGTCGGGCAGGAAGTGCATCTCGATCTTGATGACCCCGTCGCCCTGGCAGGCCTCGCAGCGGCCGCCCTTGACGTTGAAGGAGAAGCGGCCCGGCTGGTAGCCGCGCGCCTTGGCCTCCGGCAGGCCGGCGAACCAGTCGCGGATCGGCGTGAAGGCGCCGGTGTAGGTGGCAGGATTCGAGCGCGGCGTGCGGCCGATGGGCGACTGGTCGATGTCGATGACCTTGTCGAGGAACTCCAGTCCCTCGATGCGGTCGTGCTCGGCCGGGTGCTCGCGCGAGCCCATGATGCGGCGCGAGGCCGCCTTGAACAGCGTCTCGATCAGGAAGGTCGACTTGCCGCCGCCCGACACGCCGGTGACGGCGGTGAAGGTGCCGAGCGGGATCTCGGCGGTGACGTTCTTGAGGTTGTTGCCGCGCGCCCCGACGACCTTGATGCGGCGGTTCTTCTTGAGCTCGCGCCGGCTCGGCGGCGTGGCGATCTCCAGTTCGCCCGACAGGTACTTGCCGGTGATCGAATTGGGGTTGGCCATCACCTGCTGCGGCGTGCCCTCGGCGATGATGCTGCCGCCATGGATGCCGGCGGCCGGGCCGATGTCGACGACATAGTCGGCGGTCAGGATCGCGTCCTCGTCATGCTCGACGACGATGACCGTGTTGCCGATGTCACGCAGGTGGCGCAGCGTGTCCAGCAGGCGGGAATTGTCGCGCTGGTGCAGGCCGATCGACGGCTCGTCGAGCACATAGAGCACGCCGGTCAGCCCCGAGCCGATCTGCGAGGCCAGCCGGATGCGCTGGCTCTCGCCGCCCGACAGCGTGCCGGAGTTGCGCGACAAGGTGAGATAGTCGAGGCCGACGTCGTTGAGGAAGCGCAGCCGCTCGCGGATCTCCTTGAGGATGCGGACGGCGATCTCGTTCTGCTTGTCGTTGAGTTGGGCCGGCAGTGCCTCGAACCAGGCATTGGCCTTGCGGATCGACTGCTCGGTGACCTCGCCGATGTGCCTGCCGCCGATCTTGACGGCCAGCGACTCGGGCTTGAGGCGGTAGCCGGCGCAGGTCGGGCAGGGGGTCGCCGACATGAAGCGCTCGATCTCCTCGCGCATCCAGGCGGATTCGGTCTCCTTCCAGCGGCGCTCGAGATTGGGGATCACGCCCTCGAAAGTCTTGGTCGTCTTGTAGGAGCGCAGGCCGTCGTCATAGTTGAAGGTGATTTCCTTCGTGCCGGTGCCGTGCAGGATGGCATCTTGCGCCTCCGCCGACAGCTCGCGCCAGCGGTCGCCGAGCTTGAAGCCGTAGACCTTGCCGAGTGCCTCCAGCGTCTGGGCGTAATAGGGAGAGGTCGACTTGGCCCAAGGGGCGACGGCGCCCTCGCGCAGCGAGACATGGTCCTCGGGCACCACCAGCGCCTGGTCGATGGCGCGCTGCGAGCCCAGGCCGTCGCAGGCCGGGCAGGCGCCGAAGGGGTTGTTGAACGAGAACAGCCGGGGCTCGATCTCGGGGATGGTGAAGCCCGACACCGGACATGCGAATTTTTCAGAGAAAAGAATGCGTTCGTGGGTTTCGTTCGCAGACTTGTTGACCGAGTCTTCGCCGGTCAGGCTGGCGTCCAGCGGCCGGTCGGCGAATTCGGCGACGGCCAGGCCCTCGGCGAGCTTCAGCGCCGTTTCCATCGAATCCGCCAGGCGCGTGGCGAGGTCGGGACGCACGACGATGCGGTCGACCACCACGTCGATGTCGTGCTTGTACTTCTTGTCTAGCGCCGGCGCGTCGCCGATCTCGTAGAAGGCGCCGTCGATCTTGACGCGCTGGAAACCCTTCTTCTGCAGCTCGGCCAGTTCCTTCTTGTACTCGCCCTTGCGGCCCCGCACGATGGGCGCGAGGATGTAGAGGCGGGTGCCTTCGTCCAGCGCCAGCACCCGGTCGACCATCTGCGACACGGTCTGGCTCTCGATCGGCAGGCCGGTGGCCGGCGAATAGGGCACCCCGACGCGCGCGAACAGCAGGCGCATGTAGTCGTAGATCTCGGTGACGGTGCCGACCGTCGAGCGCGGGTTGCGCGAGGTCGTCTTCTGCTCGATCGAGATCGCCGGCGACAGGCCGTCGATCTGGTCGACGTCCGGCTTCTGCATCATCTCCAGGAACTGGCGGGCATAGGCCGACAGGCTCTCGACGTAGCGGCGCTGGCCCTCGGCATAGATGGTGTCGAAGGCGAGCGACGACTTTCCCGAGCCCGAAAGGCCGGTCATGACGATGAGCCTGTCGCGCGGCAGGTCGAGATCGACGTTCTTGAGATTGTGCTCGCGCGCACCGCGAATGGAAATGTACTTGTGATCGGCCATTGCCGCGCCGCCGCCTCAAATCTGGATGTCTCGGAGTGGCGGGCGAGCCCGGCCATCCCCCTATGTAGGTATTTTCGACGCCCGGTCGAGAGCGGCGCCGCGCACACCGGCAAGCGTTTAAGCGCCTTTGGCGCCGGCGGGCAAGCGAAAAGAACAAAGGCCGAACGACATCCTGACAACGCTATGGCAGGAGCGGGGGAGGCGGAGACCCGGCGGAACGGCGGCGCCGTTCACATCTTTCCCGTCTAACAATGTTGCTGTTGACGTGGCCGAATCAGGGATGCAGACTGCCCTTGTCGCCCGATGCCGAGCCCGTTCAATGGCTCCTCACCATGCTACGGACGGTCTGCGAGACGCCGCAGACACGCGAGTTGAGCGGAAGGCGTACATTTGGCGCAACTGACGTAGGAGCTAGGCATGACTCCACCGGACAGTCCCGAAAGGTTCCGCTAGAGAGACGGAGCCGCGGCAGGCGCAGGTGCCTGGCCGTTCCTGAGTGAACAGCCCCGCAGACCGTGACCTGCTGTCCCCCATACAATCAGAAACCGTAGTCGGATCGGTGGCCGTGAGCCACGAGCATCCGAGAGAGCAAAGCCGGTAAACCGCTCCCGGCAATCAAGGGTAGAACCCGACAAAAGGCCCCGTGCGCTCCAAGGAGCGGCGGGGCCATATTTTTGCGCCCCATATCTTGCGTCGATAGTCTCACGGCGCATTCTTTGCGGCGGTATTTCTCGGGCGGCGGCGCTTGTCTTCCCGGCAAGGCATTCCGACCTGATCC
This sequence comes from Aminobacter sp. BE322, assembly GCF_050433525.1. Lineage (NCBI taxonomy): Bacteria > Pseudomonadati > Pseudomonadota > Alphaproteobacteria > Hyphomicrobiales > Phyllobacteriaceae > Aminobacter > Aminobacter sp. BE322. The sequence goes on along the minus strand of NZ_JBNPXB010000006.1, from coordinate 3,347 downwards.
GCCAGGCCCGACCGAGCGAGGGGAGAACCATGGCCGAACGCCAGACGCAGCTCATCGGCTTGATCGGGGGCATGAGCTGGGAATCCAGCGCGCTCTACTATCGTCTCGTCAACCAGGCGGCGCATCGGCGGCTGGGCGGGCATCACAATGCACGCTCGCTGATGTTCACGCTCGACTTCGACGAACTGAACGATCTCGCCGCCAGGGGCGACTGGGAGCGGGTCGCCGCCGTGGTTTCCATTGCCGGGCGGCATCTCGAGGCCGGCGGCGCGGCCTTCGCCATGCTGACGGCGGTGACGCCGCACTTCGTCGCCGACAAGATCGCTGCGGCCATCGATATCCCGTTGCTGCACATCGCCGATCCGACCGGCAGGGCGCTCGAGGCCGCCGGGCACAGACGGGCAGGGCTGTTGGGCACGCGCTACACGATGGAGCTCGGCTTTCTCGGCGAAAGGCTGGAGAAGCAGTTCGGCATCGAAGCGCTGGTGCCGCCGGAGGACGAGCGGGCCGCCTTGCATCGCGTCATCATCGAGGAACTGACGTTCGGCGTGGTGAGGCCGGACTCGAAGGCGCTGCTGTTGCGACTGGCTAAGGGGCTGGCGGAACGGGGGGCGGAATGCATCGTCGTCGCCTGCACCGAGTTGCCGCTGCTGCTCGCCATTGAACACTACCCGATGCCAGCCTATGACATGGTCGAGCTTCATGCCGAGGCGGCGGTCGAGCTTGCCCTCGCGCAAGACCGAACCGGTCGGCTGGAAGGCTAGCGACCGCTGCTTTCCCGACGGCGCGCCGCTTGCTTAGCCCGCCGGTCCGGCAAACAGGATCAGGTTGCCATCGGGGTCGAGCACGATGAAGTTTCGGGCGCCCCAGGGCTCTTTTCGCAGCGTCTGGTGAAACGCCACCCCTGCGGCGTGGAATTCCGCAAACAGCTCCTTGATCTCGCTTGCGGTTGCGACGGTGATCGAGGCTGAAAGCAGGTGCTCGCGCCGACGGATGTCGCCCACGAAAACCGGTTCGCAGACCAGTCTCAGTGCGATGCGCGCATGGTCGCGAACGATCTGGGCGTAGAAGGGCGGTTCGCCATAAGCGAAATCGACGGCAAAACCGAGCCTTTCGGTGAAAAACGCGCAGGACACGGCCATGTCGGCAACGAACAGCTGCGCCGAAATCGCGGCAAGGATGGGCGGCTGCGCCGGCACGTCTTGTCGGCTCATGTCATCGGCTCCCGATTTGAGCGCCTGCCAGCCGTCGAAGCCCTGTTGCCGCGCGACCAGCTCCTGCGCGTCGCTGAGCTTGAAGTTCGCCTGCATGATCTGGCCGTCGTCGAGGCCGGCGAACCGGGGCAGGCCGGCTCTCAGTTCGGCGGCCACCGGATAATAGCCCTGGCGATGCCAGCGGAGATATTGCTTGGCTTGCTTTTTGAGGTTTTCGAGGCTCGGCATGGGCGCGCTTGCGGTTGGGTGTTTCCCAGGTGGGCATTGCCCTTTCGGCCGTCTGCCGATGCGCCCCATGAAGCACGCCAACGATGCCCTTGGCATTCGCAGCTGTCAATCTGCGCACCAGCTTGGCGTGATGGCCAAATGCGGACAATGCTGCCGGCTCTTGCCAATGGTTATGGATCTGATATAGAACAAAATAAGAACGAAAATGATTTGTGGACGGCATGTCCTTTTCCACCCGCAGGGGGCGCGGGCGGATGGCGCATTGGGCTAATGTGCGCCCTCACAATTTGGATCTGGTTTCGGACGAGCGCGGAGCGGTGTCATGGCAGGTAGCGTCAACAAGGTCATTCTGGTCGGTAATCTGGGCGCCGATCCTGAAATCCGCCGGCTCAATTCCGGCGAGCCGGTCGTCAACCTGCGTATCGCCACCTCGGAAAGCTGGCGCGACAAGAATTCCGGCGAGCGCAAGGAGAAGACCGAGTGGCATCAGGTCGTCATTTTCAATGACAACCTCGCCAAGGTCGCCGAGCAGTACCTCAAGAAGGGCATGAAGGTTTACATCGAAGGCCAGCTCCAGACCCGCAAGTGGGAGAAGGACGGCATCGAGCGCTACACCACGGAAATCGTGCTGCAGAAATTCCGTGGCGAGCTGCAGATGCTCGACGCGCGCGGCCAGGGCGGCGACTCCGGCTATAGCGGTGGCGGAGGCCAGGTCGGTTATGGCGGCGGGCAGGGCGGTGGCTATGGCGGCGGCCGTGGTTCCGATTTCGGCCAGTCGAGCCCGACCGAGGGCTACGGCCGAGGCGGCGGTGGTGGCGGCGGCCGCGGTGGCATGGGCGGTGGCGGCGGCTCGCGCGACCTCGACGACGAAATCCCGTTCTGATCGCGACGGCGTAGATTTCTTGACGGACCAGGACGCTGTCGACGTCATGTTCGTCGAGCGGCCCGCCGTGAGCCATCAGGTCCAAGCCGAGGAATTGGCCGTCGTGGCCGGGGCTGCGCCGATGTCAGGTTCATCGAGCGACCCCCGCCCCGAGCCATCATCAGGTCTAGACAGAGGCAGCGGCTGTCGTCGCTGGGGCTGCGCCGATGTTCGGCGGGCGGCCCGTCCGGATCCATCGGGTCCCCGGGGAGGCGGCTTTTGTGGCCGGGGCTGCGCCGATGTCAGGTTCGTCGAGCGGCCCACCCTGATCCACTAGGTCTAGGCCGAGCTAGAGCTGTCGCGGCCGGGGCTGCCAGCTAGGTCTTGGCGGTCGAGACCTCGTCGTCCGTTCATTGGGGGACGCCGCCAGGGCGGCAGCGCAAGCTGTCCAATGCAATCGGCGGCTCTGCGATCATGCTCGACCTTCGACATGGGTGCAGCCTTGCGGCCGTCATCTGCGCCAAAGCCAAATCGCCGGCGCAAGCTGCTTATCCTTGCGGCCTCGCAGGTTGGCCGAACGCGCAGACGCGGGGTCGTCATCCTAGGGCGAAGCAGGCGCGTGAGCGCCGTCGCGAAGACCCTAGGATCCATGCCGTGACCTGGTCCTCATGTGTGCAGACCTTTTCCACGGGGCCGGGGATTTTTCCATCTGTGCGGTCCTTCGCCTTGTCCCTGCCTGAGGGTCATCCATTTCAAAGTCTCGTTTCTTCCCACCCCCTTCTGGGCTGCCGCCCATCTCCCCCACAAGGGGGGAGATCAGTCGCGTCGCCGGCGGCGCCTATCCTGCGACCGCTCGCCAAAAGTGATTGCCGGGCGAGTGGGTTAGCCGTGATCAGCGGTTTGCAGGTCGGTGATTGGCCGGGACGTCGATGGCGGCCTGATCTCCCCCCTTGTGGGGGGTGAGGAGTGGTCGCCGAAGGCGACGAAAAGCCAATTGCTTGGCTTTTCGAACGACGAACGCCGGCAGGGCAGAGGGGGTGGGA
>NZ_JBNPXB010000005.1:0-295515 GCF_050433525.1 Aminobacter sp. BE322 | reverse complement strand
GTCTACAATGCGCAGCGGCCGCACCAGGCACTGGGTGGCGCCGTGCCGCTCGACCGCTACCACGTCTCCCTGCGCCCCTATCGCGACACCGCCGAGCCGTTCGACTACGACAGGGACGATCTCATCCGCCGCGTCCAGCAGCATGGCTTCGTCTCCATCCTCGGCCGCACCTTGCGCCTGTGCAGGGCCTTCGCAGGCAAATCCGTCGCCTTTCGCCCGACCGCCACCGACGGCGTCTTCGAAGCCTGGTTCAGACATCAGAAAATACAAACCATCGACCTCAATGCCCTGCCTCGATAGAGTGCAAACCTGTTCGCGATGTCTTCGCATACCTGTTCGCGATGTCCCCGGTCCAAACAGTGGGGAGGGGTTAGGGGTGGGGGTATAAACTCATCCGCCTGCCGGAGACCGCTGTGGAGCACAACCCGGCCAGCGCTTTCCCGCGCCGTGGACCGTTGGCCGCGCGGTCGGGCTCGGGCAGTTTGCAGTGCGACCGACACATTCACGGAAGGCAAGGCCATGACCGACATCACCATCCGCCCGCTCGCGCTTGCCGACCATGAGGATTGGCGTCGCCTGTGGACCGCCTATCTCGATTTCTACAACACGGTGCTGCCCGAGAAGATGTACCAGCTCGCCTGGAAGCGCCTGTTCAGCGACGGCGAGTTCGAGCCCAAGGGCCTGATCGCCGTCGTCGGCGGCGAGGCGGTCGGCCTGACGCACTATCTCTACCACCGCTCGGGCTGGTCCGAGGCCAACAATTGCTATCTGCAGGACCTGTTCGCCGATCCGGCGGCGCGCGGCAAGGGGGTGGGCGCGGCCCTCATCGAGGCCGTCAGGCAGGAAGCGGCCAAGGCCGGCGTCACCAACGTCTACTGGATGACCCACGAGACCAACGCCACGGCGCGCAAGCTCTACGACCGCGTGGCGCGGCGCACCGGCTTCATCGAATACGACCTGCTCTAGGCTGGCCCATTCGAGCTGCGGCGGCGAGCCTCAGCTCGTCGCCTTCGCCAGCCAGGCGTTCCAGGTGTCCTCGTTGCCGTAGAAGACGTTGAGGTCGATCTTGCCTTCGACGCCGTGGGAGAGGCCCGAACCCGAATACTGCCAGAACACCCATTTGCGGCCGGGATAGACCTTCGAAGGCGGCTGGGCCACGGCGCGCAGCCAGAACGGGTAGTCGAGGAATTCGCCCTGGAGGTTGTCGCGGTAGAAGTCGGGGGCCGTGTAGATGATCGGGCGCTGGCCGTAATAGCGCTCCAGCCTGTCCATGAAGACCTGCATCTTCTCGATGATCGTCTCGCGCGACAGGCGCCGCTTGCAGCTCGACTCGCCGTTGTATTCGACGTCGATGACCGGCGGCAGCGCGCCCTCGACCCTCGGCACGTTGCGGATGAACCAGTCGGCCTGCTCGCCGGCGGTGCGGCACCAGTAGAAGAAGTGATAGGCGCCGCGGCGCAGGCCGGCGGCCCCCGCCTCGCGCCAGTTCTCCTTGAACATCGGGTCGAGGTGGTCGCCGCCGTCGGTGGCCTTGATGTAGGCGAAGTTGGCGCCCTGCGTCCTCAGCTTCGGCCAGTCGATCTCGCCCTGCCAGCGCGACACGTCGACGCCGTGCACGGCAAAGTTCTTGGGCGACATGGACTTGCCGAAGTTGATCGGCTTGGCGTCGCGGAAGCGGCGGCCGTAGATCTGGCCGGGCGCGAACGGTGTGGCGCGCATCGGGTTCGACGGCGAGACCAGCGCGATCGGCTTGGCGTCCGGGGTCGGGATATCGTCGAGTTCGATCCGTGGTGCCGCCATCGCCACCTGGACCGGCGCTTCCGTCACGACGGCCTCCGGCACCGGCGCCAGCAGCCCCTGCCGCGGCATCGGCGCGGCCATCGCCTGCTGCACCATCGGGGTCGGAGCCGCCGGCGCTGCAGCGACGTCGGCCGCGGGGATCGGGCTCGCCGGCCGCGCGATGGAACTGGTCGTTTCCCTGGATGGCGCCGACGACATGATGTCGCCCAGCCCCAGGCTCGAAGTGCAGCCTGCCAGGGCCATGCTGGCGAGAATGATCGCAGACGCGGTTGAAAAACGCATGATACCCGTACGCAAAAGCAACTCGGGCCGAAGGCAGACTCGCCCCCGCTTCCCCACTGACGGGATTTGCTAACGGGAAATTACCAAGAAAGACTGAATCCGATTTTTACTTTAATTAGATTCCAGCTGTTGCAACCTTGCCGAAGGTCGAACCTTTGGCCGGGGTTGCGCGGACGCCGCGGCTTCGATGCACTTGCCTGCCGGCGCGCGCGCAAGCAAAGTGCCGGCATGTTCATACCCTTCTTCCTCGAGCTCAAGGCGGCCAAGGTTCCGGTGTCGCTGCGCGAATACCTGACCCTGCTCGAAGGTCTCGACGCGGACCTCGTCAGCTATGACGTCGAGGGCTTCTACTATCTCGCCCGCGCGGCGCTGGTGAAGGACGAGCGCCACATCGACCGCTTCGACCAGGTTTTTTCCCATTACTTCAAGGGCGTGGAGGCGGTGTCGGGCGAGGGCGGCGTCGATGCCGCCAACATCCCCGAGGAGTGGCTGCGCAGGCTCGCCGAAAAAACCCTCACCGACGAGGAGAAGAAGCTGGTCGAGGCGCTCGGCGGCTTCGACAAGCTGATGGAGACGCTGAAGCAGCGGCTCGAGGAGCAGAAGGGCCGCCACCAGGGCGGGTCCAAATGGATCGGCACCGTCGGCACCTCGCCCTTCGGCGCCTATGGCTACAATCCCGAGGGCGTGCGCATTGGTCAGCACGAAAGCCGCCACCGTCGCGCGGTCAAGGTGTGGGACAAGCGCGAGTTCCGCAATTTCGACGACCAGGTCGAACTCGGCACGCGCAACATCAAGGTGGCGCTCAAGCGTTTGCGCCGCTGGGTGCGCGAGGGCGTCGAGGAAGAGCTCGACCTGCCCGGCACCATCCACGCCACCGCCGATCACGGCTATCTCGACGTGAAGACGCGCCCCGAGCGGCGCAACGCGGTGAAGCTGCTGATGTTCTTCGACGTCGGCGGCTCGATGGACGACCACATCGGGAGCGTCGAGGAACTGTTCTCGGCGGCGCGGGCGGAGTTCCGCCAGCTCGAATATTTCTACTTCCACAATTGCCTCTACGAAGGCGTGTGGAAGGACAACCGCCGCCGTCATGCCGAGGTCTTGCCGACGCTCGACGTGCTGCACAAATACGGCCACGACTACAAGGTGATCTTCGTCGGCGACGCCTCGATGAGCCCCTACGAGATCGCCTATGCCGGCGGCTCGGTCGAGCACTGGAACCCCGAACCGGGGGCGGTGTGGCTGCGCCGCGTGCTCGACCAGTGGCCGAACGCCGTCTGGCTCAACCCGACCCGGGAGAAGCACTGGAGCTATACGAGCTCGATCAAGATGATCTCGGACATCTTCGCCAACCGCATGTACCCGCTGACCCTGGCGGGCCTGGAAGCCGCGACGAAGGAACTGTCGCGCAGGCATTGACGAGCTGCCGCGTTCACCGTGAAGTGATGCACTGTCGCGCAAGAGCGCTCGTACCTATCTGTGCGATGAAGACATTTGAGCGTGGGAGACCATGAGCATGGACAGCAAGACCTATCCCGTCACCCGCACCGACGCCGAATGGCGCGCGCTGCTCACGCCCGAGCAGTACCAGGTGATGCGCCACCACGGCACCGAGCGTCCGGGAAGCTGCGCGCTGCTTTATGAGAAGCGCGCCGGCACCTTCAAATGCGCCGGCTGCGACCAGCCCCTGTTCGAATCCAAGCTCAAGTTCGAGAGCGGCACCGGCTGGCCGAGCTTCAACGACCCGGTCGACGGGTCGGTCGAAACCACTGTCGACCGCAGCTACGGCATGATGCGCACCGAGGTGCATTGCGCCAATTGCGGCAGCCATCTCGGCCACGTCTTCCCCGACGGTCCGCCGCCCACCGGGCTGCGCTACTGCATCAACGGGGTCGCGCTGAACTTCGAGCCGGCTAGCTAATCCCTAGAGCAGGCTGGCGAGGACGATCCACAGCGTTGCGCCCAGCTTCAACGTGTTGGCGTTGGGCGCCGCGGTCGTGTCGGCGGTCCTGAGCACGCTGCCATAGAGGAACAGGTTGTAGGGCAGCGGCGCGAGATGCACCGCAAACGCCCACCATATCGGCAGCTTCGCGGCGAGGATGAGCAGGGCCACGACCGTCGTGGCGACGTTGATCAGGCTGCCGACACCGATCATGTCGCGCCAGAACAGCTGGCCGAGCGACACTTCGCCGTGCCAGCGGCGCAAGAAGAACGCCGCAAGGCCGCCGCCGACGGGCCCCGCATTGTCCGAAGGATGAAGCCGCCCGGTATCCGTCATGGCCTGACCCCATGCTGTTGCCGCACTTGCAACAGCCTACCACCCGATTAGGGCATCATATTACTCGTCTTTACAAGTGCGCCAAAAGTCTTGTTCTGCAACAAGGTGAACGATTGCGAAGCATTCCGGTTCCCGCCGTCATGCATTGCCTTGCAGCGGAATTGCCTCCCGGGAGCCACGGTCTCATTTCAGCCGGTTCAGGTCGGCGGCGCGGTTGTCGATGATAGCTTCCATGGAGAAGAAGCCGGTCACCGTCGCCAGGTCGAAATTGGTGATGAGCTTCTGGTAGAAGGCGTCGTATCCCCCCATGCCCCGCGTCACGACCTTGATCAGGTAGTCCCAGTCGCCGCCGATGCGGTAGAAGTCGATCACCTCCGGCAGGCGCTCCACATGCTTGCGGAAGTCGTCGGCCCATTCCTTGGAATGGTGGCGGGTGCGGATCATCACGAAGACGGTGAGGTCGTAGCCCAGCGCCGCCACGTCGATGTCGGCATGGGTGCCGCGGATCAGGCCGGTGGTGTTGAGCCGCTGCAGCCGCCGCCAGCAGGCGTTTTGCGACAGCCCGACGCGCTCGGCCAAATCACGCTGCGAGATCGAGCCGTCCTTCTGGAGGCACGACAGGATCTTGCGATCAATTTCATCAATCTTTTCCATTCTGGCAATCAGATGACACAAATTGCCGGCGCTGTCGTGAGAAAACGATAAGGTTTCTCCACTGAAACGCGATTAGACTCTTCGTCCATACCGTCGGGAACGGTTTCTGGAAGAGGAGCACGCGAAATGTCTGGCACCACCGGTTTGCTGCATGGGTTCAGGGAGAGCCTTGCAGCCGGCGATACGGTATCGGCGCTGCAGGCCGGGCTGGTCGGCCAGAACGCCAGGATCGAAGGGCCGTTCGGCGCCAGGACGCTCGTCTATGCCGACTACGTCGCCTCCGGTCGGGCGCTGATGCAGATCGAGCGCTTCATCCTCGAGGAAGTGCTGCCCTACTACGCCAACAGCCATACCGAGGCCTCCTACTGCGGCGGCTTCATGACGCGCCTGCGCCGCGAAGCGCGCGCGGTCATCGCCGGTTGCTGCGGCGCCACCAGGGAACACGCCGTCGTCTTCGCCGGCTCGGGTGCCACGGCGGGCCTCAACCGGCTGGTCAAGCTGCTCGGCGTCGCCGATGCGATGGCGCAGGGCAAGCGCGTGCGCGTCATCATCGGGCCCTACGAGCACCATTCGAACATCCTGCCCTGGCGCGAAAGCGGCGCCGAGGTGATCGAGATCGCCGAGGCCGCGTCGGGCGGGCCCGATCTGCAAATGCTCGATGCGGCGCTCGCGGTCGAAGCCGACCTCAAGGTCTGCGCCTTTTCCGCCGCCTCCAACGTCACAGGCATCATCACCGACGTCGCCGGCGTCACCCGCAGGATCAAGGCCGCAGGCGCCAAGGCGGTGTGGGACTATGCGGGCGGCGGACCCTATCTCCCCATCGCCATGTCGCCTGCCGAAGGCGCCGAGATCGACGCGCTCGTCGTCTCGCCGCACAAGTTCATCGGCGGGCCGGGTGCGTCGGGCGTGCTGATCGTTCGCCGCGATGCGGTGACGACCACCAGGCCGTCCTGGCCGGGCGGCGGCACCGTCAAATTCGTCTCGTCGACGGCGCACGATTACAGCGACAGCCTCGAAACGCGCGAGGAGGCGGGCACCCCCAACGTCGTCGGCGACATCCGTGCCGCGCTGGCCTTCCTGGTCAAGGAGGCGATCGGTGTCGACGCCATGCAGGCGCGCAACGCCGAGCTCACCCGGCGCGCGGTCGCGGCCTGGCAGGGCGTGGATCGGCTGGAACTGCTGGGCTCGCTCGAACCAACCCGGCTGCCGATCTTCTCGTTCCGGGTGCGCAACGGCCAGGGCGGCTACGTTCACCAGCAGCTCGTCACCCGGATGCTGAGCGACCGGTTCGGCATCCAGGCGCGCGGCGGCTGCGCCTGCGCCGGCCCCTATGTGCATCGGCTGCTCGCCATCGGCGAGGAGGAGTCGGAGCGGATGCGCGCGGCAATCCTTGCCGGCGACGAGATGAAGAAGCCCGGCTTCACCCGGCTCAACTTCAGCGTCCTGCTCAGCGAGGACAAGATCGCCTTCATCCTGGATTCGGTCGCCCAGCTCGCAGGCGACGCCGCGCGCTACGAGGGCCAGTACGATCTCGACCCCGGCCGGGCCATCTTCTCCCCGCGCAGCGTCGAAATGGCGATGGCGGTGTAGCGGCAACTGGCAGGACCACCCACGACGAAAAACGCCGGCATCGCTGCCGGCGTTTTTCTTTTCGCTTCGAAGCGCGGGCCTCAGACCATGCCGAGCGCGGCCTTGTAGAGGTCGAGGATCGACTCTTCTTCGGCGCGCTCGTTCTGGTCCTGCTTGCGCAGGCGGATCAGCGTGCGGATCGCCTTGGTATCGAAGCCGGTGCCCTTGGCCTCGGCGTAGACGTCCTTGATGTCGTCGGCGATGGTCTTCTTCTCTTCCTCGAGGCGCTCGATGCGCTCGATGAAGGCGCGCAGCTGGCCGGCGGCAACTGTCTGGCTGGTCTCGGTGATTTCGTCGGCCATGGGGCACTCCGCAAACTTGTGGCTGGAAAAGGCGCTGAGTCGTGCGCCACGGAATTTCGGCGGGTTCGATGCCTCATGATGCGTGGAGGGTCAAGGGCAAGCCGTGGCGCAACCGACACATCGCCGCGGAAACGGTCGTTCAGTGGTCCTTCGGGCGATTGGTCTCGAAGGCCTGCTTCTGGGCGTCGGTCGCCTCGCGCTGGTGCTTCGCCTGCCATTCGGCATAGGGCATGCCATAGACGATCTCGCGCGACGCTTCCTTGGAAAGCTCCACGCCGGCCGCGCCGGCGGCGTCGCGATACCAGTTGGACAGGCAGTTGCGGCAGAAGCCGGCGAGGTTCATCAGGTCGATGTTCTGGACGTCCGAACGCTCGCTCAGGTGCTCGAGCAGGCGGCGGAAGGCGGCTGCCTCGAAATCGCGCTTCTGCGCCTCGGTGAGATCGACCATCCTGTCCTCCTTCACAGCGGCCCGGTGCGCGAGCCGAATTGCCTGACCTCGTGTATATCGGGTCGCCGGTTGATGGCGTCAACGATGGGTTCCAGCCGTCCGGCCCAGGCTGTGGCGCCGGCCTCGTCGCCGATCAGGTCCTGGCGGATCTCGATCAGGGCATGGGCGAAGCCGTTGACGATGGCGTGGCGGAACATGGTGTCGCCGCGCAGCGCGCCGTCATAGGGCTCGTTGTCGCCGACCACCAGGGCAGGGTCCTCGGCCAGCATCTCGATCAGCGGCCAGGCGGCGCGGTGGTCCATGTCCCAGAGCACGCCCGCATGCCACGGCCTGGCGCGGCCCTGCATCACCGGCGTGAAGGAGTGGATGGACAGGACGAAGGGCGCCGTGCCGGTGCTCTGGTGCACCGAGGCGACCATGGCGCCGACGGCGTCGTGGTAGGGGCGGTAGAAATTGTCGAGGCGCCGTTCGCGCTCGTCCTCCGACATCGGATAGTTGCCCGGAATGACCGAGCCGTCATAGAGCTGGCGGATCAGGGTGGGGTCGTCCTCGCCGCGGTTGGGGTCGATCAAGAGCCGCGAGAAATTGGCCAGCACCGCCGGTACGCCGAGCAGCGCCGCCAGCCGGCGCGTCACCCGTTCGGCGCCGATGTCGTAGGCGATGTGGCGGTCGAATTCCTCCGGCGGGAGACCGAGATCGCCATATTCCTGCGGAAGGTCGCGGCGGGCATGGTCGCAAATCAGCACGAGGCCTTGCCGGCGGTCGCCTTCGACGATGTCGAAAGGGGCAAAAAGGGCTGTTCGCGTCATCGGCGGCAATTTGTCCTTGGGCGGTCCCGCGGGCGCTGGCGCGACCGGCGCTGAAGTGGGGATATGTGCTAACGCCGTTGTTTTGCCAACCTTTTTTCGAATATGCCAGATGGGGCGGCAAATCACGCGGGACGCGCTCATCTAAATCGATTGGATAAGCGCATTGCCGCGCGTTGACATGCGCCCGGACATTGCCGAAAAGGGGCACCTAATATGCAGAACACGTCGAAGAGGGGCATCGGGATGGGAATCGTCGGGGGGCCGCGCCTGCGCTCAACCGTCGCAGTGCTCTCCCTGTTTCTCGCCATCCCGCTCATGACAGCCGTCGCCGCGACGCCGGCCCGCGCCGATTTCCGCGTCTGCAACGCGACGCAGAACCTCGTCGGCGTCGGCATCGGCTATCGCGCCAAGACCGGCTGGATCACCGAGGGCTGGTGGCACATCGAAGGCTCGACCTGCAAGACGCTGATCGAAGGGCCGCTGTCATCGAGGTTTTACTATCTCTATGCAGAAGATGCCGAGCGCGGCGGCCGCTGGGACGGTCCGATCACCATGTGCGTGGCCGAGAAAGAGTTCAAGATTGCCGGCGTGACCGACTGCGTGGCGCGCGGTTTCCAGCGAGCCGGCTTCCAGGAATACGATACGGGCGAGCAGGCGAACTGGATGGTCCAGCTCACCGACGAACCCGCAACGGGCGGCGCCACAGCCGCCTCGGGAACGAACGGTCAATGAGACGCAGCCGCAAGGTCAAGATACTCGCAACACTCGGTCCCGCCTCCTCCGACGAGGCGATGATCCGAAAGCTCTTCGCGGCGGGAGCCGACGTCTTCCGCATCAACATGAGCCATACCGACCATGACTCCATGCGCACGCTGGTCGGCCGCATCCGCAAGGTCGAGGGCGACGTGGGCCGGCCGATCGGCATCCTTGCCGACCTGCAGGGACCCAAGCTCCGCGTCGGCAAGTTCGCCAACGGCAAGGAAGAGCTGACCGTCGGCCAGACGTTCACCCTCGACGACAATCCCGAGCTCGGCACTTCGAGCCGCGTGCACCTGCCGCATCCCGAGATCCTCAAGTCGGTCCAGGCCGGCCATCGCCTGCTGATCGACGACGGCAAGCTCGAGCTCAAGGCAACCAGGGCCGACGGCAAGTCGATCGTCTGCACGGTCGTCGCCGGCACCAGGATTTCCGACAAGAAGGGCGTCAGCCTGCCCGATACCGACCTGCCGGTCGGTGCGCTGACCGAAAAGGACCGCAAGGACCTCGACGCGGTGCTCGAAACCGGCGTCGACTGGGTGGCGCTGTCGTTCATCCAGCGCCCCGAGGACCTCGCCGAGGCCCGCAAGATCGCGCAAGGGCGCGCGCTGTTGCTCTCCAAGATCGAGAAGCCGCAGGCGGTCGCCCGGCTCGCCGAGATCATCGACCTGTCCGATGCCCTGATGGTCGCCCGCGGCGACCTCGGCGTCGAGATGCCGATCGAGGCGGTCCCCGGCATCCAGAAGCAGATCACCCGCGCCGCCCGCCGCGCCGGCAAGCCGGTGGTCGTCGCCACCCAGATGCTGGAATCGATGATCACGGCACCGGTGCCGACCCGCGCCGAGGTCTCCGACGTGGCGACCGCCGTGTTCGAAGGCGCCGACGCCATCATGCTGTCGGCCGAATCGGCCGCCGGGCAATACCCGGTCGAGTCGGTGGCGACGATGGACCGCATCGCCCAGCAGGTCGAGAAGGACCCGACCTATCCGGGCATCATCAACGCCCAGCGCTCGCAGCCGGAACCCACCGGCGCCGACGCCATCTCGCTGGCCGCGCGCGAAATCGCCGAGACGCTGAAGCTGTCGGCGATCGTCACCTACACCGCTTCGGGCACCACCGGCCTGCGCGCGGCGCGCGAGCGGCCGCAGGTGCCGATCATCGCGCTGTCGCCGATCGTCGACACGGCGCGCCGCCTGTCGCTGCTGTGGGGCACGCACTGCGTCGTCTCGCCCGATGCCGCGGATCTCGACGACATGGTCGATCGCGCCTGCAACGTCGCGTTCAACGAAGGGTTTGCCGGCGCGGGCGACCGCATCATCATCACGGCCGGCGTGCCGCTGCGGACGCCGGGCTCCACCAACATGCTGCGCATCGCCTATGTCGGGCCGGGCGGCAAGGGAAGCAGGTGAGATTGAGGGGAGTAGGGCAGTAGGGGAATAAGGCAGTAGGCCGAGCTTTTCCCATACTGCCCTATTCCCCACTGCCATCCTCCTCCGCCTTCTCGTTTACGCACCCTGCCGCATGCACGTCGCCGGCGAGCCTCGCCTCCACGGCGCGGGCCGTTGCCTGCAGGTCGCGCGGCTGGCCGGCGAGTTTTTCGACGGCCGCCACGACAAGCTCCGGCGCCACCCAGTCCGGCTTGTGGCCGAGGTTCCTGACCCAGACGAGTTCGGCGCCGGCAATGTCGCGCGCGAGCCCGACGGAATGGATCTCCTCGTAGACGACCGTATCCTCGTCGCCTGAAATCACCACCGTGGGCACGCCGATGTCGCGATAGCGCGGCGCTGCCGCCAGCACGTGGCGGTAGAGCCCTTCGACGTCGATCGCATTCGCGCGGAATGCCTGCGGGCGCAGCACCAGCTTGATCGAGGCGTCGTCGACATAGGCTTGCGGCACCGCGTTGGGCGAGAAGACGCTGGTGGTCGCGGCATCGATGCGCATCAGCCCGGCCGGGTTGGCAATTGTCTCCGCGAAGATGCGGCCGATCACCGGCATGGCGCTCAAGCTGTAGTACCAGGAGGTGCCGCCGCCCGGCCAGGGATGCGTCGCTGCCGACAGGAACAGCAGGCCACGCGTCTTTTCGGGATGTTCGAGGGCAAAGCTCGCCGCCACCGCGCCGCCGAACGAATGGCCGACGATGATCGCCTCCTCGATGCCGAGCCTGTCCATCAGGGCCGCGATGGTGGCCGACTGCTCCGTCGGGTCCTCGCTGTCGCCCCGCCCGCGGCCCGACCAGCCGTGGCCCGGCCGATCGAAGAACAGCATCTCGGCGCGGCCTTCGAACCGTGGCCTCAGCGGCAGCATCTGGTCCTTCAGATTGGCACTCGCACCGTGGATGAACACAAGTGCCGGCAGGTCGCCGCCGGGCGGTGCGGGCACGTGCACGTAGTGGATCCCGGCGCCGGCGATGTCGACGAAGCTGCCCGTCGGCGGGTTGCGTCGCTCGATCAGCCTCGATGCCACGCGGGTTGCGCCCGCAAGCGCCAGAACCAGCGCAAGCAGCAGGACCAGGATCGCGGTGAGAATGTTCATGCGGCTCGGGAGTAGGAAGGGAATAGGGGAGTAAGGCAGTAGGGGAGTAAGGCAGCAAGTATGGTATGGACAGCGGCAGTGACGTTCACATACTGCCCTACTGCCCTACTGCCCTATTCCCCTATCAAATTCCTTCGCCGGCCAGCTCTTCCGACAGCCGCGACACCTCGTTCTGGGCGTTGCGCAGCATCGGGTAGATGTCGAGGACGCGCTGCCATGCCTTGAGCGCCAGTTCGTCGCGTCCGGTCGCCGTCATGATCTGGGCCATGCCCGACAGCGCGCCGAAATGCCGGGGCTCGAGTTCGAGCGTGTGCTCGATGTCGGACATCGACTTGCGATAGTTCTGCATCAGGAAGTGCACGGTGGCGCGGCGATTCCAGCCTTCGGCATAGCTGGGCTCGAGCGTGACGATCTGGTCGAGGAAATCGAGCGCGACGTCGTATTTCTTGGCTTCGATGGCCTGCTGCGACCACAGCATCATCAGGTCGACGGAAGAGCTGCCGGACTTGTTCCACTCATCCCAGATGCGGCTGGCGATGCGCTCGGCGGCTTTTTCGTTGCGCTCCCGCTTGAGGTCGGAAAACAGGACCTGCAGCGGGTTCTCCGCCTTGGCCACTGCCGCGCTGCTTGGCGTTTCGGCCAATACCCCCTGGGGCAACAAGCTGGCCGCTAGGGCCAGGGCGCAAATGGCAAAAACGCTCCGCATGCGGAAATTCTAGACCCCCGCATGGGAACGTCAAACTGAAATTGCCGTGATGCGCCGGCCGCTGGCGGCCGGGCCTACGTCAGCCCTGGCGGGCCTTGTAGCGCGGGGCGGTCTTGTTGATGATGTAGATGCGGCCCTTGCGACGAACCAGCTGGCAGTCACGGTGGCGGCCCTTGAGCGCTTTGAGCGAATTCTTGATCTTCATGTCACTGACCCGTCGATGGGGCCCATCAGTCGGGCCGAAACAAAAGCGCGCCAAACAGCGCGCCCGAATTTGTGTGTCTGGCTCATAGACGAGGAGTCGCGGCCAGTCAACCGCAGGCGTGGCATTCCGCAGCCCTTTCCTGCAGCGCTTTTGCGGCGCCGCAGTCGGCCGGCCGGCTTGTCATCGCCGGATGTGCGAAATGCGGGTGAAATGGCCCATCTTGCGGCCGGGGCGGGCCTCGGCCTTGCCGTAGAGATGGACCGCGACGTCGGGCTCGGCGAGCAGCGACGGCACCCGGTCGATGTCGTCGCCGACCAGGTTTTCCATCACGCAGTCGGAATGGCGGTTGGCGTCGCCCAGCGGCAGGCCCGCGACCGCGCGGATATGCTGTTCGAACTGCGAGACCGTGCAGGCCGCTTCGGTCCAATGGCCGGAATTGTGCACGCGCGGCGCCATTTCGTTGGCGAGCAGCGAGCCGTCGGGCAGGACGAAGAACTCGATGCCGATGACGCCGACATAGTCGAGCGCCGAGAGGATGCGCTGGGCGGCGTCGCGCGCCGCTTCTGCGGTGTCTGGGCCGATCGCGGCAGGCACGGTCGAGGTGTGCAGGATGCCGTTTTTGTGGACGTTCTCGGCGGGGTCGAAGACCGTCACGCTGCCGTCGATGCCGCGCGCCGCGATCACCGACATCTCGCGCTCGAAGGCGACGAAGGATTCGAGGATCAGCGGCACGTTGCCGAGCGAGGCGCAGGTGCCGTCGAAGCCGCCCGTCGTCATGTTGCGGAAGACCATCTGGCCCTTGCCGTCATAGCCCATGCGGCGGGTCTTGAGGATGCCGCTGCCGCCGAAGGCATGGAGGGCGTCGGCGAGGTCCTGGTCGTTTTCCACAGGGCGGAAGCCGGCTGTGGATATCCCGATGCCATTGAGGAAGGTCTTCTCCGTCAGCCTGTCCTGCGAGACCTCCAGCGCGCGCGCCGGCGGATAGACCGGTGCGCTGCGCGAAAGATGCTCGGCGGCCACGACCGGCACGTTCTCGAACTCGTAGGTCACGACGGCGCTTGCGCCGGCGAGTTCGTCGAGGGCAGCGGGATCGTCATAGGCGGCGGCGATCTGGCGATTGGCGACCTGGGCCGCCGGACAGTCGGCCTGGGGCTCGAGCACGATGGTCCTGTAGCCCAGGCGGGCGGCAGCCATGGCGAGCATCCGGCCGAGCTGGCCGCCGCCGACGATGCCGATGGTCGCGCCGAGGGGGAGGGGGGGCGTCACGCTTCGTCCGTCGGCCGTTCGGCGACACGGGCGGTCTGGGCGGCGCGCCACTCTTCGAGCCGTTGGGCGAGTGCGTCGTCCGACAGCGCCAGCACCGCTGCGGCCAGCAGCGCCGCATTGGCCGCGCCCGCCTTGCCGATGGCAAGGGTGCCGACGGGAATGCCCGCCGGCATCTGGACGATGGAAAGCAGCGAATCCTGTCCCGACAGCGCCTTCGATTCGACCGGCACGCCGAACACGGGCAGCGAGGTCATGGCAGCGGCCATGCCGGGCAGGTGCGCGGCGCCGCCGGCGCCGGCGATGATGACGCGGAAGCCCGCAGCCTTGGCGCCCTTGGCGAACTCGTAGAGGCGGTCGGGGGTGCGATGGGCGGAAACGATCCGCGCCTCGTGCGGGATGCCCAGCACCTCGAGCAGTTCGGCGGCATGGCGCATGGTCGCCCAGTCGGACTGGCTGCCCATGATGATGGCGACGTCGACCCTGTCCTTGCTCACGCGCGGCACCTCTGTTTGACAGGCTGCGCTTAGCGGAATTGAAGCCCGACCGCAACAAAGCCGCGCCGGCGCGGCGCCGATTCTCAGGCTATGATATCGGGAATTATGCGGTCCTCGATCTGCGCGATCTTGTCCTTGAGGACCAGCTTCTTCTTCTTCATGCGCTGGATCTGGAGCGGATCACAGCCGGCCGCGATCATCGCGTTGATCGCGGCATCGAAATCGGCGTGTTCCTGTTTCAAGCGTGCAAACTCGAGACGAATCTCGGCCTGTTCCTGTTCCGACATGTCTACCGTCTGCAAACTCACTGGCGCACCCGGGCGCTCCGAAGGCGGGGGCCGGAAACTCTTGTCACCGGCGCGAAGCCCTTATCACATTTCGCGCTGTCAGGAAATGCTACCACATCATATTCGACATCTCCGAAAGGGGGTGGCAGACTGTCACGGTTCCGTCACAGAGCGCTGTCTGCGGTGGGCACGTTCGTGTGCGGTGCAATGTGAAATCCATGAAAGGGAGATCCAATCATGTCTCTTGCATCCCATCTTGAAGAGCTTCAGCGGAAACATGGCGACATCGAACGTCAGCTGGACGAAGCGATGAACCATCCTTCCGTCGACGACCTGCAACTCGTCGCGCTGAAGCGTCGCAAGCTGGCGCTCAAGGACGAGATTGAGAAACTGAAAGGGTCGCCGACCCAGCACTGAGGTCAGGCGTTGATCTTTTCAGGGGCTGCATCGGCCGATGCGGCCCCGGATAACGGCGGCAGTCACGCATTGCCGCCGAATTTGTCTGGGCATGGTTCCATCAATTCCTAACTAGGCCGGCGAGGGCCGGAGCCAGGCGAACCGCTTCCTGGAGCAATTCCAGCGAAGTGCGCAGCGGTTTTCTGTCCGGAACTGCGTGGCAACAACGAGATGGAGCGTCTTCGCGCTTCGAAGAAATGCGGACGTACTCTAACCTTCCCAGAACTGATCGAGCCAGAGGTTGAGCTTGCGGAAGCCGCTGTTGCTGACCGCATAGAACCGCTTGGTGCCCTCGGCACGGGCGCTGACCAGCCCCGCATCGAGCAGCACCTTGAGATGCTGCGATACGGCGGGTCGGGAAACCGGCAATCCCTCGGCAAGTTGCGTCACCGTCTTCGGACCGCGGCGCAATTCCTCGAGCAGGCGGCGTCGGTTGGCGTCGGCGATTGCCAGAAACGTGTCGTGGGCAGTCATCCTTCCTTTGTGCCGCAACCAGCCGGAAACCTCAACCGAGAGTCGCAAACGGATGTATCTTCGCCGAACCGCAGCCCGCCCGTTACGGCAGGCCGTCAGTCCTGCAGCTCGGGTTTCTGCCGCGGATCGAGACGTAGCGATTCGGGCGTCGCCGAACGGTCGGCGGGCAGCGTCTTGAAGGCTTCGCGCTCCTCGATCGGCACCGGGGCGCGGCGGCGGATGCGCAGTGCGGTGTAGCCGGCGAGGGCGAAGTGCGCGGCCGCGGTGGCCAGGAACAGGGCTTCCGGCCGCATCATGTCCATCAGGCCTGCGCCGAGCATCGGCCCGACCATGGTGCCGAAGCCATAGAGCAGCAGCAGGCCGCCGGAAACCTTGACGAAATCCTCCGGCTTGGCGTGGTCGTTGGCATGCGCCACCGCCAGCGAATAGAGCGTGTAGGCGAAGGCGCCGTAGCAGGCGGTCATGAAGATGACGAAGGCGCCGGAGCGCGGGGCGACGAGGAAGATGAGCGTGGCGGCGACGGCCGAGGCGAGCGAGGCGCCGATCAGCACGTAGCGGCGGTCGGTACGGTCGGAGATCTTGCCGACAGGAATCTGCAATGCTGCACCGGCAACCACCACCAGGCTCATCATCAGCGCGATCTGGGGCGTCGAGATGCCGATGCGGGCGCCATAGACCGCGCCCAGCGTGCCCCAGTCGCCGTTCGCCACGCCGATCAGGAAACAGGCGACCGAGGCGACCGGCGAATTGGCGTAGAGCCCCTTGAGGTCGAGCGAAACGTCCTGCAGGGGCTTGGGGTGGGCTGCACTCGACACGGCGGTCGGGATCAGCGACAGGCAGAACAGGATGCCGGTGACCATGAACAGCGAGGCGCTGGTGACGTCGCCGCCGGCGACCATCATCTGGCCGGCCATGATCGAGGCATAGGTCACCATCATGTAGAGGCCGAATACGGTGCCGCGGTTTTCGTTGGTGGCGCGCTCGTTGAGCCAGCTCTCGATCACCATGAAGGCGCCGGCCATGACGAAGCCGGTGAAGGCGCGCAGTAGGATCCAGACATATTCGTTGACGATCAGGCCGGTCAGCAGGGCGACGATCGCGGCGGAGGCCGCAAACGTGCCGAAGGCGCGCACGTGGCCGGCGCGGCGCACCACGCGCGGGGCGAAGAAGCAGCCGGCGACGAATCCGCCGGCCCAGGCCGTGCCCATCAGGCCGAGCGCTGCGGTGGAAAAGCCCTCCTCCTGGCCGCGAAGTGGGAGCAGGAGGCCGTGCAGGCCCGAAGCGGCGAGAAGGAAGGCCGTGCCGCGGAGCAGCGAGAGAATCGGCCTGTAGGCTGCGAGCATCGGTCTGTCCCACCAAGAATCAGTTTGTGCCGGATCGTGAAGACAGCCCCATTGGGGCATTTCGGCGGCGGCGATGTGTCAGCGCTTGAACAGCGCCTCGGCGGCCGACTTGGTCGTGCCCTTGGCGGCAAGCTCGGCCTCGAGCCGGACGATCTCGGCCTTGAGCAGGCCGATGCGGTCGTCGAGCTCGCCGACGGACAGCAGCGACAGGTCCTGGCCGATCTCGTGGGCGAGGGGCTTCTTCTTGGGTTCGTCGTCGAAGAGCGCCATCTGATGCCTCCATCCGCGGACAGGCGTTTGCCTGATTTGCCAATCAGAATACATAGTGCGGGCAAGGACATGCAAATGCCGGCGCGGGCCGGACGGAACGGAGACCAAAAGGACATGGCCAACGCTGCCAGACTTCCGGAGAAGATGCTCGCGGTGGCGATCACCCAGCCCGGCGGGCCGAGGGTGCTCAAGGCGGAAAAGCGCGACCTGCCGGAGCCGGGCGCCGGCGAGATCCTGATCAGGGTGCATGCGGCAGGGGTCAACCGGCCGGACGTGCTGCAGCGCAAGGGCGCCTACCCCGCGCCGCCCGGCGCCTCCGACCTGCCGGGGCTCGAGGTGTCGGGCGAGGTGGCCGCACTCGGCGCGGGCGTTTCCCGCTGGCGCCTGGGCGACCAGGTCTGCGCGCTGACGCCGGGAGGCGGCTATGCCGAATACGCCAGGGTGCACGAAACCAACGCGCTGCCGATACCGGCGGGGTTCACCTTCACGGAAGCGGCGGCGCTGCCGGAGACCTTCTTCACGGTCTGGCACAACGTGTTCGAGCGCGGCGGGCTGAAGACCGCCGAGACGCTGCTGGTGCATGGCGGCACGTCGGGCATCGGCACGACAGCGATCCAGCTGGCCTCGGCCTTCGGCGCCTATGTGATCACCACCGCCGGCTCGGACGAAAAATGTGCTGCCTGCCTGAAGCTCGGGGCGGACAGGGCGATCAACTACAAAAACGAGGACTTCGTCCAGGCGGTCAAGGACGCCACCGACGGCAAGGGCGCCGACGTCATCCTCGACATGGTGGGCGGCGACTATGTCGGGCGCAACTACAATGCGGCGGCGGTCGACGGGCGCATCGTCCAGATCGCCACCCAGGGCGGGGCGGTGGCGAGCGCCGACTTCTCCAGGCTGATGGTGAAGCGGCTCACCCACACCGGCTCGACGCTGAGGCCCCGCACCACCGAGTTCAAGGCCGGCATCGCGGCGGCGCTCGAGGCGCAGGTGTGGCCGCTGCTCGCCGTCCGCCGCGTAGCCCCGGTGATGGACATGATCTTCCCGCTCCGGGAAGCCTGGCGGGCGCATGAGCGGATGGAAGAGGGCGAGCACATCGGCAAGATCGTGCTCGACGTCGGCTAGGCGCCCGCCGGGCGCCGACTTCTACGGCACCGTGCCGCGGACGGCCCAGGCGACGTTGGCGAAGGAGCGCGGGCCGTCGGGCCGGCCGGCCTCGTAGGCGTCGTGCACGGCTATCTCGGTGCGCGCCCGCTCGGCCGCACCCAGGCTTGCCACATATTTGCCCAGCGGACCCTCGCCGGCGCCGATCGGCGCCCAGAAGTCGTCGAAATTTTGGTAGTCCATGCGCAGCAGCAGCTGGGTTTCCTCGACGCCGGAAAGGCCCTGCTCGCCAAAAGTCCGCGCCATCTCGCCCGGCTGCATCATCGGCTGGAAGCAGTAGCGGGCGCGCAGCTGCCGGCCGCCTTCGCTCAATGCCGCCACCGTGTCGACCACCATGCGCATGCCGGGCATGCCGCCGAGATGGTCCCAGACGGTCGCCGCGACGACGCCGCCCGGCCGGGTGACGCGGCGCATCTCGGCCACCGCCCTGCCGGCCTCGGGCACGAAATGCAGCACGAGCAGGGCGAGCGCGCGGTCGAAGCTCGCGTCGGCGAATGGCAGGTCGCAGGCGTCCGCCTGGCTGATTTTTATGCGCGGGTCGGTATTGCGGGCCTCGGCCGCCGCGACGAAGACGGGCGAGAAATCGATCGCCGCGATCCCGGCGAGGTCGGCGGTCTCGGCCAGCGTGAAAGTGAGGCTGCCGGTGCCGCAGCCGACGTCGAGCACCTTCTCGCCATGGGCAAGACCGGCGAAGTCGATGAACAGCGGCGCGAGCTTGCGGCTCCAGCGGCCCATCAGCTGTTCGTAGCCGGCTGCGTCCTGCACGTTGAAGCTTGACGTCATCGAAGCCTCCTGATGCCCGCGCCATGGTAGGCGAGGGGAGGGGCGTTGCCAAGGCGGCAGCGCCGGCCGCCCCGGCGGTCTCGCGCCCGCGCGTCAGCGCCAGCCATTGGCGAGCTGCAGCGCGAACATCAGCATGCCGACGACGCGGCGCTCGGCCTCCCGGCTGAACGGCATGCCGCAGAGGCGCGAGCGGCCCAGGGTCGGCGAGGCGCGGCAGCGCCCAAAACTGCGGCATTCGCGCCGTGGGCAGTTCCGGTGCGCGCCGTCCTGGGTGGCGGCGATCGACAAAGCGAGCGCAATCGCGTTGTGCAGGCTGAGCGGGGCGGGGCCGCCGCCGATCTCGATGTCGGGAATGGGTTCTTCCTGGGGGCGTTTCCTGGTCATGGGCCTGCTGCTCCTGATCGGGCCGCCCGGATGGCAGAAGGCCGCGGGCCGGCCGGGTCGATGGGTTTTCTTGGGGGGCGAAAAGGCGCGGGCGTGCGAAGGCGTTCCCGCGCCGAAAAAGGCCGGGTCGTGCCGGGAAAGCGGACGCATGGCTTTGCGTCGTCTCGATGCTAGTGCGTGACGCTTGGCCATGCGTCCGCCGGCGCTCTTGCCCCGCTCAGTCGCCCCGATGCGTTCGCACCGGCGGCCGCCGCAAGGCCCGGGCCTGGGGGCTCATCACCCAGCGGGGGCACCGTCTCCCCCGCCGACCCGGACGCCGCCGCCCTCCCCTGGCATCCGGTTCATGACCCGGGTTCCCGCGAGGGCGATGGGGGGATTATCCATGAGGTGCGAAGGGGCGTGGAAAAGAAAATTTTTCGGTCAACGGGGGTGGTTGGCGCGCTTGCCTGGCGAGAAGCAGCAATTTCAAGGAGATGGCTTGACCTAGGCGCGTTGCCTCGGGGTCAATTCAGGAAAAACCTATCCACGTCGCGGCGAGAAAGTCGATGGCCGCGATTTCTTTGAGGTTGCGGCCTCGGCCAGCGCAAAAGTCAGGCTGCCGGCCGCCGACGTTCAGACTGAACGTATTGAATGACGGCTTTGCGCCCATCGCGGACAATAACATGCGGCCTGCAGATTCTGGAAGCTGCCGTTCGCGAGACTGCCGATATCAAAATGTGTTCTGCTCAGGCGGCGGCCACTTCGACCGACACCCTGGACACGTTGTAGAGCGCCACCGTCCCGCCGACCGCCTGAGCGGGATCGAACAGGGCGAGATTGATGCCATCGCTGACCGAGCTGCGATAGACCACGCCGTCGAAGCCGCTCTTTTTGATGAACTCGCACAGATACTGGCTCGGAATATAGTCGATCGCCGCGCCCGCCGGCTGCACAGGCCGCGTCAATTCCTCGCCCAGGCGTTCGAGGAACGGCAAGTCGGCGCGCAACTGGCCGATCTCGCTCGCGTCGGTCAGGATGAAGGGCGACACGAGCTTGCGTGGATTGCGCAGATCCACGGCCTTGATCTCGGGAATGGTGAAATCCGCAACGCAAGCAACCTCGCCGGTATGGGGCCTGATCTCGGCCGCAGCCGTATCGGGAAGCGACCCCAGATAGAGATAGGGGATGCCGGCCGGATTGGCCCGGCCATGTGACGATCGTCGCTTCGGCGGTGCGCCCATCTTTTCAATCGGGAAGACCTCATCCTCAGTACGAATTCGCGCGCGATACCACTGCCGGGGTAAGGGCGGCGCCAGCAGCATGTCGAGCAGCTGGCGGAGACGGTCCAAATCGATGGCGACGTTGAGAAACCAGCGATTTGCATACATCATCTCGTCGCGCAGCTTATCCCACTGCGCGAGGCCTTCGCTAATATAGCTCGCCGACGGGGCGAAGCCACGCCGCACGATCTCGCCATCATTGAGGATCTCGCCGAGCAATTCCTTGGCGTGGGCGATGTCCATGCGCGGATGGCTGAAGAGCTGCCAATCGTCCTTCATCCATTCGACCAGCGATTTCCCGTCGTCGCTCGGCTCGTAGACGTTGGCCAGCAGCTCGAAATAGTTGGCGAGCTTGCCTGGTTCGAGGAGCTGGGTGTCAGCGGTCCCACAGAAATCGCAGGCGCCACGACCCGGGTCGAGCGACGGGAAGAGCTGATCGCGCAGACCGCGATCGTCGAAGCATTCCGGGCAGCAGAACCGCTGTGCCATGGGGTTCAGCCAAGATAGTTGGCGAGCGTCTCGATATGGTGCTTCATCGAGAGCTTTTTGACATAGCCGAGGCCCGGAAAATGACCCTTAGCGTGGAGGTCGCGAAACTCCTTCATCGCGCTCGTTTCCAGAAGCTTCGACGTTCCAGAGTTGAGCTTGAGGATGAGCTTGTGTAGTGCCTGGCCGAATTTGCCTGCGGGGTCGGTTGGCGTGTCGTTCGTAGTCGAGACGAAGTGATAGATGAACATCACATCGTCGGCATCGGGGTCGACGAAGGTCAAATGAATCGCTACGGCATAGGCGGGGCCGCCACCTTCGGAATAGACGTCGCCGACCATCAGGAAATCGCCGAAGCCGTTCATTCCGAGATCACTCTGGAAGGTGAGATGCAGTTCGGAGAACTCCTCGACCGGGATCTTGGCGAACTCGGCGTTCTTGCGCGGCTTGAAGCCGTCGCGAATCAGGATGCGGGTGCTGCCCTCGAAGTGCTTGCGGTAAAGCGTATTGGCATGGTCCTCGATGAAGACGTGCCGGCTTTGCGGCAGCGTGTCGTGCAGGTAGCCGGCAAGGCCCTTCTGCTCGGTGAATCCGGCGTGGATGAAGGTCGGATTATGGCCGAGATGGGCTTGGTGACATGTGATCGCCTCGGCGAGGTTTATGTTGCCGCGCAGGAGGATGCCGGCCGAGATCGCGCCGCCGAACAGGCCCTGCTGCAGAAGCTGCGAAATGCCAGTTCCGTTCTCCTGATGGTCGCCATGGTACGGGTTCACGATGACGATCGCCTGGCCCTTGGCATCACAAATCGCTTTTAGCGCCTTTTCAAGGCCGCCCAGCGACTCCTTCACGGGCTCGATGACCGGCACAAAATTCTGCTCCGCCATCAGCTTGGCGGTTTCCCGAATGGTCAGAAGTTCGAACTGCTTGCCGCGAAAATACGGATGATACATGCGCTGGTCAGCTCCAGGTCATGGCCGCGTGCAGCGGCGTCGCGACGGCGTCGACCAGTCGCGGATGGTCGGCGCGCCGGACCGACATTGACAGGGCGGCCGCTTGCAATGACTTCGGCAGACGGTCGATGAGTTCGCCGAGCGGTGCGAGATCGCGTGTCCGCTTGAGTGTCCGCACCATCTCGACATGCAGCGCAGCCGGGTCGAGCGCGGCGAACAAATCGCGCATCACGGCGTGCCGCTGCGTGTTCGGGACCTGCGGCACGGCCACGCCCATCGCCTTGAGGATCGCGGTAGCCTCGCCCGTGCGCAGCGATTCAAAGACGGTGACCGGGCAGATACGCGCCGGGCAGTCGATCGCGTCGCGCACCGTTTTGATCTGATAGCGCTTCGACAGGCACATTACGCCGACATCGTCCGGAACCGCGGCCAGCACGCCTTGGACATGGCCTTCGCTCGCGATCACGTTCACCTTCGCGAAGACGCGCTTGTAATTGTCAACCTGGTTGGCGAGCCGCGCGAGCGTATCTCGCTCGGACTTGATCTCATAGACGGTCGCCGTGCCATTCAGGATGACGAGGTCCGCCTTGCAGTTGCCAGCCCGGAATTCGTTCAGCATCGAGGCAGTGCGCAGCGAGTGCGTGCCCAACAGCACTTTGTGGCTGATCGCCGCGCGATAGATGTACTCGTCGCGGTGCCCTGCGACCTTTAGAATCTCGAACGCCGAGTCGAAGATGTCGCCGACAGTCGCGCTCGTGCCGGCGTGCTCAAGCAGATCGGTCTGCCCGAGCAGCCGACGGAACAAGCCGGATCGGCCATTCTTCGCCATTTCACGGAAAACGGTTGCGGAGAACAGCCGGGTCAAAGCAGACAGTTGCGCAGCGCTGTAGATCTTCATTCCCCCACTGGAACCACACATCGCAATCTTGCAGACACGAGGCCGTCTTAGCGCAAAATGCTCCGACATGGAATCGAGGTTTTGCCAAGTCGAGGTGAAAGGCTGGCGATAGCTCTAGTGGGGCGTTCTTGATTGCTCCGGGTCGCTAACCTCTATTTCCGCTTTGACGGATGGGCCTTGAAAGCGGACGGTCTGCTCATCGGCCCGAACCAGACGCTCCGTTTCCTTCTGCTTGGTGCTTGACTATGGTGGTCCAATGTTCCGGCCATTGTATTGACCCGCGTGACCTCACCCCTCTCCAATCCCCGCCTCCTCGGCCTCGCCCTCTGGCTTGCCGCCCTCGTCGCCTTCGTCGCCGTTTCCGTCGAGACGTCGCGGACGCGGATGGCGGACGAACTGGAGGTGACGGGGCGGACGTTGCATCGGCTGATTTCGCAACGGGTGGCGCAGCATGACGCGCATCTGACCAGCCTGATCGCGCTGTCGAGCGGGGCCGAGCCCGCGCCTCCCGGCGCGATCCGGCAGGTGATGGAGAGCATCACGCGCTTCTATCCGCGAATCGCCTGGCTGGCGCTGGTGTCGCTCGACCCGGTGGCCGGTTCGGGCGGCGCGGGGGCGGCCGGAACGCAAGGGGCGGCGAGCGGCGCCGGGGGCGGGGCGCAGGGATCGGCCGGCGGCGCTTCGCAGGCGGCAGGCATGCCGGGGCAGGCGGCGGCCGGGGGGAGCGGGGCATCCCGGCCGGCGGGCGTGGGCGGCGCGGACGGGGCGCAGGCCGAGGGTGACGGAGCCGGCGGGCCGGTGGTCGTGCGCGACGTGGTCGTGGTGCCGCCGGGCGGCGGCGTCGACCTTGCGCCGCTGGGAGAACAGATCGTGGCGCAGGTGCGCGGCAAGGCGAGCATCTATGCGGCGGGCGAGGGGCGCTACCTGCTCGCCAAGCGCGCCTCGGGGACCTCGCACCTGGCGGTGGTCCTGCTGATCGACGCGGCGCAGCTGCTGGTGCCCGAGGAGCGGCCGGCCTGGGCGCATCTCGAGCTCAGCCTCGACGGCGAGGTTCTGGTGGAGCAGCCGGCGGAGCCCGGCCTGGGGCTCGGGGTTTCGTGGCTGGCCGCGCCGCATTTCGAGAAGGTGATCGACGGCGAGGGGCAGCGGCTCCTGCTTTCGCTCGACCGGGCGCTGCCGCTGGCCGCGCTCGTGCCGCCGGAACGGTTCCTCGGCTTTGCCGCGGTGGCGGGGGTTTTGACGCTTGTGCTGATGTTCGCGCTCGGGCAGCGGGCGGCGGTGCGGCGCTCCGAGCTTGCGGCGCGCGAGGCCGAGGAGCGGCTGGCCGTGCAGGAGCGGGAGACGCGGCTCGCGCATGCCTCGCGCGTCAACGCCATGGGCGAGCTGGCCTCCGGCATCGCGCACGAGCTGACGCAGCCGCTGACCGCGCTGCTCAGCCGCAGCCAGGCGGCGCTCAGGCTGGCGCGGGCGGACAAGCCGGACATGGCGATGATCTCGGGGGCGCTCGACGTCAACGTGCGCGAGGCCAAGCGCGCCGGCGAGATGCTGAAGCGGATGCGCGACTATGCCTCCAACAAGGCGCCGGAGCGGGCGCGGCAGGACCTCAACGCCATCGTGGCCGAGGTGGTGGCGCTGACCCGCGCCGACCTCGAGCGGCGGCAGGTGACGCTGGTGCTGGAGCTCGGGCAGCCCGCGCCGCATGCGGTGGTCGACGCGATCGAGATGGAGCAGGTGCTGCACAATCTGATCCGCAACGCGGCGGAGGCCGTGGGCGCCGGCGGGACGGTGACGGTGGCGACCGGGGCGGCGGGGCGCGAGGCGAAGCTCGTGGTGAGCGACGACGGCCCGGGGATCGCGGCGGAGGTGCTGCCGAAGCTGTTTACGCCGTTCTTCACCACCAAGGCCGACGGCATGGGGCTGGGGTTGTCCTTGTGCGCGTCGCTGGTGGAGCGGGTGGACGGGCGCATCGAGGTGGAGAATGTCGCGCCACGCGGGGCGCGGTTCACGATTTCGCTGCCGCTGGCTGGGGAGAGGTAGGGCATGCACAGGGTCTATCTGGTCGACGACGACGAGGCGGTGCGCGAGGCGCTGGCGTTCCTGCTCTCGACCTACGGGATCGCGGCGGAGACGTTCGGCGACCCGGCGACGTTCCTGGCGCATGTGGATGAGAAAAAGCCGGGTGTGCTGGTGGTGGATCTGCGCATGCCGCTGGTGTCGGGGCAGCAGCTGCACCAGAAGCTCGGCGAGCGCGGCATCGACTGGCCGACGATCATGATCACCGGCCATGGCGACGTGGCCGCCTGCCGGCGCGCCTTCAAGGCCGGCATCCAGGATTTCCTCACCAAGCCGATCGACGGCGAGGTGCTGGTCGACGCGCTGCAGCAGGCATTTGCGAGCCTCGACGCGCGGCTGGAGAAGCGCGAGGCGCGGGTGCTGCTCGACAGGCTGACGGAGCGCGAGCGCGAGGTGCTCGACATGGTGGCGCGCGGCTGGGCGAGCAAGGAGATCGCCGCAGCACTCGAGGTCTCGGCCCGGACCATCGACGCGCACCGGGCCAAGATCGCCGAGAAGCTCGGCACCAGCTCGGTGGCCGAGCAGGTGCGGCTGGCGCTTTTGAGCGGGGCATGATCTTTTCCGAAATCTTGCGTTCACTGGCTGGGACCATGCCCGGACGGGGTTCGGATAGGTAATCCTACCTAGGCCGGGTGGTGGCATCGCGGATTCTGCCGCGGCGGCGATTTGGGTAGTTCTGATCCCGGACAAGCGAAACGCTTTCTCCCGAGACATCATCAGGACAGGAACCCAGTCATGATCAAGAGCATCCTCCTCGCAGCCGCCGCCACCGTCGCCGTCACCGGCGCGGCTTCCGCCCAGGTGCTGACCGAGAAGAACATTTCTTCCGGCCTCGCCGTCGAGATCGCGCAGCGCGCGGTGCAGGCCTGCGCGGCCGACAAGTACAACGTGACCGCCGCCGTGGTCGACCGCGCCGGCGTGCTGCGCGCGCTGGTCCGCGCCGACAATGCCGGCACGCACACGGTCTCGGCCGCCCAGGACAAGGCCTTCACCTCGGCCTCGTCGCGCACGCCGACCGGCAAGATGGCCGAGAACGTGCAGAAGAACCCCGGTGCGGCCGGCCTCGTCGACATCGACGGCTTCCTGGTGCTGGCCGGTGGTGTGCCGATCAAGGCCGGCGACGCGGTGATCGGCGCCATCGGCGTCGGCGGCGCGCCGGGCGGCAACTTCGACGAAGCCTGCGCGGTCAAGGCGATCGAGGCGGTCGCCGACCAGCTGAAGTAACGGCTTCGCCGGCAACGGTCCCGCCGGCGAAACTGTGCCCCGCATCCGGTTCCGCCGGATGCGGGGTTTTTGCGTTTGAGCGCGCTTGCGCAAGGGCGCGGGATGCCGGCGCAGGCGGCTTTGCGGGCATTTGGCAGCCTTGCCCAAAATCGTTGCGGAGCGGGGCGAATGCGTCTATATACGGGCCGAATTTCCCAACTTGGTGGTCTTTATCCACCGCCCGCGCGAGGGACGCGGGCGAACGAAGAGGATTTATCGCATGGCCAATACGCTGCTTATGCCCAAGGCAACCGCCGTCTGGCTGGTCGACAACACGGCGCTGTCGTTCGACCAGATCGCGCAGTTCTGCTCGCTGCACCCGCTCGAGGTGAAGGCGATCGCGGACGGCGAATCGGCGCAGGGCATCAAGGGCATGGACCCGGTCATCACCGGCCAGCTCAGCCGCGCCGAGATCGCCAAGGGCGAGGCCGACATCAACCATCGCCTGAAGCTGTCGGAGCCGAAGGTGCGGGTGCCCGAGACCAAGCGCAAGGGCCCGCGCTACACGCCGCTGTCCAAGCGCCAGGATCGCCCGAACGCCATCTACTGGCTGGTCAAGAACCATCCCGAGCTCAAGGACGCGCAGATCTCGCGCCTGGTCGGCACGACCAAGGCGACGATCGAGCAGATCCGCGAGCGCAAGCACTGGAACATCGCGCAGCTGACGCCGATGGACCCGGTGGCGCTCGGCCTGTGCTCGCAGATCGACCTCGACATCGAAGTGCAGCGCGCCTCGCGCGGCCGCGAAGCCCCGGCTCCCGTCGGCGATACGCTGCTGCCGGCCTCGCTCACCGAGCGGCTCACGCCCGAGGCCGCGGCACCGAAGGACGAGGAGAAGGAGCTCGACGCCAATGCCGTCTTCGCCAAGCTCTCGGCGCTCAAGTCGAAGAAGACCGACGACGAGGAAGACGAAGACAAGTTCTGAGCGGCGGATGCCGGTCGCAACGACAAAGGCCCCGCAGTGCGGGGCCTTTTTCGTTGGGAGGGGAGTAAGGGAGTAGGGGAGTAGGGGAGTAGGGTTGGCCTTCATCCTGCCCTACTGCCTTACTCCCCTACTCCCTTGGTGAAGCCACGAACCTCAGCGTGCCGGCGATGCGCGGGCCTCCCGCGTGGTCGGACGGGTGGTTGATGCCGTCCATGACCGGCACCGCGGCGAAGGCGCCGTCGATTTCCTTGATGTCCATGTTCATGGGTAGAATGTTTCGTTGCACAATGGGGCGAGCTTGATCGCCGGCCAATCGCTTCTCAAGCGTCAGACGGCGATTCTTGATGGACCTGATCGATCCAGCGCGGGACTTCCGGAGCGCAAGCCTTGCGGAAGCAAGTGTGCGTGGCTACATTGTAGCTACAATGGAGTTCAGTAAATGGCTACGGAAACGGTTGTTCGCGCTCGCATCGATGCAGCGACCAAGGAGCAGGCGACCGAGGCGCTTGCGGCCATGGGGCTGTCGGTGTCGAATGCAATTCGATTGTTGTTGATGCGTGTGGCCGCGGACAAGGAGTTTCCCTTTCCAGTGAAGGTGCCCAAGGCGACGACCCGCAAGGCGATGGCCGAACTCGAAGAGGGCAAGGGCAAGCGGCTGTCCTCGCCAGATGAGTTGTTCAAGGATCTTGGCATCTGATGTTGACGCCGGTCCGCTCCTCGCAGTTCCGGCGGGACGTCAAGCGGATCGAGAAGCGCGGCAAGGAAATGGCCAAGCTGCGCGACGTGCTGACACTTCTGCTGGAAGGCACAGAACTCCCCGACCGCTATCGGGATCATCCGCTCAAAGGCGACTGGAAGGTCGGGATGCGCACATCGAGCCCGACTGGCTGCTGATCTACCGCATCCTCGGCGAAGAGCTGCAGCTGGCGCGCACCGGTTCCCATGCCGACCTGTTCCAGGAATGAGCAAGAGTTCTCATCCGCGCGAGCTGCGGTCGGTCCCAAAAGTCTCGCTGCGCTCGACGCTGCGGTAGTAGTCGACCAAAAGCTTGCCGCGCTCGGGCTTGAAGCTGCGGCCGGCCGCGGTGACGGCGGAGATGCGGTCGATGCGGAAGGCGCGGAAATCGTCGCGCATCTCGCACCAGGCGATCAGGGTCCAGACCTTGCCCCAGAACCACAGGCCGAGCGGCCGGATGTCGCGGGCAGAGCCGCGGCCGGCCTCGTCGTTGTAGTCGAGGCGCAGCACCTGGCGCTTCTCGACGGCGCGCTCGATCAAGTCGATCGCCTCGCGGTCGGCGTCCGAGACCACCCACATCGGGGTGTGGATCTCGGTGCGGGCGATGCGGTCCCGTTCGCTGTCCGGCAGGACGGCGCCGATCTTGACCAGCGCCTCGTCGGCGGCCCGGGCCATGGCGGCGCCGCCGAAGGCGCGGACCATGCGGGCGCCGGCAACAAGGGCAACGATTTCGTCACGGGTGAACATCAGCGGCGGAAGGTCGAAACCCTCCCGCATGATATAGCCCACGCCGGCCTCGCCATCGATCGGCACGCCCGTCGACTGCAGGTCGGCGATGTCGCGATAGATCGTGCGCTCGGACACCTCGAGCCAGGCACCCAGCTTCTGCGCGGTGACCAGCCGGCCGCCGCGAAGATGCTGCACGATCTGGAAAAGCCTGTCGGCTCGTCTCATGCAAATCCCTCGAAATCCGGGACGTCGCGCGCTTTGGATCGCGTCGCAATGACGTCCGAGGTCATTTTCCACCGCATCGTGGTTCCGACGGTCGGCAGCGACCGCGGGCGATGCGTTATTCCGGCAGGCCCTCGCGCCGGCGCTGGGCGGCGCCGAAAGCCTGGCCAAAAGAAAGTCTGCCCGTCGTGGGCGTGGTCTTGTCGAGCACCCGCCAGAAAGGCGTGATGTCAGGCAAGCCCGCACCGCGCTCGACGTCTTCATTGGCGGCTTCCGCCACCGTCCTCAGGTGGTAGCCGACGGTCACCGGACAGGTGACCTCGGCACCGTGCCGTCGGGCCAGCTCCCGCCGCAGGGTCCGCACATCGAGATGCACGCCTTGCGGAATGGTGCGGATGAAGTCGTCGACCTGTCGTGCGGTGGGCACCAGCATGCTTTGCCCCTCGACGACATCGGAAAAGCTGCGCGGCGACGGCTTGATGCCGTTGATGCCAGGCGTGTTCAGCCTTTCGGTCCAGCTCTTCATCCCATTCCTCCGACGGGCATGGCGAGACATTGCAAGTGTATCATCGCACAGCCCTCCTGACAGCATAGTGTCAGGAGGGTGCGGAAAACTCGCGCGCGAACATCGCCCGCATCTGGCCGAATTGTTCTTTGTTTTCCGGCAGTAACGCCTCGAGTACGGCGATCGCGAAGGTGCCCGGGGCCGAGCCCGGGGCGGAGACGATCCTGCCATCGGCGACCGCATGCGGCACGTCCCGGTAGCCCGCGGCGCCGGCATAGCCGGGCTCGTGGCCGAGGATCCAGTCGCGGCCGTTGGAGGTGTGGGAGACACCTTCGAACAGGCCTGCGCGCGCCAGCGCCAGCGTGCCGCCGCAGATGCCGGCGACCACGCCGCCGCGTTCCGCCACCGCGCGAAGCAGCGGCGCAACATCCGGCGCATCCTCGGCCGCCCAGCCGTCGGAACCGATGACGGCGATGGCGTCGAGATCGCCGTTATAGGCAGGATCGGCGCCGCGGTCGGCGACGAGCCTGACGCCGCCGATGGAAGTCAGCGGCGAAACATGCGGCGAAAGCGACACCGTGCGCAGCCCGAACCACTCAACCGCCGAGGCCGCCAGCAGGCCAAACTCCCAGTCGGCATAGCCTTCGATGAACAGCAGCCCGATGGTCCTTGTCATCGGATTTCCTTCCCTCAGTTACCGTTGCCGCGCCGGCCGAAACGGTCGGGCCAGCCGATGTCCTTGCGGAGGTCCTCGGGAAGCGAGTTCATGAAGCGCTCCGTGCGAATCTCATTGTGGATGGTCCTGATCTTGCCCGCATAGTGCCTGACCGCGCGGAAGATGTCGGGTGTGAACGTGCTCATGGCTATCCTCCTTGTCTCTTACCGGAGGACTATCTCACAGCGCTCCTGACAGCAGTCTGTCAGGAGAGGGCAGCTATCCGTTCTGCCTTTGTTTTCACGGCTTCACCGCGATGTATCCCCTTGAAACATGTAGGGCCGATAAGGTGATTTAGATTCGCAAGCTTCAAAGATTCGTGCTGATATGGCGCGTTCTGTTTGGAGGGGGCGAATGGCAGAGCGGAACAAGGTTATCCAATATTGTATGCTCAACGTTGCGGCCAGCCCGCATCCCGAGGGCGTGTATTTCGGACTATTCGGGCGGGCTGCGAGCCGGCAGGTAGTGTTTTTTGGTTCCGATATTGCAACGATTTCGAAACCTGAGCGTGTACGCGACGGCTTTTTTCGCGGGCGCATTGTTTGCTGGACCCCAATCAACAAGGACGAGCCGGCCGTCCTAACTGACGTGCTTGAAGAGATCGATTTCGACGATCTGAATATAAACATTCCTGACAATGTTGGCTTCAACGGAAGAGCGTTCCTATATATCTTCCGGGAAGCCGATCATACGTTGTTCGTCGAAATCGAGAACGACCACGGCAAGCGACTGTCGCCACAGCGTGCGCGGCGAATCTTCGGGCTTCTTTTTGAAGACGGTGATCCTGATGCCCCGCTGGTAGAGGTCACGGTAATTCCTGACGAAGACGCGCTGCGGCGCATTTTTGCCATTCCGAAGCTGAAGAAGCTTCGAATTCATATCGTCAGGCCAAACGCGGACGATGGCGACATAAGCAGAATCATGGGCCGTCTGGTGGCGCAGAAGGCCAAAGCTCAAGACTTTGAGTTATTTGCCGCCCCTGGTCCGGACGGTCTTGAGCTGGATCAAGAGACGAAGACAGAGGCAGAGGTTGCCGAGCACAACGGATTTGTTGAAGGTGCAGGGCAAGAAGATGATGGCACAAGTGTCAAACTCAGCACCCGCGAATATCCTCGCATCATCCGGCGCATCGTCGGGCAGTTCGGGTCAACTTTTGACGAGGCAATGGCTATTGCGGTTGAAACGCTTGCTCGCGCACCCCGCGATTGAGACGTTTCGCTTTTACTGGAAGGTATATGGCGGCCTGCCGGCTCTGTTGCGGTCCCCTTACATCTATCTCGCGGCGATTTTCACGGCCATTTGCTGGCCACTCTGGTCTTCGCCAGCGGCCATTGGCTCAACTTGGCCGCAGATTGCGATAGACGTGATCCCAAGCATGCTTGGCTTTTCCATGGGCGGCATGGCGATCGTTTTGGCATTCTCAACCGCAAAGATATTCAGGATTCTTGCGGAAGACGGAGCCGATGACTCTTTCTTTATCCAGATGATGGGAGCGTTCTTCCATTTTATCCTTGTGCAGTCTGCGGCAATCCTAGTCGCGACGGCTATCAAGGCGTATCCTGTCATATGGCTGTCAGGGATCGGATTTTGGCTTTTTAGCTATGCAGTCCTTGTTGGGGTGGCTACAGCCGGACAGCTTCTTTCCACCGGCAAAGTCATAAACTTTGCCGAGTCGATAAAGCGGCGTCCTGCTCAAGAAACGCAGAACAAAGAGGTAGTGGCGGCGATAAATCAGATGGCAGAACGCTTTGATCGATTGCTCGAAGCGATGGTCGAGAGTCCGCCTTTGGACGTGGGAACGCTTGCAACAAGAGGTCAAGCATCAGATACGGATGCCTCCGAAGGTTCTGGCGGAACTCGAATTCCCAAAGGTAGGTCTGAAGCCACTTCTTCGACACCGAAACGTAAGTCCGCACATAGAGCGCTTAACGTGCGACCAAAATGATTCGATGTTGTTGGTGTGAACCTCGCCTGAAACGTACTGCTTCTCGCTGTGATTGACGGTGCCGTGGCGATAGCCGTTCTCGGCAGCTTCGCGGAAGGCTCCCCCTCGTGGGGAGGGGTTGGGGGTGGGGGTACTTGTCACCCTCCAGAACTCTGAACACCCCCACCCTTTGTCCCTCCCCACAAGGGGGAGGGAGGGCATCGACGCCGCGCCTTTCGGGCACCCAACCGCACTATTTTCCAGCCACGCCCCCGCGCAAACCTTGCATCCGCGGCGTCGGTGGGTATGGTCCCGGCGAAATTTCCGCGCATCCCCCCGCAGCCCAGGAGGAAGGGAACCCCATGGCCGGCTTCAAGACACTCGACACCATCGGCAACGTCAGCGGCAAGCGGGTTCTGGTCCGCGTCGACCTCAACGTGCCGGTCGCCGACGGCAAGGTGACGGACGCGACCCGCATCGAGCGCGTGGCGCCGACCATCACCGAACTTTCCGACAAGGGCGCCAAGGTGATCCTGCTCGCGCATTTCGGCCGCCCGAAGGAGGGCCCGGACCCGGCCCTGTCGCTGGCGCCCATCGCCGCCGCCACCGCCGAGGTGATCGGCCGGCCCGTGGCCTTCGCCGCCGACTGCATCGGCGACAAGGCCGAGGCCGCAGTCGGCGCCATGAAGGACGGCGACATCCTGCTGCTCGAAAACACCCGCTTCTACAAGGGCGAGGAGAAGAACGACCCGGCCTTCGTCGAGAAGCTCGCCGCCAATGGCGACATCTTCGTCAACGACGCCTTTTCGGCCGCCCACCGCGCGCATGCCTCGACCGAAGGCCTTGCCCACAAGCTGCCGGCCTATGCCGGGCGCACCATGCAGGCCGAGCTCGAGGCGCTGGAGAAGGGCCTCGGCAACCCGGTCAAGCCGGTGGTCGCCATCGTCGGCGGCGCCAAGGTCTCGACCAAGATCGACCTGCTGATGAACCTGGTGAAGAAGGTCGACGCACTGGTGATCGGCGGCGGCATGGCCAACACCTTCCTCGCCGCGCGCGGCACCAATGTCGGCAAGTCGCTCGCCGAACATGAACTTGCCGCCACGGCCAAGCAGATCATGATCGAGGCGGCGCAGGCCGGCTGCGCCATCGTGCTGCCGTCGGACGGCGTCGTCGCCCGCGAGTTCAAGGCGGGTGCGGCCAACGAGACGGTGGCGATCGACGCGGTGCCGGCGGACGGCATGATCCTCGACGTCGGCGCCAAGACGGTCGCCTCGGTCAACGACTGGATCGACCGTGCCGCGACGCTGGTCTGGAACGGCCCGCTCGGCGCCTTCGAGATCGAGCCCTTCGACAGGGCGACGGTGGCAGCGGCCAGGCACGCGGCGGCCCGCACCAAGGCCGGCAAGCTCGTCTCGGTCGCCGGCGGCGGCGACACGGTGGCGGCACTCAACCATGCCGGCGTGGCCGACGACTTCACCTACGTCTCCACCGCAGGCGGTGCCTTCCTCGAATGGATGGAAGGCAAGGAACTGCCGGGCGTGGAAGTGCTCAAGGCCTGAGCCGCGGCACGCCTTCCCTCGAGGGCCCGTCTCCAGCGCGCCGCGCCTCCCATCGGGGACGCGCGGCGTTCTAACATGTTGATTCTGCGTCCTCAGCCGTCTTGGCGGACTGCGTTCCGGGCCCGTCGCCACGGTTGTGGCACCGCCGATAACCTATGGCGCGCGGCCCGCCTCATTCGTGATCTCGGCTAAACCGATTGAAAAAATTTCAATCGGTTTTAGGCTTCCCGCCGGCATTCCGTTCGGGAAAACCATCTGCTATGCGCCCCGTCATCATTCAGGAGGTACTTGTATGAGCGAACGTCTCGAGGACATCGCCGTCGCCATGGTGGCGAACGGCAAGGGAATTCTGGCTGCGGACGAAAGCTCCGGCACCATCAAGAAGCGTTTCGACGTCATCGGCGTCGAGTCGACGGCCGACAGCCGCCGCGACTATCGCGAGATGATGTTCCGCACCAAGGAGGCGATGACCAAGTACATCTCCGGCGTCATCCTCTACGACGAGACCATTCGCCAGAAGGCCGCCGACGGCACCCCGCTGGTCGAGCTCATCAAGGCCGCCGGCGCCATCCCCGGCATCAAGGTCGACGCCGGCGCCAAGGCGATCGTCAACTTCCCCGGCGACACCATCACCGAAGGCCTCGACGGCCTGCGCGAGCGCCTGGCCGAGTACTACAAGCTCGGCGCCCGCTTCGCCAAATGGCGCGCGGTGATCGACATCGACACCGGCAAGAGCGTGCCGTCGGCCTACTCGATCTCGGCCAACACCCAGGCGCTCGCCCGCTATGCGGCGCTGTGCCAGGAAGCCGGCATCGTGCCGATCGTCGAGCCGGAAGTGCTGATGGACGGCGCCCACGACATCGACACCTGCTACGACGTCACCAAGGCGACGCTGGTGAAGCTCTATGACGAGCTCTACGCCGCGCGGGTGAAGCTCGAGGGCACGATCCTGAAGCCGAACATGGTCATCTCGGGCAAGAAGGCCGGCAGGCAGGCCGGCGCCGAGGAGATCGCCGAAAAGACCATCAGGCTGTTCCGCGAGACGGTTCCGGCGGCCGTGCCGGGCATCGCCTTCCTGTCGGGCGGCCAGTCCGACGAGGAGGCCACCGCCAACCTCAACGCCATCAACGCCATCGGCCCGCATCCGTGGAAGCTGACCTTCTCCTACGGCCGCGCGCTGCAGGCAGCCCCGCAGAAGGCATGGTCGGGCAAGGCCGAGAACATCGGCGCCGGCCAGGCCGCCTTCACCCACCGCG
Source organism: Aminobacter sp. BE322 (assembly GCF_050433525.1). NCBI lineage: Bacteria > Pseudomonadati > Pseudomonadota > Alphaproteobacteria > Hyphomicrobiales > Phyllobacteriaceae > Aminobacter > Aminobacter sp. BE322. Next base: position 260,694 of record NZ_JBNPXB010000005.1, on the reverse strand, counting down.
CCCACATGAACCACCTGGCCGCGCTCGGCCAGTGGAAGTCGGCGCTGGAGAAGGCGGCGTAAGCCACGCCTTCAGGCAAGAAATGCGAAAGGCCCCGGAGCGATCCGGGGCTTTTTTGCTTACGGGTCTTGTCCGACCGATGGGTCGAACGCCCCCTCATCCGGCCGCTTCGCGGCCACCTTCTCCGCGTCGGGGAGAAGAGCGGGGATTGCCGGCGCGGCCGCCTCATTGCGCCAGAACAGCAGATAGGCCGTCGCCAGCGCGGCCGCATATTGCGCCGCCACCGCGAGCTGCTGCGCCAGCGAGGGCGTCCAGATCTTGCCGAGCGTCATCGCCCCGAGCACGCCGGCGAACATCCAGAACACCGGGCGCTGCTGGTAGGCGTCGAGCGTCAGGTCGCAGACCAGCCTGGCCGAACAGATGCCGGCCGCGGCGCCGAGCAGGGCGGCCACGACGCGCACGACATTGGGCCGGGTGCCCCACAAAAGCAGCGCGACCGCATCGGGAAAGGCGTCCGCGCCGATCATGACCATGCTGACGACCAGGTAGTGGACGAGCGTATAGGTCACCAGCGCCACGACCATGGCGGCCGCCGTCTGCGCCCCCGGGGGGATCTTGACCTCGCCGTCCACTTCCATCGTCATCGTCGATCCGGGATATTTCCAAGCAGTTTGGGTGGCCGGCTTCCGCCGGGGCGCGAGGCCTCCGCCACCCGCCATGGCGTTCGTCGCCTTCACGCAGCACCAAAGCACCGGGCGCGCCAGCTGCCAAGCGCCTCTTGCGGTCGACCCCCAGCCTTCGCACTGCCGCCGTCGCAATCCGGGACCGCGGCGCCGATGCCGAACCGGCGATCCGGGCTTGAGATCGCATGTACAGCCTGCTATGGTTGCATTAAATAAAATGATACTACTTTTGATTGAGGGCAGATTATCGAGATCGGCGGGGGGCGGCAATGACGACGAGACTGAATGCTTTCGCCTATGGCGCGTTCGGCGGGACGCTGCCCACCATCGCCAACATGGCGAGCACCTATGTGGCGGCCCCAGCCACCAACCTGCCGGAAATCGGGCTCTATCTCGGCGTGCTGCTGTGGGCCATCGTCGGCGGTGGCGTGGCGCTGACCAATACCGGCTACGAGGCGAGGCAGGCGATCTTTGCCGGGGTCGCCGCGCCGGCCATCCTGGTGAACATCGTCGCGGGCGCGACGGGCAAGCAGGTGGAGGGTGCCAGCCTGGAGCTGTTTTCCCCGGCCTACGCCCAGACGCCCGACGGCGCCAATATCCTGCTCGATGCCCTGTCCGCGCCGAAGGTGGTCGTGTTGCCGACCGTCAAGGGCGGCATCCCCAACAGCGTTTCGCTGGCGGTTTCGGCCGAAGTAACGAAAGACGGCCAGACCGAGATCGTCGACATCGGCGCGATCAAGGACCTCGGCTCGGAGACGACGCTCGTGGTGCCGCCCGGGACATCCCAGGTACTCATCGACGGGAAACCGGTGTCGACGACCGGCGAACTGACGACGATCGACCTTTCGGTGACCACGGCCCCGTCCGCCGGCGGCGACTTGCTCTGGGCTCTAGGCGCGCCGCGACGCTTCTCGATCCAGCAGCTCGACGTGTCGCAGGGCATGCCCGGCGACGCCATCAGGTGACGGGTCTTGCACCTGCGAGGTGTCCTGGCGACTGTGCCGTTCCGGCACAGTCCAGGCTGGCATGTTCCGTGCACGGTAGGATTTGCCGGTCACCGCCGGTCCTGATTTGTCTCAAGATCAGGGATGGGCTCGCCGGAGTTGGGACGGGGTTTGGCTCCGGCGGGCTCCATCATCACAGGCACCGACGCGCCATCGCCAAGGCGTGCAAGATCGGCTCCAACCGGTCGAACGGGCCCCGATCACGGGGCCTGCCGCATCCAGAATTCAACCCTCCGGACCGTCACCACCGTCGAAATTGGTAGCCGCGTGTGCCACGCAGCAGATTGAAGGGCATGTTTTCCGGCACATAGGGTGTGCCATGACGATCGGCAGCATGCTCATCAAGGGACATCAGATCGACGGTCTCGTCCGCGCCATCGGCCTGAGGAAATCCGCGTCGGTGCTGCTGCGCCGTGCACTGCGCCTGGCGTCACCGGTCCAGGCCTTCTGCCAGGACCACCTGCTCAGCATCAGGCCGCTGGACAGCGACCTGTTCGTCGTCTCGCAGATTTTCGGCAACCAGGAATACGAGATCGGCGGCGGGGGCAGGGAGGCGCTCAACAGGCTCGCGAGACTGTGGCGGCAAGGCGGATCGACGCCGGTCATCGTCGATGCGGGGGCGAATGTCGGCTACTCGACGATCTATCTTCGCGATCGCTATCCGGAGGCCGTCGTCGTGGCGGTCGAGCCCGATCCCCAGGCCTACGAAATGCTGATCTCGAACTGTGCCGGACTGGACCGCATCGTGCCCTTCCATGGCGCGCTTTGGGATCACGACGGCGAAGTCGCGCTCCGCATGAACGACGGTCCGTCCTGGTCGAGAGGCGTATCGGACGGAGGGGGCGTGTCTTCGATCACGCTTCGCAGCCTGCTTGCCAGGATACCGCGAGCGCGACTGCTGATGCTGAAGATGGACATCGAAGGGGCCGAACTCGAGGCGACGCGCAACTGCGGCGAGCTGCTTTGCGACACGCCCTGCATCGTCATCGAGCCGCACGACTTCATGATGCCGGGTCGGGGCTGCCTGAGCCATGTCTTCGCATCGCTGGCCGGCAGGAAGATCGACAGCCTGATGAACGGCGAGAACCTGATACTGATAGAGTCGGATCTGCTGGCGTCGGCAAGCGCGTCGTAGCGTCGACCTCCTAGCCATGCCCCAGAAGTGCGGTGGCGGAGATCGCCGCGAGCGCCAGTAGCGCCAGTTTCCAGAAATCGCGGCGCTGCCTGAGGCCCGGCAGGCCGAGCGGCTTGATGAGCTGGATCGCCATGATGGCGAGGATGATGAGCGACAGCGCCTTCGACATATCCGCCTTTGAGCAATTCGGCGCGCGCCTGTCAAAGCATGGCGCGGCATCTGATATTGTGCGCTACGGTTTTGGAACAGCGGCCGTGCACGGAAGCGCGTCGGAATCCGCGCCGAAACGGGCCCTGCGGCCCTGCCGTTCAACCAAGGTCAAATGGACGTCCCGAGAGCGAAGACGGTAGAAATTCAGCCAACAAAAAAGCCCGCAGGGAGTGGGAAGGAGACGCCATGTCATCTCGCTATCACGAGGTCTATGACGGTTGGGTTCGGGACCCGGAGGGCTTCTGGGCCGAGGCGGCGCGCGATATCGACTGGTTCAAGCCCTGGGACAAGGTATTCGACGCCGATGGCGGCGTCTACGGCCGCTGGTTTGCCGGCGCCGAATGCAACACCTGCCACAACGCGCTCGACCGCCACGTCGCTGCCGGCCGCGCCGACCAGGTGGCGCTGATCCACGACAGCCCGATCACCGGCACGCAGAAAAAGTTCACCTACGCGGAGCTGCTCGCCAAGGTGAACGCGCTGGCAGCCGTGCTGCGCGACCAGGGCGTCGAAAAAGGCGACCGCGTCATCATCTACATGCCGATGGTTGCGGAAGCCGCCTTCGCCATGCTCGCCTGCGCGCGGCTCGGCGCGGTCCATTCCGTCGTGTTCGGCGGCTTCGCCGCCAAGGAACTGGCCACCCGCATCGACGACGCCACGCCGAAATACATCATCTCCGCCTCCTGCGGCATCGAGCCGGGCCGCGTCGTGGCCTACAAGCCGCTGCTGGATGCTGCGATCGAGCTCTCCGGCCACAAGCCCGACGGCTGCCTGATCCTGCAGCGGCCGCAACTGGCATGCGACCTCATCGCCGGCCGCGACGTCGACTATGCCGAGGCCGTGGGGGCGGCACATGCCGCCGGCCGCACCGTCGCGTGCGTGCCGGTGGCCGCCACCGACCCGCTCTACGTGCTCTACACCTCGGGCACCACCGGCCAGCCCAAGGGCGTGGTGCGCGACAATGGCGGCCACATGGTCGCGATCAAATGGTCGATGCATAACGAGTTCGGCGTCAAGCCGGGCGAAGTCTTCTGGGCCGCCTCCGACGTCGGCTGGGTCGTCGGCCATTCCTACATCGTCTACGCGCCGCTGCTGCACGGCTGCACCACGGTCCTCTTCGAGGGCAAGCCGGTCGGCACGCCCGATGCCGGGACATTCTGGCGTGTCATTTCGGAACATGGCGTCGTCGCCCTGTTCACGGCCCCCACCGCGTTCCGCGCCATCAAGAAGGAGGACCCGCAGGGTCTCTTCGTCCCGCAATACGATCTCGCGAGGTTCCGCACGCTGTTCCTCGCCGGCGAGCGCGCCGACCCCGAGACGATCAAATGGGCCGAGCAGAAGCTCAAGGTGCCGGTCATCGACCACTGGTGGCAGACCGAGACGGGCCACCCCATCTCGCAGAACCCGGCCGGGCTCGGCCTGCTGCCGGTCAAATACGGTTCGCCCTGCGTGCCGATGCCGGGCTACGACGTGCGCGTGCTCGACGATGCCGGCCATGAGCTCGAGCGCGGCACGCTCGGCAACGTGGTGGTGAAGCTGCCGCTGCCGCCCGGCTGCCTGCCGACCCTGTGGAACGCCGACGAGCGCTTCTTCAATGCCTATCTCGCGGAGTTTCCCGGCTACTACAAGACGGCGGATGCCGGCTACGTCGACGACGACGGCTATCTGTTCATCATGGCCCGCACCGACGACATCATCAACGTCGCCGGCCACCGCCTGTCGACCGGCGGCATGGAGGAGGTGGTGGCCGAGCACCCCGACGTCGCCGAATGCGCCGTCATCGGCATCGCCGACGCCATGAAGGGGCAGGTGCCCTGCGGCTTCATCGTGCTGAACTCGGGCGTCGCCCGCGACACCACGCTGATCGAGAAGGAGGTCGTCGGCCTGGTGCGCGACCGCATCGGCCCGGTCGCCGCCTTCAAGATGGTGGTCACCATCAAGCGCCTGCCCAAGACGCGGTCGGGCAAGATCCTGCGCGGTACGATGCAGAAGATCGCCGACCGCGAGGCGTGGAAGATGCCGGCGACCATCGACGACCCGGCCATCCTCGACGAGATCACCGAGGCGCTCAAGGCGAGGGGGATCGGGGTCTAGCGCCCTCGTGGTTCGACAGGCTCACCATGAGGGCTACTGAGCCGTCGCTCCCAGTGCCCGCGTGGTTCGACAGGCTCACTATGAGGATTACCGAGGGCGATTGCCCCTGACCGTGCCTCCCGCAGTTGGGCGGTTTCTCAACTGCGTCGCCGGCCTGCGTCTGGGGCACTCCAGAGACCTGAGACGTCGCAGAACCTGGCGCCACCGCCAAAATCTCATGGTGGGCCTGTCGGACCATCGGCGCCATCGTCGTCCACCGGGCGCTTCCACCACGGCACGTACTGAATCTCCTGATGATTTCGCGCGAGCTCCGGCAAGCGCTCGTAGGCAAGTGCGATCAGCGCTTCCTTCTTGGCGCGGGTCCAGCCCTTGATCTGCCGCTCGCGCTCGATTGCCTCGACGAGTAGGTCGTATGTCTCGGTGAACACCAGCTGGACCGGACGACGCCTGGCCGTATAGCCGTCGTGGATGCCTTCGTTGTGTTCCCAGACACGCGCCTCGATCTCCTCTGCCCAGCCAGTACGCGACGGGCGCGCCCCCAAAAGTCCGATGGTGCGACTACCTCACCATGAGGGTGTTGGCGGTGGCGTCAGGACGGTCTTCAGTAGCCCTCATGGTGAGCCTGTCGAACCACGAGGGCGCCAGGCGCTGAAGTCTGCCGGTTCTCAACCCGGGGAACCGCGAAATCACCTAATGGCGGCAGGCGTGCAGGTCCTTCCTTCCCACATTTGGACGCTGTGGCATTGCCTGCGCGCCAAGCCCGAGGCAAGTTGCCCCGGACTGGAAACCGGGGGCAGATGCGGTGCGGAACTGGGCGATCAGATACTGGAACTCGTTCTCGACGACGGGCCTGCTCATCGGCACCCTGTTCTTCGCCTTCTCGCTGACGCCGACGCTGATCCCGCGCAACTATCTCACCCAGGGCGTGCTTTCGGGCTGTTCGGCTGCCGCGGGCTACGGCATCGGCTTCTTCCTGCGCTGGCTGTGGCGCTATCTCGAGCTGCCCGAACTCAAGGCGCGTACGCTGAGCCTCGGCAAGCTGGCCGCCGCCTTCGCCTGCGGTATCGTCGGGCTGATCTTCCTCTGGCGCGCCGCCGAGTGGCAGAACTCGATCCGCCTCGTCATGGGGCTCGACCCTCTCGACACCGCCCACCCGCTCGAAGTCGGCGGCATCGCGCTGATTGCCTTCGTGGTGATCGTGGCGCTTGCCCGGCTGTTCAAGCTGACGCTGGTGTTCATCTCCGAGCGGCTGCGCCGCTACGTGCCGACGCGCGTCTCCTACGTGATCGGCACGGCCATCTCGCTGCTGCTGTTCTGGTCGGTGGCCGACGGGGTGATCTTCCGCTACGCGCTGCGCGCCGCCGACAGCTCGTTCCAGCGGCTCGATGCGCTGATGCCGCCCGAGACCCAGCAGCCCGCCGACCCGGGCAAGACGGGCAGCGCCGGCTCGCTGGTGCACTGGCAGGACCTCGGCCGCATGGGCCGCTCCTACATCGCCAGCGGGCCGACGGCCGCGCAGATCCAGGCCGTCACCGGCCGGCCGGCGAAGGAGCCGATCCGCGTCTATGTCGGGCTGCAGTCGGCGGAGACGCCGCAGCAGCGCGCGCGCCTCGCCTTCGAGGAGCTGAAGCGGGCGGGCGGCTTCGAACGCGCAGCGCTGGTGATCATCACGCCGACGGGCACGGGCTGGGTCGACGAGCAGGGCATCGATCCGGTCGAGTTCCTGCATGACGGCGACATGGCGAGCGTCGCCGCGCAATATTCCTACCTGGCGAGCTGGCTGTCGCTGCTGGTCGAGCCGGGCTACGGCGCCGAGCAGGCGCGCGCCCTGTTCTCCGAGGTCTACGGCTACTGGCGCACCCTGCCCAAGGACAAGCGCCCGAAGCTCTATCTCTACGGCCTCAGCCTCGGCGCGCTGTCCTCCGAGCTTTCCAACGAGTTGTTCGAGGTGCTGGGCGACCCCTATCAGGGCGCGCTGTGGGCGGGGCCGCCTTTCCCCAGCCGGATCTGGAACGCGATCACCGCCGACCGCAATCCCGGCACGCCGGCCTGGCTGCCCGCGTTCCGCGACGGCTCCTACGTCCGCTTCACCGCGCAGAAGAACGCGCTCGCCATGCCGGGTGCGGCCTGGGGGCCGCTGCGCGTCGTCTACCTGCAATATGCCAGCGACCCGATCACCTTCTTCGACCCGCACGCCTTCTACAGCGAGCCGGACTGGATGACGGCGCCGCGCGGCCCCGACGTGTCGCCCGACCTGCGCTGGTATCCGGTCGTCACCTTCCTGCAGCTCCTGCTCGACGTCGCCATGGCGACGACGTCGCCCGTCGGCCACGGCCACGTCTATGCCGCCGAACACTATATCGACGCCTGGCTCGAGGTGACCGGCGTGGACTGGCCCGCCGGCGACGTCGCGCGGCTGAAGCAGCATTTCGTCGACGCGCGCAAGTGAGCTGCGCGTGAGCGAGGATTAGCGGATGAGGTCGGCCGCCTTGGCGCCGAGCGCTGCGATCAGGTCGTCGGGGCGCATGCGGATCTGCAGGCCGCGCTGGCCGCCGTTGAGGAAGATCTCGTCCTCCAGCGTCGCCATCTCCTCGACCGCAGTCTGGACTTGCCTGCGCTGGCCGAAGGGCGAGATGCCGCCGACCTTGTAGCCGGTCAGCCGCTCGGCATCGACCGGCTTCATCATCTGCGCCGACTTGGCGCCGAAGGCGGCCGCGACCTTCTTCATGTTGACCTCCTGGTCGGAGGGCACCACCACGCAGGCCGGCTTGCCGTCGACCTCGACCATCAGCGTCTTGAGCACGATTGCCGGCGACACGCCCATCGCCTCGGCCGCCTGCAGCCCGACCCGCTCGGCGCCGGCGTCGTAGTCATAGGTCGCGAGCGCGAACGGAACGCCGGCCTTGGCGAGCATGAGGGTGGCGGGCGTGGTCCTGGACATGCCCTGTTGTGCAACAGCGCCTCGGCTTTTCGCAAGGGGCGGCGGCGAGTCAAGCCGGGGCCGTCAGCCGCGCCGCGCCGCCTCGATCGCGGCGACGTCGATCTTCTTCATGTCCATCATCGCCTCGAAGGCGCGCTTGGCTTCGCCGCCGCCGACGGCCAGCGCCTCGGTCAGCACGCGCGGCGTGATCTGCCAGGAGATGCCCCATTTGTCCTTGCACCAGCCGCATTCGCTTTCCTCGCCGCCATTGCCGACGATGGCGTTCCAGTAGCGGTCGGTCTCCTCCTGGTCGTCGGTGGCGATCTGGAACGAGAAGGCTTCGTTGTGCTTGAAAATCGGCCCGCCATTGAGGCCGAGGCAGGGGATGCCGGCGACGGTGAATTCGACCGTCAGCACGTCGCCCGCCTTGCCGGAGGGGTAGTCGCCGGGAGCGCGGTGGACGGCATGCACCGCACTGTCGGGAAAGATCTCGGCATAGAAGCGGGCGGCAGCCTCGGCGTCCTTGTCATACCAGAGGCAGATCGTGTTCTTGGCGATGGCCATTTCCTCGTCCTTTCCTCGTTGGAGTCCATTCCCGCCCGGCGCGTTCGCGGTCCGCCCGACGGTTCCGCCACGGACATAGAATGCGCTCGCGCTTCCGGCGTTCCGCCGCAACGCCCGAAACAACGAACCTCAGGCGTCCTCGGACAGGCCTTCGGAGGTGGTTGCGGCCATGTCCTTTGCCGCCGGCGACTTGCGGCGGGCGAAGAAGGCGGCGACGCGATCGCGGATCTCGCCGGCGCTGAGGAAGACGGGAACCGGCGGCGGCGGCGGGGCGGGCTCGACGGACAGGCCGACCGAGACGATGCGGCCCTTCTCGTCGACGTCGCGGACGATCAGGTCGATCAGGCCGAGCGAGACTCGGTCGGCATATTCGACATGGCCGCGCAGCCGCTGGGTGATGAGGTCGGCGATGGTGAGGCCGCGCTCCTCTTCCCTGATCGAGGCGCCGTAGACGGCCTCGAGCTCGCCGGCGAGATGGGTCTGGTCGACGGTGAAGGAGCCGAAGAAATCCTCGTCCTCGGCATCGACCTCGGCGCGGCTGGCAAACAGCCGGTCGAGCAGGCGCGGGTAGCGGTCGGGCACGAAGATGTAGACGTTGTCGCCGGCCATGAGGCGGCCCATGTCCTGGAAGCGCATCGAGCGGCCGTCGCGCACCACAAGCGATGGCCTGGCCCAGCGCGGGATGCGCTGGCCCCTGGCGACCGGGCTGCCGGAAACGACGCGGTAGGCGAGCAGCTCATGGTGGGCGGAGCCGGGCAGTTCGAGCTCGACCTTGTCGAGCGGGCCGTAGCGCTGCGGCACGATCAGGCCGAGGCGGCGGGCGAGCGGGCCGACCGTCCAGCCCTGCACCATCAGCGACGCCAGCACGACGATGAAGGCGATGTTGAAGATGGTGCGGCCATGCTCGAGCCCACCGAGCAGCGGCGTGATGGCGAGCAGGATGGAGACCGCGCCGCGCAGGCCGACCCAGGAGATGAAGGCGGTTTCCTGGCGCGGGATGTTGAACGGGATGAGGCAGAGCCAGACGGCCACCGGGCGGGCGACGAACATCAGGAACAGGCCGAGCACCAGCGCCGCCGGCAGGATCTCCGGAAACTGCGAGGGCGTGGCGAACAGGCCGAGCACCAGGAACATGATGATCTGGGCGAGCCAGGACATGCCGTCCTGGAAGCGCTTGAGGGTCGACACCGCGCGGATGTCGGAGTTGCCGGCCACCAGCCCGGCGAGATAGACGGCGAGGAAGCCCGAGCCGCCGATGGCGCCGGCGGCGGCGAAGACCAGCAGCGACAGCGTCAGCACGAAGATGGGCAAGAGCCCGCGGTCGAGGTTGAGCCGTTCGACCAGCTTGACGATGAGGAAGCCGCCGAGCAGGCCGATGGCCGCGCCCAGGATCATCTGGACGAAGAAGCCGATGACGAGGTCGACGAGCAGAAGGTCGGCGTCGGGCTTGGCGCCGAGCGCGATGATCTCGACCAGGGTGATGGTGAGGAAGATGGCGATCGGGTCGTTGGTGCCGGACTCTATTTCCAGCGTCGAGCGGACGCGTTCGCGCAGGTTGATGTTGCCGGCGCGCAGCAGGAAGAACACGGCGGCCGCATCGGTGGAGGCGACCGCGGCGCCGAGCAGGAAGGATTCGAGCCAACTGAAACCGGTGAGGTAGTAGGCGGCGACGCCGAAGATGAGCGTGGTGATGGCGACGCCGACGGTGGCGAGCGTGAGCGCAGGCATGCCGGCCTGGCGCAGCACGCCGACCGAGGTGCCGAAGCCGGAATCGAACAGGATGACGGCGAGTGCGATCGAGCCGACGAAATAGGCGATGTGGGCATTGTCGAAGACGATGCCGAGGCCATCGACGCCGCTGGCAAGGCCGATGCCGAGGAACAAGAGCAGCAGCGGGGCGCCGAAGCGGAAGGCGATCAGGCTCGAAAAGGCGGCGGCGACGACCAGCGTCGTGCCTACCAGAGTGACAAGATATACCGCCTGTTCCATGCCGACCTGTCCGCGAAGCAGCCCTAGGTCCTCCTCCATTCCCAAGAAATCGAGGAGGAACTAAATTCTTGCTGGAGCATGACCTTGAAAACCGGTTCCCACTTTTCGCTGCGCGGACCTACGCTTCGGGATCATGCTCTCTGCTGGTCAATGGAGAGTGCGGCGAAGACAAGGCCATGCGCAAGCGAGAATGCTTTTTTGCCGGCTGGGCCAAAGATTTTTCTGCGGTGCAGCAAAAACGAAAACGCCCGGCCGGGGCCGGGCGTCGTCACGGGACCGAAACGGTCCGAACATGCGTCGCAATCAGGCGATGGTCTTGCCGAAGGCGACGGCCGTGTCGGCCATGCGGTTCGAGAAGCCCCACTCGTTGTCGTACCAGGACATGACGCGGACGAGGTTGCCGTCGATGACCTTGGTCTGGTCGAGCGCGAAGGTCGACGACGCCGGGTTGTGGTTCAGGTCGATGGAGACCAGCGGTTCGTTGGTGAAGGCGAGGATGCCCTTGAGCGAGCCATTGGCGGCGGCGACGAGCGCTGCGTTGACCTCGTCCACGGTGACCGTCTTCTTGGACACGAACTTGAAGTCAATGACCGAGACGTTGGGGGTCGGCACGCGGATCGAGACGCCGTCGAGCTTGCCCTTGAGCTCCGGCAGCACCAGGCCGACGGCCTTGGCGGCACCGGTCGAGGTCGGGATCATCGACATCGCCGCGGCGCGGGCGCGGTAGAGGTCCTTGTGCATGGTGTCCAGCGTCGGCTGGTCGCCGGTGTAGGCGTGGACCGTGGTCATGAAGCCCTTCTCGATGCCGAAGGCGTCGTTGAGGACCTTGGCGACCGGCGCCAGGCAGTTGGTGGTGCACGAGGCGTTGGAGACGACGACGTGGTCCTTGGTGATCTTGTCGTGGTTGACGCCGTAGACCACCGTCAGGTCGGCGCCGTCGGCCGGGGCCGAGACGAGCACGCGCTTGGCGCCGGCGGCGAGGTGCGCCGAGGCCTTGTCCTTCGAGGTGAAGATGCCGGTGCACTCGAGCGCGATGTCGACGCCGAGTTCCTTCCACGGCAGCTGCGCCGGGTCCTTGATCGCGGTGACCCTGAACTTCTCGGAGCCGATGATGATCTGGTCGCCGTCGACCTTCACGTCGTGCGGGAAGCGGCCGTGCACGCTGTCGTAGCGCAGCAGGTGGGCGTTGGTCTCGACCGGGCCGAGATCGTTGATGGCGACGACGTCGATGTCCTTGCGGCCGGACTCATAGATGGCGCGGACGATGTTGCGGCCGATGCGGCCGAAACCATTGATGGCAACTCTCACGGTCATGTCTGGTTCTCCTGGGGGACGTCTTAAGCCTGAAGCCGGGCCTTGGCCGCCTCGGCGGCGGCCTCGGCGGTGATGCCGAAATGCTTGTAGAGGTCTTCGATCGGGGCGCTGGCGCCGAAGCCGTGCATGCCGATGAAGATGCCGTCGGTGCCGATGAAGCTGTCCCAGCCCATGCGGATGCCGGCTTCGATCGCGACCTTGACCTTGGCGTTGCCGATCATCGCCTTGCGGTACTCGGCGCTCTGCTTCTCGAACAGCTCGAAGGCGGGAACCGAAACCACGCGGGTCGGATGGCCGGCGGCCTGAAGCTGCTTGCGGGCCTCGAGCGCGATCTCGACTTCCGAACCGGTGGCGAAGATGGTGACCTTGGCTTCGCCGTCGGCGGTGGCCAGCTCATAGGCGCCGTAGCCGCAGAGGTTCTCCTCGACGAACTCGGTGCGCACCGCCGGCAAATTCTGGCGGGTGAGCGCCAGCGTCGAGGGCGCGGCGCGGTTTTCGAGCGTCAGCTGCCAGCATTCGGCGGCTTCGGTCGCATCCGCCGGGCGGAAGACGATGTGGTTGGGGATGGCGCGCAGCGCGGCGAGGTGCTCGACGGGCTGGTGGGTCGGGCCGTCCTCGCCGAGGCCGATCGAATCGTGGGTCATGACGAAGCCGACGCGGATGCCCATCAGCGAGGCGAGGCGCATCGCCGGGCGGGCATAGTCGGAGAAGGTCAGGAAGGTGCCGGAGTAGGGGATGACGCCGCCATGCAGCGCCATGCCGTTCATCGCGGCCGCCATGCCGTGCTCGCGGATGCCGTAGTGGACGAAGCGCTGGCCATAGTCGCCGGCCGAGATCGGCTTGGTCTGGCTGGTCTTGGTGTTGTTCGAGCCGGTGAGGTCGGCCGAGCCGCCGATGGTCTCGGGCACGACGCCGTTGATGACCTCAAGCGCCATTTCCGACGACTTGCGGGTGGCGACCTTCGGCTTCTCGGCGGCGAGCTTCTTCTTGTACTCGGCGATCGCGGCGTCGAAGCCGGCCGGCAGGTCGCCGCGCATGCGGCGCTCGAACTCGGCACGGATTTCGGTGCCGGCCTCGGCGAGGCGGCCTTCCCATTCCTTGCGCTTCCGGGCCGAGTTGAGGCCCGCCAGGCGCCAGGCATCGAGGATGTCGGACGGCACCTCGAATGCCGGGTATTCCCAGCCGAGCGCCTTGCGGGTGGCGTCGATCTCGGCGGCGCCGAGCGGCGAACCGTGGACCTTGTTGGTGCCGGCCTTGGACGGCGCGCCGAAACCGATGGTGGTCTTGGCCGAGATCAGCGTCGGGCGGTCGGAACGCTTGGCTGCCTCGATGGCGCCGGCGATCGCCTCGGGGTCATGTCCGTCGATGGCGAGCGTGTTCCAGCCGGAGGCGGCGAAGCGGGCGAGCTGGTCGGTCGAGTCGGCCAGCGAGATCGGGCCGTCGATGGAGATGTTGTTGTTGTCCCAGAAGACGATCAGCTTGTTGAGCTTGAGGTGGCCGGCAAAGGACAGCGCCTCCTGCGAGATGCCTTCCATCAGGCAGCCGTCGCCGGCGAGCACGTAGGTGTAGTGGTCGACCAGCGCGTCGCCGAACTGGGCGTTGAGGATGCGCTCGGCGAGCGCCATGCCCACGGCGTTGGCGAGACCCTGGCCGAGCGGGCCGGTGGTCGTCTCGATGCCGGAGGCGTGGCCGTATTCGGGGTGGCCGGCGGTCTTCGAGCCGAGCTGGCGGAAGCGCTTGAGCTCGTCGAGCGTCATGTCCTCGTAGCCCGACAGGTAGAGCAGCGAGTAGAGCAGCATCGAGCCGTGGCCGGCCGACAGCACGAAGCGGTCGCGGTCGTGCCAGTGCGGGTTGGCCGGATCGTACTTCAGGAAGCGGGTGTAGAGCACGGTCGCGATGTCGGCGGCGCCCATCGGCAGGCCGGGGTGGCCGGAATTGGCCTTCTCGACCGCATCCATCGAAAGAAAGCGGATCGCGTTGGCCATCCGGTCGTGTTTTTCGCGCGAGGACATCGTCTCTCCCATAACCCGAGAAAAATGGGGCGGCGGAGGCCCCGGAAAGGTGGGCGACACATAGCAGGCACAGGGCTTGAGTCAACAAATCGGTGCGTTTTCGCCTCCTTATTGCGGCGCCAGGTCACGCCGTCGCCGCCTTCCGAGCGCCGGGCAAAGATCGTTAGCGGGGGAAAGGCCAAACAGCTTTGTTGACGCCCCGTTCAACCGGTGCCTAATGTTTCAGTCATAACGCGTTCTGAAACGTGCGCGATTCGGTGATGGGCGAGGGTCCATACGGGAACCATGACCGGGGAAACGACACTCAAGGAAGTCATTGGCCGGCTCGGAAGGGCAATCGACGCGCTGGAAGGTGCGGTCGGCGCGCGCCTGGATCAAGAGCAGGACTACGGCGAAGCCGAGGCCGAGGTCCAGCGCATGAATGCCGACCGCGCGCGACTGGCGCAGGAACTCGACAATTCCGAGGCCAGGGCCGAGCGGCTCGAAGAGGCCAACAAGGAAGTCTCGCGGCGACTGGTGACGGCGATGGAGACGATCCGCGCCGTCCTGGACAGGTAGGGTGGAGATGGCGCAAGTCACGGTCACCATCGACGGCAAGCAATACCGCATGGCCTGCGACGAAGGGCAGGAAGATCACCTGATCGATCTCGCCAGCCGGTTCGACCGCTATGTCATGCATCTCAAGGACTCGTTCGGCGAGATCGGCGACCAGCGGCTGACGGTGATGGCCGGCATCATGGTGATGGACGAGCTCAACGAGCTGCAGAAGCGCGTCAAGGGCATGGAGACCGAGGTGCTGACGCTGCGCAAGACGCGCGACGACGCCCTGATCAAGGCCGACAAGAACGATTCCGCGCTGATCGGGGCGCTCGGCGTGCTGGCCCAGCGCATGGAAGACCTGGCGGTGAAGCTGACGAGCAAGGCCTGAGCGCAGCACTGACGCCGCGGACGTAGAGCGTTTCCGCTTTTCTTCGAGTCGCGGAAACGTTCTATCTCTTTGTTTTGACGCAATTCCGGACGGAAAACCGCTGCGCACTTTTCCTGGAATTGCTCTGGCTGCCGGCATCCGGCGGTAAGGCCGAAATGCAAAACGCGCCGGCAAGCCGGCGCGTTTCTCGTTTCCTACGGAGGCCCGTGGTCAGGCGTCGATGGTGCGCAGCGCCTGGGCCTGCTTCTTGGCGGCCGCCTTGACCGCGTCCTGCACCTTCTCGAAGGCGCGGACCTCGATCTGGCGGACGCGCTCGCGGCTGATGTCGAACTCGGCCGACAGTTCCTCGAGCGTCAGCGGTTCCTCGGCGAGGCGACGAGCCTCGAAGATGCGCTTCTCGCGGTCGTTGAGCACCGACATGGCGCTCGCCAGCATGCCGCGGCGATTTTCGAGCTCGTCCTGCTCGATCAGCATCTCTTCCTGGCTGTCGTGGTCGTCGACGAGCCAGTCCTGCCACTCGCCGGACTCGCCCTCGGTGGCGCGGATCGGCGCATTCAGCGAGGCGTCGCCCGACAGGCGGCGGTTCATCGACACCACCTCTGCCTCGGAGACGTTGAGCCGGGTGGCGATCTCGGCGATCTGCTCGGGCTTGAGGTCGCCGTCGTCGAGCGCCTGGATCTTGCCCTTGACCTTGCGCAGGTTGAAGAACAGGCGCTTCTGGTTGGCGGTGGTGCCCATCTTGACCAGGCTCCACGAGCGCAGGATGTACTCCTGGATCGAGGCCTTGATCCACCACATGGCATAGGTGGCCAGCCGGAAGCCGCGCTCCGGCTCGAACTTCTTGACGGCCTGCATGAGGCCGACATTGCCTTCCGAGATCACCTCGCCGATGGGCAGGCCATAGCCGCGGTAGCCCATGGCGATCTTGGCCACGAGGCGCAGGTGGCTGGTGACGAGCTTGTGCGCGGCAGTGGTGTCTTCATGCTCATTGTACCGCTTGGCGAGCATGTACTCTTCCTGCGGCTGAAGCATCGGAAAGCGGCGGATTTCTTCCAGGTAGCGGCTGAGGCCGCCTTCACCGGAAACGATACTGGGTAGTGACTGGGCCATAAAGCGCCCTCCCTCTCTGCGAGAATTGCTCCCTGATCCAGGCGAGCAGGTGGCGCGACTGCCGAACGCCTATCGCGCCAAGGGTTCTATACAGGAACAAAACCGGAAAAGACAGCTTTTGTTCAACGCGAAACAGTGTGTCACGCCAAAGTGAACAATGCCAGTCAACTTTCCTGATCGTGCCTTCAGAGATTCCGAAAGCCCTCGACCAGCTCCCGCATGTCGCGAGGCAGCGGGGCCTCGAACCGCATCAACAGGTGGGTGGCAGGGTGGCGGAATGCAAGGAGGCGGGCATGCAGCGCCTGGCGCGGGAAGGCCTTGACGGCGGACCGCAGCGGCTCGGGCAGGCGGTTCGACTTGGTGCGGAAGGCCTGGCCGTAGTCGGGGTCGCCGACGACGGGGTGGCCGATATGGGCCATGTGCACGCGGATCTGGTGGGTGCGGCCGGTCTCCAGCCGGCATTCGACCAGGCTGGCGGTGGTGAACTCGGCCTGATCCCCGCCGAAGCGCTCCTCGACGGCGTAGTGGGTGACGGCATGGCGGGCGTCGTCGCGGTGCTCGGGCACGACGGCGCGGCGGACGCGGTCGGCGTGGCGGCCGAGCGGGGCGTCGATGGTGCCGGTCATGCGCGGCAGGATTCCCCACACGAGCGCCGAATAGGCGCGCTCGAGGTCGCCGGTGCGGCCGTGGTCGGCGAAGGCCTCGGACAGGGACTTGTGGGCGCGATCGGTCTTGGCGACGACCATGACGCCTGACGTCTCCTTATCGAGGCGGTGGACGATGCCGGGCCGCCTGACGCCGCCGATGCCGGAGAGGCTGTCGCCGCAATGGTGGATCAGCGCGTTGACCAGCGTGCCGCTCCAGTTGCCGGCGCCGGGATGGACGACGAGGCCGGCCGGCTTGTCGATGACGATCAGTTCGTCGTCCTCGAACAGGATGGTGAGGGGGATGTCCTCGCCTTGCGGTTCGGCGGCCTCGGGCTCCGGCATCTCGACGGCGATCTCGTCGCCCGGCGCGAGCTTGCGCTTGGCTTCGTCCACCGGCCTGCCGGCGACACGCACTGCGCCCTGCTTGATCAGCGCCTGGACGCGGCTGCGCGACAGGTCGGGGGCGAGCCGCGCGGCCAGCCACTGGTCGAGGCGCTGGCCTGCGGCATCGGAGTCGGCCGTCAGCACTATCAATGTGCCTGCCTCTTCGCTATCTGATGCGCTCATTGCAAATATTCCGGATGTTTTGCCCATGGCCGGCCCATATCACGACGAAGAAGACGAAAAGCCGCTCGATCCCGCAGTGGAGCGCGTGCGCAGGAAGCTCGTCCGCTTTGCCGTCATCAATATCGGGCTGCTGCTGGTGGCCGTTATGGCCGTCGCCGGCGCGCTTGTCTACAAATCGCGCACGGCGCAGACGGCGACGCCGGTGATCGGCGGCGACATACCGACGCCGGCCGGCGGGCCGCTGACCGGCGACATCGTCCTGCCCGCCGGCGCCAGGATCGTGTCGCAGGCGATCTCGGGCGGCCGCCTCTCGCTCGACGCGGAACTCGCCGACGGCAGCCGCACCATCTTCGTCTACGACATGGCCGAACGACGGATCATCGGCCAGTTCGCCGTCAAGGCGCAGTGAGCGCCTTTGCCGCCCCGGGCCGGCGTGTCGCCACCGTCGCGGTGGTCGTCGCCGACTATGACGAGGCGACCGCCTGGTACACGGAAAAGCTCGGCTTCGGGCTCGTCGAGGACGTCGATCTCGGCCATGGCAAGCGCTGGGTGACGGTCGAGCCCGGCGGAGGGCAGGGCGCGCGGCTGCTGCTCGCCAAGGCGGACGGCGACAGGCAGGCGGCGAGCATCGGCAACCAGACCGGCGGCCGCGTCTTCCTGTTCCTCGAAACCGACGATTTTGCCCGCGACCATGCGCTGATGACCGAAAGGGGCGTGAGGTTCCGGGAAGCGCCGCGCCGCGAGGCCTACGGCACCGTCGCCGTCTTCGCCGATCTCTACGGCAACCTGTGGGATCTGATCCAGCCGAAACGCTGAACTGTGCGCGGCTGCAAATAACCGCGGCGGGGCTGTTGCTTTTTCGGAAACGCCCGACTATATCGCGGCTCTCGGCTGCGCCCATCGTCTAGCGGTCAGGACGGCGCCCTCTCACGGCGCAAACAGGGGTTCGATTCCCCTTGGGCGTACCAACTTCCCGAATTCATTTGGATTTTTGCCCGAACCCAGCGTTTGTGGTGGGCGGTAGGCGGCCGACGTCGAATGCGCCGCCCAAAAACAGAACGGCCGGTCGCGGGGTTTGCACCCACGACCGGATCCGCCATGGCCAGCACCTGTTGCGGGAGTTGCGGCGCCCTTCGAAAGCGCTGGCTTGCGATCCCCAGGATCACGCCCGCATGGTGCCAGACAGGACGGCCGGGCGCTATCGCGATGGCGGTCTAGTTCCTTCGAGCTATGGACGTCCTCCGGGGCATCCGCTGCCGATCCGAACGCGGGCGGTTGAACACGGCCGCTGCAGATGCGACAAGGGCGGCGGAACGGGGACATCAACGATCCGACCGCAGGACACCCACGCCGACGCATCCGGCGCTCGCGACTGGCGGGCGGCCTTGTTGATGCGCGCGCTGACGGCGCTGCTTTTCTGGGCGCTGGTGCTGCTGCCGAGCCTCGCGCCTTCGCCGCTGCCCACGGCCGTTCCCTATGGCCAGCAGGCCGGCTTCTCGGACGGCAATGTGCTTCCGGTCCTGGCCAATCCCGATCGCGGCCTCAGCGCCATTCGCAATTCCGGCCCGCAGCAGGAGCCCAAGGCGACCGGAAACGGCGGCAAGGCGCTCTACGCCGCCGCGGCGTGGGACAACGCGCTGCGGCTAGCGCGGCTGGCGGTTGCGCCGCCGCGCGACGGCGCGGCGCCCGACGCCGGCTTCGACGCCTTTTCGGCGCGCGCCCCTCCGGCCGAGGTCTAGATCGGCGGGCATTCCGACGAATGCAATCCCGCCGCTCCAGCTGTTCTTCCTAGCCGCTTCTGTGCGACGCCGGACGATCCCGTCTGGCTGCCAAATGTTGGAGAGGACAGGCTTTTCATCGACGTCTGCGCCGTGGCTGGCGTTCGAGCGCTACCGCGCATCGAACCGGGCCGCGCGGCCGTCTCCAGACCTTTTGCCGACAAGGGAATATCATGAGCAACAATCAGACCGCCCAGGCCAAGGCCGCTGCCGCCGGATACAGGGAAGCCCTCAAGGGGTGGATCGTCATACTGGTGCTGGTGGCCGTGGTGCTGACCTCCGCCTATCTCTATACCCATTGACCTGAGACCGGCCCCGCCGCGCGATGCGGCGGGGGCGCCTCGCCGCGGTTAGGCCCGCCGGTTCAGGGGGCGTTCGCCGGGAGTTTTCTCGAAAACTCGAGGCCGTCGACCATCAGCACGCCAGGATCGGGTGCCGCGGCGATGCGGTCGACGCCGTCGCTGCAGGAGAAGACCGGCCAGCCGGCATCCGTGCAGAAGATCTCGACGAACCAGTTGCCGAGACGGTCGGTGAGGCTGATCCGCAACGAACCGTCGCGCAGGCGGCGGATGTGCGAGCCGTTGGCCGCGGTCCATGTCCACGGGCCGCCATAGGGCGGCCGGTCGACGAGGATGAAGGGATAGGACTGCGGCTCGAGGCCCTCGTATTCCGCCGCCGTCCGATAGCGCATCATCGTGGTGACATAGTCGGCGGCGATCCGCGGCCAGCGCCCGTAAAGTGCCGCCACGCCGTGCTGACCTGGGGAGACGAGCAGCGAACGGCCGCGGTGCGCTCGGCGCCCTCGGCCGGCGCTCCGGCGGCAAGAGCGGCAACGATCGCGACGACCATCGTTGCGAGCCGATCCATCTGTCGCCCCTGCCGGCCTTGCCGGTGATTCCCGTGGACTGACGTGCGGCATTGTCGGTCCTGCGGCGGGGATCGTCCATCCCGGCGACGCAACGTGCACGACAATTATCGGGGATTCCGCAGCGCCGGCAACGGGCAGCCTGCCCGGAAACGGACCCGGCCGCGGGCCGATGGGGCTTGCAAGCATGAGAGCCGGAGACGGTCGCCTCCGGCTGTCATGCCTTGATCGGTGGAAGGGAAGGGGTCAGGCCGCTGTCTTCGCCCTGAAGCGCGGCACGCTGGCCAGGAGCATGCCTTCGTCGCGCACACCGGACCGATAGAGGGAGATCAATGTCCTGGCAATTTCGGTTGCCCACACGGAACTCGGGTCCTCGCCGCGGTCGATGCAGATCTGGTCGAACACGCGCTGGATGAGGTTGAGGTCAGCGGGATAAATCGGGGAGTTAGGCCGGGTGAAAAGTACGTGCTCCATAGTCTTCTCCCAAGGGGTTACCTGGTTATCTGCCTTTCGGTATGCGCCTGCACGTATCAATAGAAGGCTGCACCGCGCGCTCGATTGCGCGTCGTCTCGGAGACCAGGCGTCCTACGCCGCCGCGCCGATCCTCCGATCGGGCGACGTCGCGAGAGCCGTTACGCATATGTCGAGATGAGCCGGGATTGTCAGGCCGTCCGTTTCGAGGACAACACGGGCCATAGCCGATTGCATCGACCTGCCTCCCAATCGCGACGGTTGCATGGTGCCGCTTTTCTATTTCCAGGCGAAGATTGCTCCACAACCGCTCGGATGTCGAGTCACCCTGGGTTGTATTCAATTGTTGGAAACCCAGCATTTCTGCGTCCAGGGCCTGCCGCGGGGCAGGCGACAGGCCCTGGCGAGCGCGGCTGAAAGGAACAAAGACCACGCTCGGCTGCGCCTGAGGTGAACTCCGCAGCCGGGCCATGGTTCCATCGCCGGAGGCGGGAAAAATCCAATTCGGCGGCGCCTCTTCACCGATCGTTCACCATCGCTCCCGCACCATCCCTTTGCGCAGTGTATCGAGTGCGCGTCTTCGGCAACGCCCGGCGGGTGCACAACCCTTCAGCCCGCCGGTGCGTTGCGAGACCTTCCAGCCTTTTCATTCTTTCCGCCTTGTCATAGCCTCATCCGGAGGCGCAGGGCGAGGCTGCGCACCCAACGGGCGGATCGACCGCCGGTTCGAGCAGAAGGGAACCGCGCTTGTCTGAAATGACCATCATCGTCGAGTTCGAGACGCTGGACGGGGCCGAAGAACAGTTCATCGACCTGATCTCGGAACATGCGCGGGCGACGCTGCAGGAGGAGCCGGGCTGCCTGCGTTTCGAGGTGATCAAGCCGGTGGAGCGCGACGGCACGCCGATCGCCAACAAGGTGATGGTCAACGAGCTCTATGCCGACGAGGCGGCGGTCGCCGCCCACGAGCGCAATCCGCGCATGCCAGACGTGCAGGCCTCGATCTCGCCGCTGCTGAAATCGCGCCGGCTGATCATGGCCGCCTCGCTGATCCTCAAGGAGCCCAATGGCGGAATGAGGCCCGAGGAACTCAACGCCGCCAACGACGACTGACGGCGGCAAGCCGGCTTGCGGTCCAAATTAAGGTTAATCGATCGTTAGTGCTTCTGCGGCATGGTTGCCGCGGCGGTGTGCGGAGGAGCGCGCCCGCCCTTGCATGCAGGGCAGACGGGGATGCGGAAAGACCTTGGGCCGGACGGCGACGTGCCGGCGGACGAGCGGGCCGGCGGCCCGACGGGAACGAACGGCCGGCCCGTTGCAGCGGACGGCCATGAGGTGAACCTGCCTCACGCCGACCTCGAGCGCACCATCGAATCCATGACGATGGGCGTCGTGCTGGTCGACGGCGACCTCAAGGTGCAGTTCATCAACCGGGCATTCTACGGCATCTGGAAGGTGACCCAAGAACAGGTTGCCCTGGGCTGCCGGTTCCGCGCGCTGATGGACATCAACCGCCATAACGGCGTCTACGACATCGCCGACGGCGAATGGGAGGCCTATGTCGCCCGTCGCGAGGACGAAATCCGCGCCGGCGACGTGGCGCCGCGCGAGTTCCGCCGCGCCGACGGCTACACGATGATCTATTCGGTGACAGCGCTTTCCGGCGGCAAGCGCCTGGTTTCCTACTACGACGTCAGCGAGATGAAGCGGCGCGAGACGGAAGCCGAGGAGGCGCGGCGGCGGCTGGCCGAGGTGCTGGAATCGCTGCCGGCCGGCGTCGTCATCTACGACCGCCACGACCGTTTCGTGCTCGCCAACCGGAAGCTGAAACAGGCGCTGCCGGCGCTGGCCCCGGCCATGGTGGAGGGCAGCTCGCTGCGCGAGAGCCTGCTTCTGGCGCAACGCCACGGCTACTACCGCGACACCGGCGACGCGGCGCTGGACGGCCTCTACGACGCCGACCCGGAGGCCTGGGTCGAGGGCATGGCGGGCCGCTACCACGCCACCCAGACGGTGCGCGAAAGGCGCAACCCGGACGGCCGCTGGTACCAGATCTTCGACCAGAGGCTGGCGGACGGAACCTTCATCGGCGTCCGCGTCGACATCACCGAGCTCAAGCAGCGCGAGCGCGCGCTGCAGGACAGCATGCGCGAGAACGAGGTGTTCCGCAGCCTGATCGACAACGTGCCGGTGTCGATCTACGCCAAGCGCGACGATCTCAGACTCATGTATGTCAACCAGGGATGGTGCGAGCTCACCGGCCATTCCAAGGAAGAGGCGATCGGCAGGACGGACGCCGAAATCTTCGGCCCCGAGGGCGAGGCCTTCATGGAGGCCGACCGCAAGGTGATGCGGACGGGCTCCACCCTCGAGATCGAGGAGACGGCGACACAGCCAGACGGCTCGACCCGCCACCAGTTCGCCCGCAAGAGCGCGATGATGGCCTCCGACGGCTCGCTCTACCTGATCGGCTCGACCACCAACATCACCGAGCTCAAGCAGCGCGAACGGGAGCTGGAGGAGGCTCAGCGAAGGGCCGTGCTCGCCGACCGCGCCAAGTCGGAATTCCTCGCCAACATGAGCCACGAGATCCGCACGCCGATGAACGGCGTGCTCGGCATGGCCGAACTGCTGGCGAAATCCGACCTCGACCCCAAGCAGCGCGCCTTCACCGACATCATCGTCAAGTCGGGCAATGCGCTGCTCACCATCATCAACGACATCCTCGATTTCTCGAAGATCGATGCCGGGCAGCTGGTGCTCGACCCCACGCCCTTCAACCTGTCGGAAGCGGTCGAGGACGTGGCGACGCTGATGTCGACGCGCGCCAAGGAGAAGGATCTCGAGCTGATCGTGCGCATGCAGCCCGACCTGCGGCACTGCTATGTCGGCGATGTCGGGCGCATCAGGCAGATCATCACCAACCTCATCGGCAATGCGGTGAAGTTCACCGATTCCGGCCATGTGCTGGTGGACGTGACCGGCAGCAGCGAAGACGACCGGACCAGGCTGCGCATCGCCGTCGCCGACACCGGCATCGGCATCCCCGAAAGCAAGCTCAAGCTGGTGTTCGAGAAGTTCAGCCAGGTCGATTCCTCGTCGACGCGCCGGCACGAGGGCACGGGGCTGGGCCTCGCCATCACCTCGCGGCTGGTCGAGATGATGGGCGGGCAGATGGGCGTGGAGAGCATCGAGGGTGCGGGCTCCACCTTCTGGTTCTCGCTGGTGCTGCCCGATGCGCCGGAGATCGAATCGCGTCCGGCGGCGCTCATCGACGTCAGCGGGGCGCGGGTGCTGATCGTCGACGACAACGCCGTCAACCGGACCATCCTGTCCGAGCAGATGGCGTCGTGGGGCTTCGACAGCTGCGCGGCGCGCAGCGGCGACGAGGGCCTGCGGGTGCTCGATGCGGCGCATGAGCGGGGCATCAAGGTCGATTGCGTGGTGCTCGACTACCAGATGCCGAGCATGACCGGGGCCGAGATGGCGCGCATCGTGCGGCGCATGCCGGGGCTCGCCGAGACGCCGATCGTCATGCTGACCTCGGTCGACCAGTCGCTGTCCGGGCCGGGTTACAACGACCTCGCCATCGACGCGCAATTGATCAAGCCGGCGCGGTCCTCGGCGCTGCTCGAGGCGCTGGTGGCGACCATACAGCGCCGCAGGGGGGCGAGGTTCACGCCGGTCGAGGCCGCCGCGGCCACGCTGCCGGCGAAGGAAGCGGCTGCTCCCGCGGCCAATGTGAAGCGGCTGCGCCATGGCCAGCGGCCGGCCGGCGAGGACGGGCTCGACATCCTCGTGGCCGAGGACAACGAGGTGAACCAGCTGGTGTTCAGCCAGATCCTGGCGGAGACCAACCTGAGCTTCGAGATCGTCGGCAACGGCCGCCGCGCCGTCGCCGCCTATGGCGAGCGCCGGCCCCGCCTCATCCTGATGGACGTGTCGATGCCGGAGATGAACGGGCTCGAGGCAACGGGCGAGATCCGCAGGCTGGAGCAGGGCACAGGCGTCCGCGTGCCGATCATCGGCGTGACGGCGCACGCGCTGAAGGGCGACAAGGAGCGCTGCCTCGAAGCCGGCATGGACGACTACCTGCCCAAGCCGATCAGCCCGCGGGCGCTGCTCGAAAAGATCGAACGCTGGTCGTGGCAGGACGAGGAACGCCGCGGCGCGGTGTGAGCCGGCCCTGGGCCCCGGCGAGCCCAAGCTGTGGAAATGTGACGGAATGGGATGCGAAACGGCTGCCTGCCTTTAGGTAGGCGGCTTGCATTCGTGCGCCGTCTGTAGTTTGCCTCGCGCCGGCAAAGGACCGGCCGCACAAAGCCTTGGCCGCCATGCACAGCGACCGTTACAGGGGTGACACATAACTGTCATCCAACTGTAATAGAGGGGGGCTATTGGCTCACCGGGCGCCGAAGGAAGGCGTCGAACGAGATACTCCAACAGGAGCAGGCCCCATGAAAAAAGCTCTTCTCACCGCGTCGGCTGCGGCCCTCGCGTTCGCCGCCTCGGTAGGCTACGCCTCGGCTCGCGACCAGGTCCAGATCGCCGGTTCGTCGACCGTTCTGCCCTATGCCAAGATCGTTGCCGAGCAGTTCGGCGAGACCTTCACCAAGTTCAAGACGCCGGTGGTCGAGTCCGGCGGTTCGGGCGCCGGCATCAAGGAATTCTGCAAGGGCGTGGGCGAGAACACCATCGACATCGCCAACTCGTCGCGGCCGATGAAGAAGGACGAGGTCAAGTCCTGCCAGGACGCCGGCGTCAAGGACATCCAGGAAGTGAAGATCGGCTATGACGGCATCGTCTTCGCGACCGACATCAACGGCCCGGACTGGGCGCTGACGCCGGAAGACGTCTACAAGGCGCTGGCCGCCAAGATCGTCGTCGACGGCAAGCTGGTCGACAACACCAACACCAAGTGGAACCAGGTCAACCCGAACCTGCCCGACTGGGACATCGCCGCCTACATCCCGGGCGAGAAGCACGGCACCCGTGAAGTGTTCGAGGAGAAGCTGCTGGTCGCCGGCTGCAAGAAGCTCGGCGGCGTCGAAGCCGGCAAGGCTTCGGGCCTCGACGACAAGGCCGCCGAGGCCGCCTGCAAGGCGGTCCGCAAGGACGGCAAGGCCGTCGACATCGACGGCGACTATTCCGAGACGCTGGCCCGCATCGACTCGAACAAGACCGGCGTCGGCGTGTTCGGCCTGGCCTTCTACGAAAACAACGCCGACAAGCTGAAGGTCGCCACGGTCGGCGGCGTGACGCCTTCGGTCGAGACCATCGCCAAGGGCGAGTATCCGGTGTCGCGTCCGCTGTTCTTCTATGTGAAGAAGGCGCATCTCGGCGTCATCCCCGGCCTGAAGGAATATGTCGAGTTCTTCCTCGACGATCAGATGGTCGGCCCGGAAAGCCCGCTCGCCGACTACGGCCTGGTCGCCGCTCCGGACGCCGAGCGCGCCGCGCAGCGCGACGCCTTCGCGGCCGGCAAGACCATGTGATGAACTGCCATGGGGCGCCGGAAAAAGCCGGCGCCCCATGGAATATTCCGCCGGCTGTCCCGTTCGGCATAGCGATCTGAATCCACCGAGGCTGGCCCATGTCCTTCCTGATCGTTTTCGCCATCGTGCTTGCCATAGGCCTGGCTGCGTTCGTGATCGGCCGGCAGCGCGCCGTCGCTCAGGACGACGGGACGGTCAAGGCGCATTCGCGGCCGCACTATCACGGCTGGTGGGCGTTCCTGACCGGCGTCGTGCCGGCGGTGATCTTCCTCGCCTCCTGGGACGTAGGCGCCAACGCCTATCTCAACAGTTTCGTCCATGCCGCGCTTCCCGCCGACGTCGCCGACGGCACGGTGGCGCATGAGGACCTGGCCGCCGGGCTGGTGAAGAGCCTCGCCAGCGGGCTCGACCGCCTCGACGACAAGGAGCGGGCGGCGCTGCCCGCGACCTTCGCCGAACTGCAGCCGATGCTCTCGGCCAAGGGCGTCGCGCTGGCGCCCGACACGCAGGACTACATGATCCCGATCGCGGTCGAGGCCAACCGCACCGCCGACCGGCTGAACCTGATTTCCGCGATCGTCTCCATCGGCCTGGCGCTGGTCGGCTCGATCTACGGGCTGAGCCGGATCAGCCCGCGCACCCGGGCGCGTAACAACGTCGAAAAGATCATGCTCTGGGGCCTGGTCGGCGCCTCCACCATCGCGATCGTGACCACGATCGGCATCGTGCTGTCGATGCTGTTCCAGACCATTTCCTTCTTCGAGAAGGTGCCGCCGATGAGCTTCTTCTTCGGAACGGTCTGGGATCCGCGCTTCGCAGCCGCCGGCGCCGGTGGCGCGGAGGGCCAGTTCGGCCTGATCCCGCTTCTCGCCGGCACGCTCTACATCGCCTTCGTGGCGCTGCTGGTCGCGGTGCCCATCGGGCTGATGTCGGCCGTCTACATGTCCGAATACGCCGCCCCCAGGGTGCGCGCGCTGGTCAAGCCGGCGCTTGAGCTGCTCGCCGGCATCCCGACCATCGTCTACGGCATCTTCGCGCTGGTGACCCTCGGACCGTTCCTGCGCGACATCAGCGCTGCCCTTGCCGGCGGCGCGCCGTTCATCCAGGCGCAGTCGATCCTGACCGCCGGCCTGGTGATGGGCGTCATGCTGATCCCGGTCGTCTCGTCGCTCTCCGACGACATCATCACGGCGGTGCCGCGCGCCTTGCGCGACGGTTCGCTGGGCCTCGGCGCCACGCGCTCAGAGACCATCAAGCGCGTCGTCCTCCCGGCCGCGCTGCCGGGCATCGTCGGCGCCATCCTGCTCACCGCCTCGCGCGCCATCGGCGAGACGATGATCGTGGTGCTGGCGGCCGGCGTGGCGGCCAACCTGACGCTCAACCCGTTCGAGGCGATGACGACCATCACCGTCAAGATCGTCAACCAGCTGACGGGCGACCTCGAGTTCAACACCCCGCAGACGCTCGTCGCCTTCGCGCTCGGCATCACGCTGTTCGCGCTGACCTTGGTGATGAACATCGTCGCGCTCTACATCGTCCGGAAGTACCGGGAGCAGTACGAATGACCGATATTTCGCTCGATACGCTGACCAGTTCGACCGCGCCCGCGCGCCGCGACATCGGCCTCAGGAAGCGCTACGCCGCCGAACGCCGGTTCCGCCTCTACGGCGTGCTGGCGATCGCCGTCGGCCTGGCGTTCCTGGCGATCATGCTCACCTCGATCGTGACCAAGGGCTACACCGCCTTCTGGCAGACGACGGTGACGCTGCCGATCACCTTCGACGAGAAGATCATCGACCCCGACAACAAGCGGGCCACCGATCCGGACGTGCTGGTCACGGCCAACTATCCCAAGCTCGCCGAGAACGCGCTGATCGAAAAGCTCGGCATCGACCCCAAGGACCGCGCCGCGGTGCGCAAGCTCAAGGGATTCCTGTCCGAGGGCTCGCGGGTGCAGCTCCGCGCCATCGTGGCGGCCGACCCCTCGGTGATCGGCACCACGCGCGACGTCGACATCCTCGCCGCGGCGAACATGGACTCGGCCTACAAGGGCCAGATCGACCTCAGCGTGCCGGAAAGCCGCCGCAAGGTTTCCGACCAACAGGTCGAGTGGATGAACAAGCTCAAGGCCGAAGGCGCCATCAGCGAGCATTTCAACACCGGCCTGTTCAGCTTCGGCGCCTCCAGCCGTCCCGAGAGCTCGGGCCTGGGAGTGGCCATCATCGGCTCGTTCTTCATGATGGGGATCGTGCTCCTGCTCGCCCTGCCCATCGGCGTCGCCGCCTCGATCTATCTCGAGGAATTCGCCAAGAAGAACCGCTTCACCGACCTGATAGAGGTGAACATCAACAACCTCGCCGCGGTGCCGTCGATCGTCTTCGGCCTGCTCGGCCTCGCCGTGTTCATCAATTTCCTCGGCCTGCCGCGCTCGGCGTCCTTCGTCGGCGGCCTGGTGCTGACGCTGATGACGCTGCCGACGATCATCATCGCCACCCGCGCAGCCCTTGCCGCCGTGCCGCCGTCGATCCGCTCGGCCGCGCTCGGCCTCGGCGCCTCGAAGATGCAGATGGTGTTCCAGCACGTGCTGCCGCTGGCCGCGCCCGGCATCCTGACCGGCACGATCATCGGCCTGGCGCGCGCGCTGGGCGAGACGGCACCGCTGCTGCTCATCGGCATGGTGGCCTTCGTGGCCGACTATCCGAGAACCCCCTTCGACCCGGCGACGGCGCTGCCGGTGCAGATCTACATGTGGGCGAACGAGGCCGAACGCGCCTTCGTCGAGCGCATGTCGGGCGCCATCATCATCCTGCTGGTCTTCCTCATGGCCATGAACATCGTCGCCATCGTTCTCAGGCGGCGTTTCGAGCGGCGCTGGTAGGCGTGGACAAGGAGCACCCCTCTATGAACATCATGAGCGAGAAAACCCTCGAAAACGCGGTGAACGCCGAGATGAACAGACCCAACGAACTCATCAAGATGCGCGGCGACAAGGTGACCGTGCACTACGGCGAGAAGCAGGCGCTCTTCGGCGTCGACCTGGACGTGCGCGAGAACCAGGTCACCGCGCTGATCGGCCCGTCGGGCTGCGGCAAGTCGACCTTCCTGCGCTGCCTCAACCGCATGAACGACACCATCGACAGCGCCCGCGTCGGCGGCAAGATCACCCTCGACAGCGAGGACATCTACGATCCCAAGATCGACGTGGTCGAGCTGCGCGCCCGCGTCGGCATGGTGTTCCAGAAGCCCAATCCGTTCCCGAAGACGATCTACGAGAACGTCGCCTACGGCCCGCGCATCCACGGCCTCGCCAAGTCCAAGGCCGATCTCGACCAGATCGTCGAGAAGAGCCTGCAGCGGGCAGCGCTCTGGAACGAGGTCAAGGACCGCCTGCACGAAGCCGGCACCGGCCTTTCCGGCGGCCAGCAGCAGCGGCTGTGCATCGCCCGCGCCATCGCCGTGTCGCCCGAGGTCATCCTGATGGACGAGCCGTGCTCGGCGCTCGATCCGATCGCCACCGCCAAGGTGGAGGAGCTGATCGACGAGCTGCGCGAGAACTTCACCATCGTCATCGTGACCCACTCGATGCAGCAGGCGGCGCGCGTGTCGCAGCGGACGGCGATGTTCCATCTCGGCTACCTGGTCGAGGAAGGCCCGACCGACAAGATGTTCACCAACCCCGACGACAAGCGGACGCAGGACTACATCACCGGCCGCTTCGGCTGAGTGAACGCCGCTCCGATCACAAAGACGAGGATACGATCATGGGCGAGCACACAGTCCGGTCCTTCGACGAGGAACTCCAGCACGTCGACCAGGTTATCCGCGACATGGGCGACCTGTCGGCCACGATGGTGGCGAACGCCATCCGCGCGCTGCTTTCGTCCGACCAGCCGCTGGCGCAGAACGTCATCGCCGACGACACCATCATGGACGCCAGGCAGCGCGATCTCGACAACAGCGCGATCACGCTGATCGCCAAGCGCCAGCCGATGGCGCAGGACCTGCGTGCCGTGGTCGGCGCGATCCGCATGGCGGGCGACCTCGAGCGCATCGGCGATCTCGCCAAGAACATCGCCAAGCGGGTGGGCGCCGTCGGCCAGTCGGCGATGCCGCGCAACCTTTCGCACTCGATCGACGCCATGGCGCAGCTGGTGCTCGGCCAGGTGCGCGGCGTGGTCGACCTCTATGTCGCGCGCGACGCCGAAGGCCTCAAGAACCTGCGCGCGGACGACCAGAAGGTCGATGTCCAGTACACGGCCGTGTTCCGCGAACTCCTGACCTACATGATGGAGGATCCGCGCAACATCACCGCCTGCACGCACCTCCTGTTCTGCGCCAAGAACCTCGAGCGCATCGGCGACCATGTCACCAACATCGCCGAGAACGCCTATTTCGTGGTCACCGGCACGCAGCTGCCGCTCAATCGGCCGAAGGTCGACGAAACCACGTCGCCCGTCTCGGCCTGACATCTTCCGCAACCGCATGCGTTTGGCGCGGGGGCGCTGCACAGGTTAAATCAGCGCATGGTCCGAACCGGGCCGTGCGCCAGGACAAGGTACTGACGATGATCGCTCCCAAGATCATGGTCGTCGAGGACGAAGAGCCCCTCGGCGTGCTGCTGCGCTACAACCTCGAGGCCGAGGGCTACCAGGTGGAAGTGGTGACGCGCGGCGACGAGGCCGAACTGAGGCTGCAGGAAAACGTGCCGGACCTTTTGGTGCTCGACTGGATGGTGCCGGCACTTTCCGGCATCGAACTCTGCCGGCGGCTGAGGATGCGCCCCGAAACCGAACGGCTGCCGATCATCATGCTGACGGCGCGCGGCGAGGAGAGCGACCGGGTGCGCGGGCTTTCCACCGGCGCCGACGACTACCTGGTGAAGCCGTTTTCGACCCCGGAGTTCATGGCGCGGGTGAAGGCGCTGCTGCGCCGCGCCAAGCCCGAGGTGCTGTCTTCGGTGCTCAAGGTCGGGGACATCGTGCTCGACCGCGAGTCGCACCGGGTCTATCGCAAGAAGAGCGAGATCAAGCTCGGGCCGACGGAGTTCCGCCTGCTCGAATTCATGATGCGCCATCCCGGCCGCGTGTTCTCGCGCAGCCAGTTGCTCGACAATGTCTGGGGCGAGACGATCTACATCGACGAGCGCACCGTCGACGTGCATGTCGGGCGCCTGCGCAAGGCCGTCAACAACGGCCGCATGCCGGACGTGATCCGCACCATCCGCGGCGCCGGCTACGCCATCCGGGAAGACTGACGGCCGTCCCGGAGCGGCCGGCATGGCGTCGGCTGGACGATCAGCCTTGGCCAGTGTCCTAATGTCACAGCGGGCGCGCTTCGCGCGCCCGGAGCGTTCGGGCGAGGCACCGGCGCTGTCGCACGGACGCGTGGCGCCCTCTGCGCCGCCATGCCATTCCAGCCCTTTGTGGTGCTCAAATCGCCGCAGTTCGACGCGTTTGTCCTGACGCTGTCATGAATATAAATTCGAATCTTCCCGTTACTGTATGCTTTATGCTCAAAACAATATCCACATCTCCCGCAACGATTCCGTGATGGTGACCGTAGCGGATGTTCTTGAGATGACAATTTTTTGATTGGGGAAATACTCAAAATTGCCACTTTTCATGCTAGCTGGGGCACCGTGCGTAACTTGCTCTCGGCCATTTTCCTGGTGGTGGTCACCATCCTGAACGGACTGTCCCTCGAACGGGCAGCGGCCGAAGGCGTGAACTTTTCAATCGAGCTGCCGAAGGTGCCCGCGCAGGCGGAAATCACCGCCATTGCCGACGAGTGCTTGCCGTCCCCGGACCGCTGCACCGTCGAATTGTCGGCCGAAAGCCTCGCCAGCCTGCACTGCCTGGGCGAATGCCCTGCCTGGCTGACCCATGTCGAGCCTGCCGCGCCGTTCCGTGCCGCGGCTCTGATGCTGCTACCAGATCTCTTGCTGCGCGTCGGGTCAACCGCGTCGCTGTTACGGCCACCCATCGCTGCCTGATTTTCAGCCGATCGCTCCTCGGTCGACGCCGACGAAGCCGTTCGAAATCAGCTGCGAAGGGGAAGAGGATGACCTCCCGAACCCGCCCGTCGCCGCCCGCCCGCCTTCGCGTGGCAATTGCGCCGCGAAATGCCGGATCGTGCCAAGCGCGCATGCGCCGTCATCGATCGGCTGATCGGTGCCAATGGTTGCATTCGCATGACCACGACCGGGGCCGACCTCCCTGACCCCGTGTCGCCCTGAATGAAAGAAATGAGTCCAGGAGACTGCCTAATGAACACAGACACAATAGAAACCAGCGCCGCGGAGCCCATCGCGGGCGACGGCCCGGCATTGAGCCGCCGACGCTTTCTCACCGGCGCGGCGAGCCTGGGGACCCTCGTGGTGTCCGGCTGCGTCAGCACCCAGGAATCGGCCGCGCCGGTGGCAAAGGCGCCGGTCGAACCGGCGCCGGTCGCCGACGCCAATGCCCTGGCGATGTACGGCCCGCTCCCGAACGAGCGGTTCCCCATTCCCGCGGTCGACCTGAAAAAGGTGCCGAGCCGCTTCTATCGGCGGCAGGTCGACTACGTCACCGAGGAGCCGGTCGGAACGCTCGTCGTCGATACGGAGAATTTCTACCTTCACCTCGTCCAGCCGGGCGGCAAGGCCATGCGCTACGGCGTCGGACTTGGCCGGGCCGGATTCACCTGGGCGGGCAGGGGCCGTATCGGCTGGAAGCAGGAATGGCCGAAGTGGACGCCGCCGGACGAGATGATCGCGCGTCAGCCAAATCTCGCCCAGTGGAGCGCCGACCGGGGAGGCATGCCGCCCGGCCTGACGAACCCGCTGGGAGCGCGGGCCCTCTACGTCTTCCAGGGCAAGGTCGATACGCTGTACCGCGTCCACGGAACGCCGGAGTACTGGACCATCGGCAAGGCGGTTTCGAGCGGCTGCGTCCGCCTGATGAACCAGGACATCATCGATCTGTACGACCGGGTGCCCAGCCAGTCTCCCATACTCGTGCTGGGCGACCCGACCCAACCCCACACCCACGAGGTCGCCAGCGGCAGCGGGCCCGCCCCGCAGGCCGGCTGATACGACGGTCACCCCTGAGGTCCTCGCCGGGCGGCTGCGAATTGCCGCCCGGCAGACATGGAGCAGATCCGACATGAATGCCCGCATCATTGCCTTGGGGCGCGGAACCGCCATCGGTTGGCACGGCCGCGCCATCCTGAAGGGCGCAGCCACGGCCGCGCTGACCTTCGCCGCGCTCGGAACCGTTTCGGCACTCTGGGACAATCCGTTCTTTGTCCGGATGACCGCCGTCGCGGGTTGGGAATTGCCCGCCCTGGTGGTCATGTCGGCGTTGTCGGGGCTCTACATCGCCGTTCGGCGCCCCGTCTGCTCGGCACGCCGCGCGGGGATAGGCGGCGTCACGGGCTTCATCGGCATCGCCTGCCCGACCTGCAACAAGATCCTCATGCTTCTGTTCGGGGGCGAATTCCTGCTGATGTGGTTCGACCCGATCCGCCCATTGATTTCCGCGCTCGGCATAGCGCTCCTCGCCATCGCTTCATGGCACGAGCTGCGCGCTCGTCGCGCGGATGCCGCTGGCCCAACGCAACTGGAGTATCCCAAGTGACCGACATCCCCGCCGCTCCCGTCCGCGCCGGCCTCGTCCCTCTTGCCTGGCGCCGGATGCTGCTTCGCCATGTCGTCGTCATCGGCCTTTCGGCGGCGCTGATCTATGGGTTCGCCGTCGTTCACGGGCAGTGGAGCCCGATGCACCGGTGGAACCGCGCATTCGCGGACGCGTCGCTGGCGCTCCTGGTGATCACCATGTCGATGGGCCCAGCGGCGCGCCTGTGGCCGGTGTTGCTCAGGGCGGTGGCCTATCGGCGCGAAACCGGCATCTACGCGACCCTTCTGGCGGCCGTGCATACGGTCATCATCCTCGGCGGCTGGGTCGAGTGGGATTTCGCGCGGCTTTTCGGCTACGAGATCATCCCGCAGACGGGCGAGTACGTGATGTTCCAGCAGGGCTTCGGGCTTGCCAACCTGATCGGCATTGCCGCGCTGGCCTATGCGCTCATACTCATGTTCACCTCGAACGACCGGTCGATCCGCCTGCTCGGCACCTCGGTCTGGAAGTTCCTGCAGAACGGCGCAACGGTGCTGTGGGGGCTCGCCCTGGCGCACACGGCCTACTTCCTGTTCATGCATTTCCTGAGCTTCCATCGCCCGACGCCCGAACCGAACCCGCTGCAGTGGCCCTTCGTGGCGGCGATATTGTCGGTGCTCTTGCTGCGCGCCGCGGCCTTTGTTTCCACCTGGGGCAAGAAGAGGAACAGTTCGCGGTGACCCAGCGCCTGACCGGGCAGGGACGGTCAGGCGACGCCCGCCTGGGCGCGGCGAAGGGCCGTACCGGGCGCGAATATCTCGTCGTCGACATAGAGCAGGGCGCGCATCATGCAGCCTTCGCGGATGAGCGGCACCTCGTTGGGCATGGTGTCGAAGGAGATCGCCCTGGAGTGGGTGCCGCCCGCCGTCTTGGCGATCGCGGCCCGCACATATGGCTCCATGACGTCGAAGGCGGTGGCGCCGACGCCGACGAAGGCGAGCGGGGCCGGGTCGAAGAGCGCGAACATGGAGCCGAGGCCGAAGCCGATCGCCTCGCCCGCCTTGCGGAAGGCCTCCCGCTCCGGCCCGTCATGGTCGCGGGCGGCATCGGCCAGGGCGATGATGTCCTCGTCCGAGAGGTCGGCGAGCGGCTCGGCGTTCTCGTCGCCGAGCCTGGCGTTGCGCCAGATCGCGTAGTTGCCGGCATAGGCCTCGATGCAGCCGCGCCGGCCGCAGCGGCAAAGCGCGCCGTCCGGACGATGGATCATGTGGCCGAATTCCGCGCCCGAGGACTGGGTGCCGGTGAAGAGCTCGCCCTTGACGACCAGCCCCATGCCGATGCCGTGCGAGAGCAGGATGGCGATGAAGTCGTCGCGATAGCGCGAGGGGTCGCGCCAGCGCAGCGCCTCGGCGATCATGTTGCAGTCGTTCTCGACCGTCACCGGCACGCCGAATTCCTGCTCCAGCCGGTCGGCGAAGGGAATGTCGTCGTGCGGGGTGATGGGCGACCACATCAGCTTGCGCGACCCGGAATCGGTGACGCCCTGGACGGCCACGGCGATGCGCAGGACCGGGCCCGCGGCCTCGCCGCAACGTTCGGTCAGCCTGCGGACGATGCCGATGCACTCCTCGACCAGGGCTTCGGCCTGCATGCGCTGGGTGACGAGGCGGCGGGTCTCGGCGACGATGGTGTTGCCGGCATAGTCGATGACGGCGGCCGAAAGGCTGTTGAGGGAGAGCACCACCGCGACGATGGTCGCGGCGCCGGGGTCGAGCGCCAGGCCGACCTGGGGCCTGCCGCGCTTCAGGAGCGCCGGCTCGCTGCCCTTCGATTCAGCCAGAATGCCTTCGGCGATGAGGTCGGAGGAAATGGTGGAGATGGTCGAATGGCTGAGGCCGGTCGTCGCCGCGATCTCGGTGCGCGACGGCTGGCCGGCGCGGCGCACCGCGGAAATGACCATGGCGCGGTTGCGCTTCCTGAGATCGTCGTGACGAATTCCGACCGACATGAGTTCGCTTCCTCCCGGCGAAGAGTCGCCATGGTGACCGGAGGGCAGGCTGACTCTCACGCATTATTGATTGTGACAGAAGCCAAACCAAATGTCTTTATTTATTTCGTGTTCCGAAAAAAATAGGGAGGCCAGTTGAAATGCGGTTGACACCGGTCGACCGTTGAGACAGTATTTTTTCGAGGCTCGAAAAAAAAGAGCTTCTCCAAGGGCTATGGCAAAAGCAGCGCGCCCGAGGGCGCAGGGAGGAAATCATGAAGAAGTTTACGACCGCCATCCTGGCGGGTGTCGCCATGACTCTGTCGCTGTCGGCCGTCGCCGAAGCCAAGGGCAAGGTGATCGGCGTGTCCTGGTCGAACTTCCAGGAGGAGCGCTGGAAGACCGACGAGGCGGCAATGAAGGCGGCCATCGAGGCGGCCGGCGACAAGTACATCTCGGCCGACGCGCAGTCCTCCGCGGCCAAGCAGCTGACCGACGTCGAGAGCCTGATCAGCCAGGGCGCCAACGCGCTCATCATCCTGTCGCAGGACGCCTCGGCCATCGGCCCGGCCGTCGAGAAGGCGCTCGCCGAAGGCATCCCGGTGGTCGGCTATGACCGCCTGATCGAGAACAAGGACGTCTTCTACCTGACCTTCGACAACAAGGAAGTGGGCCGCATGCAGGCCGCCGAAGTGTTCAAGGTCAAGCCCGAAGGCAACTACGTCTTCATCAAGGGCTCGTCGGCCGATCCGAATGCCGACTTCCTGTTCTCCGGGCAGATGGAAGTGCTGAAGGCGGCGGTGGACGCCGGCAAGATCAAGAGCGTCGGCGAAGCCTATACCGACGGCTGGCTGCCAGCGAACGCGCAGAAGAACATGGAGCAGTTCCTGACCACCAACGACAACAAGGTCGATGCGGTGGTGGCGTCGAACGACGGCACCGCCGGCGGCGCGATCGCGGCGCTGCAGGCGCAGGGCCTGGCCGGCTCGGTGCCGGTTTCGGGCCAGGACGGCGACCACGCCGCCCTCAACCGCGTCGCCCTCGGCACCCAGACCGTGTCGGTGTGGAAGGATGCGCGCGAACTCGGCAAGAACGCGGCGGAAATCGCCTCGCAGCTCGCCGACGGCAAGAAGATGGAAGAGATCCCCAACGTCCAGAAGTTCACCACGCCCGGCGGCAACGAGACCAACTCGGTGTTCCTCAAGCCGATCGCGATCACCAAGGACAACCTGAACGTCGTCATCGACGCCGGCTGGGTTTCCAAGGACGTGGTCTGCCAGGGCGTCGCGGCCGGTTCCGTGGCGGCCTGCAACTGACGACGGGCTCCGGCCCGAAGACCGAGCGCCGTGGCCCCGAGGGCCGCGGCGCACCGGCAAGCCGCCGCCATGCGCGCCGGCCATGAATGGCAGATGCCACAGTGCCTGCTCCAGTTCCATCCAACTGTCCTTTGACCTAGATTGAGCGCTCCGGCCGATCACACGATGGGCCGGACGGGAGGATATGATGACCGATACGACCTCAGGCGCGCCGGTCGACCGCGCGCGGGCCTCCGATCTGTCAGCGGTAGGCCGCTTCCTCAAGGCAACCGAACTCGACACGCGCATGCTCGGCATGGTGGGCGCGCTGCTGATCATCTGGATCGGCCTGCACCTGCTGTCGGGAGGCCTGTTCCTGACGCCGCGCAACCTGTGGAACCTGTCGGTCCAGTCGTCGTCGGTCGCGGTGATGGCGACCGGCATGGTGCTGGTGATCGTCACCCGCAACATCGACCTGTCGGTCGGATCGATCCTGGGCTTCGTCGGCATGGTGATGGGCGTGACCCAGGCCGAATTCCTGCCCCGGGTGCTCGGCCTGCCGCTCGGCGACCCGTGGATCTGGGTGATCGCGCTGGCCGCCGGCCTCGTCGTCGGCGCTGCGATCGGTGCGCTGCACGGCTTTCTCATCGCCTATCTCAGCATCCCGGCCTTCATCGTCACCCTCGGCGGCCTGCTGGTGTGGCGCGGCGCGGCATGGTGGATGACCAGCGGCCGCACCGTGGCGCCGATGGATGCGACCTTCCGGCTGATGGGCGGCGGCCCCGACGGGGCGATCGGCTCGACCTGGAGCTGGGTGATCGGCCTGGTCGCCTGCGTGGCGGTGGTGATGATGCTGCTCAACGGCAGGCGCCAGCGCAAGCGCTTCAAGTTTCCGCTCAGGCCGGTCTGGGCCGAGTTCTTCCTCGGCACGGTGACCTGCGCGGCCATCCTCGCCGCCGTCTGGGTCGTCAATTCCTATCCCTGGCCGGTCAACATCGTGCGCCGCTATGCCGAGGCCAACGGCATCGCCATTCCGGAGGGCGGACTGTTCATCGCCCACGGCATCGCCATTCCGGTGCTGATCGCGATCGCCGTCGGCGTGGCCATGACCTTCATCACCACCCGCACGCGCTTCGGACGCTACGTCTTCGCCATCGGCGGCAACCCCGAGGCGGCTGAGCTCGCCGGCATCAACACGCGCTGGGTGGTGCTCAAGATCTTCATGGTGATGGGGCTGCTCGCGGCGGTCGCCTCGGCCATCTCCACCGCCCGCCTCAACGCCGCGACCAATGCGCAGGGCACGCTCGACGAACTCCTGACGATCGCCGCGGCCGTCATCGGCGGCACCTCGCTCGCCGGCGGCTCGGGCACCATCGCCGGGGCCATGCTGGGCGCGCTTTTGATGCAGTCGCTGCAGTCCGGCATGGTGCTGCTCGGCATCGACACGCCGCTGCAGAACATCGTCGTGGGCCTGGTGCTCGTCGTCGCCGTCTGGCTCGACACCATCTACCGCAAGCGCATCTAGCCGGGAGCCAGGATCATGGAACAGACCCGCATTCCGCTCGTCGACCTCAGGAACATCTCCATCGCCTTCGGCGGCATCCGCGCCGTCGACGACGCCTCGGTCGATCTCTTTCCCGGTGAGGTCGTGGCCCTTCTCGGCCACAACGGCGCCGGCAAGTCGACGCTGATCAAGATCCTGTCGGGCGCCTACAAGCGCGACGGCGGCACGATCTTCGTCAATGGCGAGGAGGCGCATATCGCCAATCCGCGCGACGCCAAGAAATATGGCATCGAGACGATCTACCAGACGCTGGCGCTGGCCGACAACGTCGACGCCGCGGCCAATCTCTTCCTCGGGCGCGAGATCATGACCGCCTATGGCACGCTCGACGACGTCGCCATGGAGGCCGAGGCGCGCAAGGTGATGGGCCGGCTCAACCCGCGCTTCCAGCGCTTCAAGGAGCCGGTGATGAAACTCTCCGGCGGCCAGCGGCAGTCGGTGGCGATCGCCCGCGCCATCCTGTTCAACGCCCGCATCCTGATCATGGACGAGCCGACCGCGGCACTCGGGCCGCAGGAGACCGCGCAGGTCGGCGAACTGGTCAAGCAGCTCAAGGCCGACGGCATCGGCATCTTCCTGATCAGCCACGACATCCACGACGTGTTCGACCTCGCCGACCGGGTCTGCGTGATGAAGAACGGCCAGGTGGTGGGCACCGCCCGCACCCAGGACGTGACCAAGGACGAGGTGCTCGGCATGATCATCCTCGGCAAATGCCCGCCCGGCGCGGTCCCGGGACCGGGGGCGATGCAGGCCGCCGCAGCCTAGGTCGCTCGCGGGGGCCGGCGGCGCTGCCGCCAGCCCCCTGGCCCGCCGCATCGCCAGGCCTGGGCATTCCCTCGCACGAAGAACGTGCTTTAATGGGGCCAGGGGAGACCGCAGGCCAGCTCGAGTTGAAGAGATATTTTCCGAGTCTCATTTTCGCGGCCGTCACGCTGGTTGGCCTGGCGATGGCGGGGCTCGTCTATTTCGCCACTGTCGAGGCGGCGCGGATCAAGTTCCAGGCGGT
This sequence comes from Aminobacter sp. BE322, assembly GCF_050433525.1. Lineage (NCBI taxonomy): Bacteria > Pseudomonadati > Pseudomonadota > Alphaproteobacteria > Hyphomicrobiales > Phyllobacteriaceae > Aminobacter > Aminobacter sp. BE322. The sequence goes on along the minus strand of NZ_JBNPXB010000005.1, from coordinate 221,457 downwards.
CGCCGACGACGCGCTCAACCGCATCGAGGGCAGGGTGGAGTTCGACCTGTCGCTGCTGCGGGCGACCCAGGCGATGTTCCTGTCGCAGCGCGGCGCGATCTCGCGCGACCAGTTCCGCACCTTCTTCGGTGCGCTCGACGTCACCCGCAATTTCTCGGGGCTGAGCGGCATCGGCCTCTTGCGGCTGGTGCCGCGCGGCGAGGAAGCCCGGATCGCGCATGAGCTGAAGCAGGGCTACGGCATCGACCGCACGCCCTTTCCGAAGTCCGATCGCGCCTGGCTCGCCCCGATCGTGCTGTTCGAACCGATGGACAGGGTCGGCCTCGACGCCATGGGCTACGACATGTTCACCGACGACGCGCGCCGCGCGGCGATTGAAGCGGCGATGACGACGGGCGGCGAACCGCGCGCCACGGGCCCGGTCCTGCTCGGCATGGTCACCGGCAGCGCCAGCCCGCAATCCGGCATCCTGGTCTTTTCGCGGCTCGACGGGGAGGACGGAGAGGCGGCGCCGCCGACCGGCCTCGTCTACGTCGCCTTCCGCACGGCGGAGCTGTTCCAGGCAGCGCTCGGCAAGGGGCCGCTGCTGCCGGTGACGGCGGAGGTGTTCGACGGTGCGCCGGCCGACGGCGCGCTGCTTTTCCAGACGGCGACGCCGCCCGATGCCTCATGGGGCGCCGATTTCGTGGTGCGCCGCGAGACCAAGGTCGCCGGGCGCTCGTGGACGATCCTGTTCCGCCCCACCATCGCCTTCGAGCCGCCGTCGCCACGGGCGGCACCATTCATGCTGGGCATCTTCGGGCTGGTGCTGGCGGGCGCCATCGCGCTGGTCGCCCGCTACCAGCAGAGCGCCTACGAGACGGCCGTGAAGCTGCACCAGACGACCGAGAAGAGCCTGCTCGAGAAGGACCTGATGCTTCAGGAGATGAAGCACCGGATCAAGAACTCGATCGCCCGCGTCCTGGCCATGGCACGCCAGACGGCCGCCAACAGCCGCGACATCGACGAGTTTTCCGCGTCCTTCTCGGCCAGGCTGCAGGCCATGGCCGCCTCCCAGGACATGCTGACCAGGTCGCGCTGGCAGCGGGCCGACCTCGGCGAACTGCTCAGGATCGAGCTCGGCCAGGTGTTCGGCAAGGACCTGCCTGACGATGCCGTGGCAGGGCCGCCCGTGGAACTGGACGAAACCACGACGCAGGCGCTCGGCCTGACCTTCCACGAGCTGGCCACCAACGCGCTCAAATATGGCGAGGCCGACATCTCCGGCGGCGACCTGAAGGTCGACTGGCGCGTGCAGGGCCAGGGCGCCGACAGGCGCCTGGTGCTCAACTGGCGGGAAAAGAACGGCAACGGCGTGGAAGCGCCGCAGCGGACCGGCTTCGGGACGAAGCTGATCGACATGAACATCAGGCGCGAACTGGGGGGGCGAATCGACCGGCACTATGACGGCGAGGGGCTCAGGGTCGAAATCGACATTCCCTATCCCGCCTGACCGAAGCCCAGCCTGACCGGTTGGCGGCCAGGGCATGCAGAAGTCCCGGAGGCCGGCATCGCCGGTCCCCGGGAAACCGTATGCGCTTAATTGCAGCGGGCGGTGTAGAGCCGGCCGCGGCTGTCGCGGTATTCGCAGTAGCCGTTGCGCAGATTGCGCACGAGCAGGCCGGAGGCCGCGCCGACGGCGCCGCCGATCAGCGCGCCCCTGCCGCCGCCGATGACGGCACCGGCCACCGCGCCGACGCCGGCACCGGTCGCGACGTCGCGTTCGGTGGTGGTGCAGGCCGCCAGTGTGACCACGGCGATGAGCGCCAGAATTGCAGACTTCATGTGTAAGGTCCTCTCACTTTAACAACGTCCCCGCCGATACTTATCGCATCGGCGCAAAATCCGAAATCGATTTTCGGAATACTGCACGTGGTTTCGGTGAGCATGGCAATCGTCGAGGGAGGCCTGCGAGGCGGCGCAGACCGTGCGCGCTTCAACGTTCGGGAACCTGGCCCGGCTTGCCGGCGATCGCGACGATGTGCGAGACCTTGAGCTCGGCCTCGAGCGTGCCGTCGGCCCGGACGTTCCAGACGAGCTGGTCATAGTCGTCCTCCAGCGCCGGGTCGACCTCCAGGCACTTGCCGAACAGGCGCGGGTTCTGCGGAGCGAGGCTGCGCAGCGTGCCGGGAAGCGTCGCCTGGCAGTCCTCATAGGCCTCGAACAGGGCAACGGGGGGCTCGACTTCGCGGCAGCCCGAAAGGTCCTGCGAACAGGACACCAGCAACAGCAGTGCAGCAATGTGTTCCATGGCCAACCACCTGGGCCAAGTAACGGCCCATCGGCCCGGAAGTTCCACGGCCGGCAGTACCTCAATCGGTTGAAGTGGGTTGGCTCGTGCGTCGGCGGCGGCTCAATCCAGCTCGTAGTTCGCCGAGGGCATCGCCAGCCGATAGCGCAGCTGGTCCGTGCCGATCTCGAGCTCGGCGCTGCCGCCGAGCGCCGCCGGCACGACCCGCTCCAGGGCGACGCTGCCGAACCGCTTCTGACGCGTCGCGAGATCGCCCGCGGTGTCGATCGTTTCGGTCCATTGCAGCATCATGACCGGGCCGTCCTCGTGTTCCGAGCCGTCGACATCGGCTGTGATCTCGACGGTCCCGTTCGATCGGGAGAGGGCGCCGTAGGAGACGGAATTCACCGCCAGTTCGTGGATGGCGAGGCCGACATGCAGGGCGGCGTTGGGGTTGAGGTAAGGGTCACTTCCGGAGAAGCTGACCGTGCGGGCGGTGTCGATGCTGTAGCGCCCGATCTGGCCGATGGCGAGTTCGCGGAACCTCGCGCCGCGCCAATTGGACGACGTCACCAGATCCTGGGACGCCGAGATCGACTGCAGCCGCCCGCGGAAACGCACCAGGAAGCCGTCGATCGAGCCGGAGTAACGCCCGGTCTGGCTGGCGATGCTCTGGATGATGGCGAGCAGGTTCTTGGACCTGTGGCTCACCTCGCGCAGCAGCGCCTTCAGCGTCTGTTCGCGGCGCTTCTGGTCGGTCACCTCGACGACGGTAATGACGACGCCCTTGATGCGGCCGCGCGGCCCCCTGTCGGCGTCGACCCAGATCTCGAACCAGCGCATGCCCGAGTCCGAATCGGCAAGGCTGATCTCCAGCCCATCGGGATTGCCGGTGGCGAGCACGTTCTTCTTGGCGGCGTCGAGGCGGTCGGCCTGCTGGGCCGGCAGCAGGTTCCCGGCTTCGCCATCTTCCTGCAGGGCCTCGGACCATGGCGGCTGGAGATTATGCGACCAGACCGTACGCAGTTGGCGATCCTGGTAGAGCACCGCGATGCCGGCGTTGCGCGACGCATGCAGAAAGGCCGTGTTCACCCTTGGAGGTTGACCGGCCTGGGAAGGAGAGGTGGTGGCCATGCGATCAATGCCAGCCTTGCTCAAGCCTGCCTGAATGGCAGAGGGCCGGCGGATAAGGTCCGAAAGGCACCGCCGCCGGCCGGTCGACCGCCCCACCCGAAGAAGGTCCCGCCGGGCGGCGCCTCATTGCGAGGGCGCTACCCGGCGGTGCTGGAAACCGATTGAGGGGAGCGGCTTCCAGTTTCGGGTCAATTCTCCATGTTTCCGGCGTCACCCTGCGCGCCTGAAAAGGCCCGCGATCAAGGAAATGACCAAGAACGCCAGGAAGATGAAGAAGAGTATCTGCGCGATGCCGGCCGAGGTTCCGGCGATCCCGCCGAAACCGAGCGCGCCGGCGATTATCGCCACGACAAGGAATACAAGCGCCCAGTAAAGCATGATCTATCTCCTTCAAATGATGCCTAAAAAACGTGCCGCCCCAGCGATTGGTTCCCCGGGCGGGCGGTAAAAAAAGCCTATGCGGCAGCTTTTGCTTGTCTGTCAAAGAACAATGCCTGGCTGATCAGCGCCTTGACCATTTCCGGGTTGAACGGCTTGGTGACGAGGAAGGCGGGTTCGGGCCGTTCGCCGGTGAGAAGGCGCTCGGGGAAGGCGGTGATGAAGATCACCGGCAGGGACCGCGAGGTCAGCATCTCGTTGACCGCGTCGATGCCCGAGCTGCCGTCGGCGAGCTGGATGTCGGCGAGGATCATCTTGGGCTGCGTCCTGTGGAACAGCGCGGTGGCCTCGGTACGGGTGCGGGCGGTGCCGACGACGCGGTGGCCGAGGCTCTCGACCATCTCCTCGATGTCCATCGCGATCAGCGGCTCATCCTCGATGATCAGGATGTCGGTCGCGACCTGGCGCGAGATCTCGGTGCTGGCCTCCTGGAGCAGACGGTCGAATTCGTCGTCCTCGACGCCGAGGATCTCGGCTGCCTCGACATCGGAGAAGCCTTCGACGGCAACCAGCAGGAAGGCCTGCCGCGGAATCGGGGCGACCGCAGAGAGATTGGCCGCGGCACGCTGCTCCCAGCCGGGCGACGCCGTCTCCTGGGGTATGCGGATGGAGACCGACGTAAAGAGGCGGGCGAACATCTGGTAGAGCGCTATGCGGTCATTGGATGCCGTGGGGAAGATTTCGATGTCGGCGATGATTGCCTCCAGTATCGCCGCGACCAGCGCGTCGCCGCTCTCCTGGGAGCCCGACACGGCGCGCGAGAAGCGGCGCAGGTAGGGCAGATGCGGTGCAATTCGGGTGGAAAGGGTCATTTGTGGACGTCTCCCTCATGTGACGTTGCAGACCTTGGAAGAAAGCTTTCAACGTTTTGCCGTTGCGAAAGTTCCTCGCATGGAACCTATCCCGTTCCCGGGAGTTTGATGCAGAATTCGGGCGACCGGACAAGGCTGTCACGTGGCCCTGATTCTGGGGACAGCCTGTCGGCACAAAGGGCAAAGCACGTAAATGACAAGGCAGACAAGTGGCGCACCAAACGCCCAGCCGAACCGTCGGGGCGACGGAGACCTTCTGGGAACCAATTCCGAGATCGGCCGAAAACTCAAGCAATATTACGATGAGCTCGTGTCCGACGACGTGCCGGACCGCTTCGCCCAGCTGCTGAGCCAGCTGGAAGAAGCCGAACCCGCACAGCAGAAGGACTGATCCCGCATGGCAGCCACATCCGGCTTCAAGGCCGACCTGCTCGCCGCGATCCCCGGCCTGCGCGCATTCGCCATGTCGCTCTCGCAGAATGCCGACCGGGCCGACGACCTGGTGCAGGAGACCCTGGTCAAGGCATGGGACAAACAGGCGAGCTTCCAGCCGGGCACCAATCTGAAGGCCTGGCTCTTCACCATCCTGCGCAACGAATTCTATTCGCAGATGCGCAAGCGCGGGCGCGAGGTCCAGGACAGCGACGGCATCATGACGGCGCGCCTGGCCGTGCATCCGAGCCAGCCGGGACGCCTCGACCTCGAGGATTTCCGCAGGGCGCTGGAACAGCTGCCGGAGGACCAGCGCGAGGCGATCATCCTGATCGGCGCTTCGGGCTTCTCCTACGAGGAGGCGGCCGAAATCTGCGGCTGCGCCGTCGGCACGATCAAGAGCCGCGTCAGCCGCGCCCGCAACCGGCTCCAGGAGATCCTCGATATTTCGGGCGAGGCGGACTACGGCCCCGACGCGATCGCCGCCCAAGTGATGGGCTCAACCGTCGGGTGACCGCCCGGCCGCGCGGCCGATGCTGGCCGCGACCGCATCGACGAGATCGGCCCCGGAGTAGGGCTTGGTCACCAGCGCCACACCGGGAAAGTTGGCGAAGATGTCGTCCTGGCGGTCGTATCCGGAGGCAAAGACGAAGGGCACGGCATTGGCCTGCAGGGCGCGGGCGAAATCAAGCGTGGATTCGCCGCCGAGCATGACGTCGATGATGGCGGCGTCATAGCGGAGGGGAGTGGTTTCGGCTTCCCGCAGATTGCCGGCAACGAAGACGTCCACGGCGCCGCTTTCGCGGCAAAGCTGCTCGACGTCCAGGGCGATGATGGCCTCGTCCTCGAGCACAAGGATACGCAGTCCAGAAAGCTGGGAAGGCACGTCGCGGACACTCCGTGGAAGCGAATCAAACCATGGCGGCAGTCGCCGATGTTGTCATTTAAAAAAGACATCCCGGATGAAGCGTGCGCGCCCCCGCCATGGGAACCTTCGGCGCCGCGCGTGCGTTGGCCGGCATGGATCAGGAGGCACCGCTGAAAGGACAGGGCGAGACGAGCCGCATAGCGCGGCAGGTTACGTGCGAACGGTGTCCGCTCAGGCCGCTGCCGGTGTTCAGGCCGTTCGAGGAGCGCGAGCTCGCATTCGTCAACGAATTCAAGCGCGGCGAGTTGTCCGTCGATAGGGGCGCGACGCTGCTCGCGGAAGGCAGCCACAGCGCGCATCTGTTCACCGTGCTTTCGGGCTGGGGCTTTCGCTACAAGCTGCTGGCGGACGGGCGCAGGCAAATCCTCAACTACGTCCTGCCCGGCGACATGATCGGGCTGCAGGGCAGCCTCATGGGCGAGATGCAGCATTCCGTGGAGGCCCTGTCGCCGATGCTCCTGTGCATGTTCGAGCGCGACCGGCTGATGGAACTCTACAGGGACCATCCGGGCCTCGCCTACGACGTCACCTGGATCGCGGCGCGGGAGGAACGCATGCTGGACGAGAACCTGCTCAGCGTCGGGCGCCGTTCCGCCCTGGAGCGCGCTGCCTACCTGCTCGCCTTCATCGCAAGCCGAGCAGGCAAGGTCGGAATGAACGGGAACGGCGGCACCGACATTCCCATCACCCAGCAGCACATCGCCGACACGCTCGGGCTTTCGCTGGTGCACACCAACAAGACGATCCGGAGGCTGATCGACCGCAAGCTGGTGCGGTGGGGCGACGGTGGCTGCAGGCTGCTGGACGTCGAGGGCCTGATGCGGCTGGCCGGCTGGAGTGGCCTCGACGAAGGCGTGCGCCCGCTGCTCTGAGCCTCAGCGTACGTATTTGCGGTCGAGTTCGTCGACGCCCCAGTTCACGCCGGGCACGACGTTGCGGATCACGGCGTAGACGACCAGCAGCGCCGGAATGGCGATGAAGCCGCCGAGCGCACCCCACAGCCAGATCCAGAAGGCCAGCGCGAGCAGCACGATGAAAGGGTTGAGGGTCATGGTCCTGCCGATGACGAGCGGCGTGACGAACTGGCCCTCGATGGTGTTCACCGCGAGATAGAGCACCACCGGCATGAGGCCGGCGCCGAGACTGTCGAACTCGGCCATGCCGACCGCAAACAGCACCGCGACCATGATCAGCGGGCCGACGAAGGGAACGAAGTTGGTGACGATGGCAAGCGCTGCCCACAGCGGCGCCGAGGGCACCCCCAGCAGCGCCAGGCCGATGCCGACCGCGACACCCTCGAGGATGTTGATGATGGTGATCGACACCAGGTACTGCGACACCAGCTGTTCGACGTCGCGAAAGATATGGGCGACGCGCCAGCGCAGGCGGCGGTTGAAGCAGAGCCTCAGGATGGCCGTCCTGGTCTGGTAGCGGGTGGCGACGAAGAAATAGAGGCTCGCCAGGAACAGCAGCACCTGGGCGATGTAGGCCGGAGCCAGCGCGGCCACGGTTTCGACGCTCATGCCGTCGTTGACAGAGACGGCGACGCCATCCTCGCCGGCCAGCTTGCGCAGCTGGTCGCGCATCTCGCGCAGCGAATCGAGCGATCCCTTGAGGTCGGCCAACTGAATAGAGAGCTGTGCCCAGATGTGAGGCAAACGCTGCAGCCAGAAGCGAAGCGGCGAGGCCACGGCAAGCGCGAACGCGCCGACGCAGACGACGAAGACCAGCACGACGATGATTGCCGAAAGCGCCGGCGGAACGCGCTTGCGCTCAAGACGGACGGCGAGCGGACCGAGCATCAGCCCGATGACGATGCCGAGCCCGATCGGAGCAAGGATGAACTCTCCGGCGTGCAGCGCAAAGATCGCCGCGAGGAAACCGATGAAGATCGCCGACACCTGCGCGCCGCGCACAAGCAGCAACTCGAAGTTTGACTTTGGTGGCAGGCGGAGAATGGGTGCCTTCTTGACGGTACGGTTCGACATGGCCGCTTTTCATCCGAATGAGGCTGGAAAAACGTGCTTCGGTCGGCGATGGTTCCTGTCGGCAGGGAACCGAGCGTTGCATCGGGCGTTTCGCAACCAGCCAACGAAAAGGAGCACGAGTTCATGGCGACAGCCGCTGGAAAAGCCGGAAACGGAATGAAGTCGACGCCTGATCTCGAGGCCGACATCAAGCAACTGCGGGCCGACATCGAGGTGCTCGCCAAGCAATTGGCGAAAACCGGCGAGCACGGCTACAGCACCGCGAAGCGGGCCGCGCTGAAGGGCGCCGACGAACTGAAGACCCAGGGCGACGCGGCGATCGAGGCGCTGCGCACGAACGCCAGGGAAATCGAGGACCAGGTGCTGGCCAGCGTGCGCGAAAAGCCGGTGACGTCGCTGGCGATCGCCGCCGGTATCGGTTTCCTCGTCGCGCTTTTGGCGCGTCGCTAGAGCAATTCCAGGAAAAGTGCGCAGCGGTTTTCCGTCCGGAATTGCGTCAAAACAAAGAGATAGAGCGTTTCCGTGATTCGAAGAAAAGCGGAAGCGCTCTAGAGCAGCAGGTATTCCGACGAATGCAGTTCAGCTGTTCTAGCTGTTTTTCTTAGACCCCGGGGGCTTCATGCTGGCATCCCTTATCGCCGAACTCGCCGCGTCCGAGACGGCATTTTCACTGCGGCGGGCGCGACGTTCGGCCCTGGCCTATCTCGCCGCGGGGTTCGCGGCCCTGTGCGGCCTGGGTTTCCTCGTCGCCGCCGCATTCATCTGGGCGGCACGGACTTATGGCGACATCGAGGCCGCCATCGGCTTCGGCGTCGGCCTGCTGGTGCTGGCCGGCTTGATCCTCTTGCTGCAGCGGCTGCTCGCCGACGGGCGGTCGCGCAGCGACAGGCGCAGGCGCCGGTCGGAACTGGCGACGCTCGGGATCGCGGCCGCAACCGCGGTGGTGCCGTCGCTGCTGCGCAGCAAGGGCGGCATCGGCGCGCTGCTCGGCCCTGTGGTGGCTTTCGTCGCCTACCAGATCTACCGCGAGAACCGCGGCCCCGCCGCCGACGACGACGATGACGGCGTCTCGGGCGACTGAGCTTCCTGCCTGACTGCTACGGACGCCAGCGGCATCGACACCTGTGCCCTGACGCCTTCGGCCAGGTATTCGTGGCGGACCTCGCTGGAGATGACCTTGGCCAGGCCGCGGCGGATGAGGATGGAACCGAAGCCGTGATGCGTCGGGGGCGTGACTTCCGGCCCGCCGCTTTCCACCCATTCCAGCAGCAGCCGGCGTTCGCCCTTGCCGCCCTGGATCACCCATGATACCGCCACCCTGCCCGGAGGGACCGAGAGCGCGCCGTATTTCAGCGCATTGCTTGCCAGCTCATGCAGGACCAGCGCGAGCCCCAGGGTCTGGTCGGGGTCTAGCAGCACGTCCTGGCCGGCGATCGAGATGCGCGGCGCCTCCGCCTCGTCGAAGGGGGAAAGCTCGAGCCGCGCCAGCTCGCGGATGCCGATGCCGCGCCATTCGTGATCCGACAGCAGGCCGTGGGCGAGGCCGAGCGCGCGCAGGCGTTCGCTGAAGGCGTCGAGGAACTGGCGCGGTTCGCGCGCGTGGCGCACCGTCTGCGTGGCCAGCGCCTGGACGGTGGCAAGCGTGTTCTTGACGCGGTGATTGAGCTCGCGCAGCAGCAGGCGCTGCCGTTCCTCGGCGGCGTGGCGCTCGGTGATGTCGTAATTGACGCCGAAGACCAGCGTGGGCCTGCCCGCCGCGTCGCGCTCGACCACCCGGCCGCGGGCGGCGAGCCAGCGGGGCGGATCGATGCCCCTGACCCGGTATTCGCCCGAGTAGTCGTCGTTGCCCGCCAGCGCAGCCCTGAACGTCCTCCGCGTCCGCCCGACGTCGCGCCGGTCGATGGCCAAGACGATGTCGCGAGCCCGCATGCGCGTCGCCGCAGGCCTGTTGAACAGCTTGGGCAGCAGCGCGTCGCATTCGACGATGCCGGTCCGCGGATCCCAGACCCAGCTTGCCAGCTGCGCAGCCTCGAGCGCGAGCGCCCGGCGCGTCTCGGCATGCGTCAGCGCCGCCTCCGCTCGCGCGCCCGCCAGGGAGCGGTCGCGCAAGCCAAGCAGGCTGGACACGAGGGCGGCGATCGCCGCCAACCGATCGCGTGTCGCAGCATCCGGGTCGGGACGCCCGATGCGGTCCAGGACGAGCAGGCTTCCCGCCGGGCGTCCCTGGACGGTCACCGGGACGGCGACGTGGAAGGAGAAGGACGCGATGGAGCCGGCGGCGCCTTCGGTCGCCAGGGTTGCCGCCTCGGCCGGGCTCAGACCGAGGCTCGACGCGGCCGTCCAGCCGCCCCGGTCGTCTGGCAACAGCAGCAACGCCGCCGGCGTGTCCGCCACGGCGGCGGCCAGGCCGGTTAACCTGTCCAGGTCAGGGTCGGGGGTCCGGTCCGCCGCTTCCGGCGGACGGCCTGCTTCGTCCTCGGCCGGTCCCCCGCCGGTCGTTGCGTCGTCGTCTGTCGCCATCCCTCTCAGCCTCGCCGTCAAATTAGCCGCGCGATGCGTGCTTGGAAAGTCTCGGCGCCGGGAACCAGGCCGCGATGCCGCCAAAGCTGGTCCTGGTGGCCGCGCTGCCGCTCGCGGCCCGCGGCGTGAGTGGGGCGGAATTCCATGGCGAGGTCATCGACCAGAACGTCGGGCAGACGATCGGGGCGTCCGGCTAAGTCGGTAAATACAATGGCGTTTTGGCGATTTGGCAGGCGTGCCGGACCAGATCGGTCGCAGCCGCGGGGCGGGAACCATGGCGCGCTCACGGCGTTGTGACCACGTAAAGGGGCCGCGCCGGACCTTTCCCGCAAAAGACCGGTCGAGGCGCGGCATGCATGAACACACGCACGAGGAGACGTTAACATGATCCGCAAACTCTTGGCTACGACGGCAGTCGTTGCGCTGCTGGGCGGCGGCGCCTTCGCCCAGGATACGACTGCTCCCGCACCGACCCCGGCGCCTGCGCCGACCGAAGTGACCCCGGGGGCCTCGGAGGTGATCCCACGTGCTGACGGCATGCTCGCCTCCAACATCATCGGCGAGACCGTGTACAACGGCACTGCGGAGGACGCCGAAAACATCGGCGACGTCAACGATCTGGTGCTGACGCCCGATGGCAAGGCCGACCAGCTTATCATCGGCGTCGGCGGCTTCCTCGGCATAGGCGAGAAGAACGTGGCGATCGCGTTCAACGAATTCGACTGGGCCGAGAAGGACGGCGACCGCTGGCTGGTGGTGCCGATGACCAAGGAACAGCTCGAGGCGCTGCCTGATTTCGACCGCCGAGCCTATGATCCGGCCCCGGCACCGGTCGCGGCAACCGAGCCGATGCCTTCGACCGAGCAGACGGCCCAGGCGCCGGCCACGCCCGACGCGACCGCGACCGACCAGACCAAGACGACTTCCATCGACAAGTCGGCCTTGAAGCAGCTGCCGGCCAAGGACATTCGCGCCGAGGAGATGGTCGGCACGACGGTCTATGGCGCCGATGATGCGAATATCGGCGAGATCGGCGACATCGTGATGACCGCCGACGGCAAGGTCGACGCATATATCATCGATGTCGGCGGCTTCCTCGGCATGGGCGAGAAGAAGGTGGCGGTGGGCAGCGACAACCTTGCCTTCATGGTCGACCAGGATGGCAAGAAGTACCTGTACACGACCTTCACCAAGGAACAGCTCGACAAGCAGCCGGCCTATGACGCAAGCAGTTGGGCCGAGAAGCGCGACGAGCAGCGCCTGATCATCACCCAGTAGATGCGGCGGCATCAGAGCCGGAAAGGCCCACCCCCTGGGGTGGGCCTTTTCGTTGGTCTTCGTTCACGGCAGCCGCGCGAAATGGCCGACTGCGCCGGCGTCGGTCAGCTCGGACAGGGCGAGCGACTGGTCGAGCTGCTCGGCCCTCAGGGCAAGCAGCCGTTCGGCGAACTCCAGCCGCACCGGCAGCCAGGCCGGGTCCCCGGCCAGGTTGCGCGTCTCGCCGGGGTCGTTGGCGAGGTCGTAGAGCAAGGGCGGAAGGCCGCCGGCGAAATGCACGTATTTGACCTTTTCGGTGCGGATCACGGCGAGGTTCAGGGCACGCGAACCGAGCCCGAAATGGGCTTCGGTCGCGCCTTCGGCGACGGAGCGGAAGTCATAGGCCCAGTGCGCCGCGTCGCGCCACGTTGCGGGCGCCCCGCCGTCGAGGAACGGCCTGAGCGAGAAGCCGTCGAGATGCGGCTGCGCCGGGGCGCCGACGAGATCGAGCAGCGTCGGCATGATGTCGACGGCCTCGCTGAAGCGGTCCACTTCAGTTCCGGCGGAGCGGCTGCGGCGCGGGTCGCGGATGATCAGCGGGATGTGGTAGCTGCCGTCGAACCAGCCGCCCTTGCCGAGCATGAAGTGGTCGCCCATCATCTCGGCATGGTCGGAAGTGAGGATGACGACGGTGTCGTCCCAGGCGCCGGCGGCCTTGACGCCCTGCCAGATCCGGCCGAGCTGGGAATCGACCTCGGAGATCATGCCGTAATAGAGGGCGCGGATGGCGCGGAACTCTTCCTCGCTCCAGTCACCGACCTTGCCGGAAGCGCCGGGGACGAAACTCGACTTATTCTGGTGATGGGCGAGGTGATAGGCGAGGAACGGGTGGCTCGCCGCCTCGTCCTGCAGGCTCGCGGCGCGCTGGTAGGCCGGGCCTTCTGCAGGATCGTACATGGTGTTGAACGGCGCGGGCACGATGAAGGGCGGATGCGGGCTGAGGAACGAGACATGGGCGAACCAGGGCTCGCCCGCGTCCTGCTCGCCCAGCCAGCGCAGGAACTCGCCGGCGAGGAAGGCGGCAGGGGTCTCGTCCTTCGCATAGACCGGAACGGCATTGCTGACCTCCGGCGCGCCGCGATCTGCCGGGCGGTGTATGTCGGGGAAGCCGGCGGAGGAATCGATGCCGCGCGCGGCGAGCCAGGACAGCCAGGCCTTCTGGTGCTCGGGCAGCAGCTGGCGCGTGGTGAAGCCCGGCAGGACGCCCTCGTAGGTGCGCAGGAACGGGTCGCCGGGCGCGCGGCCGCGCGGGTCGGGCGAGACGTCGGTGTAGCCGAACAGCGTCGGGTCGTAGCCGACGCGGCGGGCGGCGCGGGCGATGTTGTCGTGGCGGTCGTCCATCGGCGTGCCGTTGCGGCAGACGCGATTGTTGGCCTGGTGGAGGCCGGTGTAGAGGCAGGCGCGCGCCGGCGAGCACGGTGCCGCGCCGGCGTAGTGGCGGCGGAACAGCACGCCCTCGGCTGCAAGCGCGTCGGCATTCGGCGTCTTCACCACCGGATGGCCGACCGCCGACAGGCTGTCGCCGCGCCACTGGTCGCAGGTGATGAGAAGAATGTTCGGCCGTCCGCCCTTGTGTGCCAAGCTCGCCCCCGGAGTTCGAAGTGGCGGCCAAGGAAGCCGGTTTCAGGGTCAGGCGCAAGCGCCTTCGTGCGGCCAGAAGCCATGCCAAATAGTGTGAACGAGAAGGCTTCTATTGTTCACTAATCGAGCACAGATCATTGCGCGACCGGCCACTATGCCGCGGCGGATGACGGGCCCATATTCGGCCCAACAGAGCGGCAGGGGCCGCGGCAAGCGAAAGGAGCAAGACGATGCTCAACCAGATCAAGGGCCTGCACCACGTCACCTCGATGGCCAAGGACGCCGCCGAGAACAACCAGTTCTTCACCCACAAGCTCGGCCTGCGCCGTGTCAAGAAGACGGTCAATTTCGATGCGCCGGACGTCTACCACCTCTATTATGCCGACGAGGTCGGCACGCCCGGTTCGGTGATGACCTATTTCCCGTTCCCGAACATCGGCAAGGGCCGTCCGGGCGTCGGCGAGGTGGGCACCACGGTGTTTTCCGTTCCCGAGGGCACGCTGCCCTTCTGGGAGCAGCGCTTCGCCGAACAGGGCGTGACCGGCCTGTCGCGCGACGAGCAGTTCGGCGAGAAGCGCCTGAACTTCGCCGGTCCCGACGGCGACGGTTTTGCCCTGGTCGAGGCCAAGGGTGACAAGCGCGCGCCCTGGGTCAAGGGCGGCGTCGCCAACGACGAGGCAATCCGCGGCTTCCATTCGGCGACGCTCAGGCTGCGCGACGGCGGCGCGACCGAGGAGTTGCTCAAATTCATGGGCTACGAGGAAGTCGACACCTCCGGCAACATCAAGCGGCTTGCGGTGAAGGACGGCAACGGTGCCGACTTCATCGACATCGAGACGCTGCCGGGGGCGTCCTTCGCCGGCCTCGGCGCGGGCTCGGTGCACCACATCGCGTTCGCGGTGGAGAACCGGGCCAGGCAGCTCGAGGTGCGCAAGGCGCTGATGGACACGGGCTACCAGGTGACGCCGGTGATCGACCGCGACTATTTCTGGGCGATCTATTTCCGCACGCCCGGCGGCGTCTTGTTCGAGGTGGCGACCAACGAGCCCGGCTTCGACCGCGACGAGGACACCGCCCATCTCGGCGAGGCGTTGAAGCTGCCGACACAGCATGCGCATCTGCGCGATTATCTCGAAAAGACCCTGCAGCCGCTGGGCGACTGAGGAGGAAAGATGAGCAAGGACGCATATATCCACAAGCTGCTGCCCGGCGAGCCGGGCAGCCCGCTGGTCTTCGCCTTGCACGGCACAGGCGGCGACGAGAACCAGCTCGTCGGCTTCGCCCGCGAGCTGGTGCCGGGGGCGACGGTGGTGTCGCCGCGCGGCGACGTGTCGGAAATGGGCGCGGCGCGCTTCTTCCGCCGCACCGGCGAGGGCGTCTACGACATGGACGACCTGGCAAGGGCCACCGCCAAGATGGCCGGCTTCGTCGAGGCGCATGTCGCGGCGGCGAAGCCTTCGCAGGTTTTCGCGCTCGGCTATTCCAACGGCGCCAACATCCTGGCCTCGGTGCTGTTTGCGGCACCGGAGAAGCTCGACGCGGTGGCACTCATGCATCCGCTGATCCCGTTTGCGCCCGAGATCGATGGCAGCCTGGCGGGCAGGCGCGTGCTGATCACCGCGGGGCGCCGCGACCCGATCTGTCCGCCGGAACTCACCGGCCGCCTCGATGCCTATCTGCGTGACGCGGGTGCCGATGCCCGGCTGGAATGGCATGAGGGCGGGCACGAGGTGCGCCCGAACGAGATCGAGGCGGCGAAGCGTTTCTTCGCCAGCAAGGAGCAGGGACAATGACCGAGGAACTTCCGATCGAGCTCGAGGACCGTGGCACCAAAGGACGCTATGTCATCCGCGGAGCTGGCGGGGCGGAGGCCGAGATGACCTTCACCACCGTCAGCGAGCACCTGTTCATCATCGACCATACCGAGGTGCCCGACGCATTCCGGGGCCAGGGGGCCGGCCTCAGGCTGGTGACGCGGGCGGTGGAGGATGCGCGTGCCGCCGGCAAGAAGATCATCCCGCTCTGCCCGTTTGCCGCGGCGCAGTTCCGCCGTCATCCGGAATGGGCCGACGTGCTGAAGAGCTGAAGCGCTCGCGCGGCTACGCGAGGAAATTGGAGGGCCGGTGCGGGCGACCGCACTGGCCCTTTCGTTTTGTTCGGTTTTCCTCGGTCAAGCAGGCAATTTGTTACCAAGCGGAAACCCTGCCCCTTGCTGTCGCAGGATGCTTCCGCTCGCCCATGTGACTGAATTGTCGGATAAATTGACTGAATTGGCAGTATTATTGACTGTTTTTGAGGTTTTAGCCTTTGTTTCATTAGTGCGGGCTCATCAGCATCGAGCCGTTACAGAGTTCGATTATGTTCACTTCAACAGGGGAATGAAATACAACGAAAAGAGGCAAGAACCGATGACCGGCTCCAAGCAGGTTTCCGAATTCGACCGCCAGTTCCAGCCGCGCTCGCGCGTCAATCGCCGCCCAAGCCTCGCCATCCGCCAGCGGGCCAACGAGCATCCGATGATGATGTTCAGCGTGTTCGCGTTCGCTTCGCTCACGTCGATGGCCCTGGCGCCGGCCAGCGGCCCGGCCTTCGCATCGATGGGCACGGCGCCACGCCTGGTCGAGGGCGCGCGGACGACAGCCAAGACCGACCGCCTGCCGCTGTCGGAAACCGACATCGCCTGCCAGGGGCAGGCCTGGGGCACCGAGAGCGAGATTTGCCTCGAGGCCATTGCCGAGGACTCCGGGATCGGCGAGCCGCGAAACGTACGGCTGATCGCCAACGCCGCGCCGGTGCACACGACCCCGAACATATTTTAGGCGGCCAGCCCGCCGCATCGTTCCCTGCCGCGCATTCCTATCCTCCAGCGCGTACCTCCCCCCGCGGCCATGACCCCGCGGGGGGCTTTTTTGTCGTGCTGCGAGGGATGGGTTTAGTCCCTTGGGACGATGCCCGGCGGGCGAGAGGCAAGCGATGCTGCGGCCTGGCAGAGGAGTTCGCCATGGGCCGCGTCGCAGGAAAGATCGCCATCGTCACCGGCGCGGCCTCGGGCATTGGCGAGGCGACGGCGCGGTTGCTGGCGCGCGAGGGGGCCGCGGTCGTTGTCAGCGACCTGCAGGCGCAGAAGGGGCGGCTGGTCGCCGAGGCCATCGCGGCCTCCGGCGGGCGCAGCCTCTATGCCGCCCATGACGTGACCTCGGAGAAGGGCTGGCAGGCGACAATCGCCGCGACGCTCGACACGTTCGGCGAGCTCCATGTCCTGGTGAACAATGCCGGCGTCGGCGCGCCGTTCGGTTCCGTCGAGCAGCTCGGCCTCAACGATTGGCGCAAGGTCATGTCGGTCAACATGGAAGGCGTGTTCCTCGGCACCAAATACGGCATCGAGGCCATGCGCAAGACCGGCCAGGGCGGCTCGATCGTCAACTTCTCCTCCACCATGGGGATCGTCGGCAGCCCATCGACGGCGGCCTATGTGGCGAGCAAGGGCGGGGTCAAGCTGTTCACCAAGTCGGCGGCGCTGCATTGCGCCAAGGAACGCTACGGCATCCGCGTCAATTCGGTGTGTCCCGGATGGATCCGCACGCCGATGTCTTCGGGTGCGCTCGACAAGCTCGGCGAGAGCGGCGAAGGCAACAAGGCGACCGAGCTCACGCCGCTCGGCCGCGTCGGCGAGCCCGACGACGTCGCCTACGGCGTGCTCTATCTCGCCTCGGATGAATCCAGCTTCGTCACCGGCACCGAACTGGTGATCGACGGCGGCTACACCGCCCAGTAGCGGGTTACCCGGCGCCGGTAACCTGCTCGCTCACGGCACTGAGCGCACTGCGCACGTCGAAGGTGCTGAACGGCTTTTCGAGGATGTGCGGCCTGAGGCTCGCGGGCAATTGCTCGATCTCGGCCTTGGCGCCGATCAGGTCGCCGGTCACCAGCACGAAACGCTGCGCCATCTCCGGCCGCCTGGCGACGATCTCGCGCAGTATGGTAATGCCGCTGCGGTCGGGCATGCGCAGGTCGGAGAAGACGATGTCGACGGGGCCTTCGCCCAGCGCGTCCGCCACCGACTTCCAGCTCGACACGACGCGCGCCTTGACGCCCATGAGTTCGAGGATGTCGGACAGCGATCCGGCGACGTCGGGCTCGTCGTCGATGATGATGGCGTGGCGCAGGCCGCTCGACTTGGGTGCGCTCTCGGCGATCGCGTCCCGGTCGGCCCCGATGGCCGGCAACTCGACGAGGAAGCGGGCGCCAGTGGGCTCCGCCGGCTCGAACCAGATGCGGCCGTTGTGGCGATCGACGATCGACTTCGAGATGGAAAGGCCGATGCCGGTGCCGACGCCGATCGGCTTGGTGGTGAAATAGGATTCGAAGACGCGGCCGCGGATTTCCTCGGCGATGCCCGGGCCGCTGTCCTCGACCGAGAAGCCGGCGCCGCCGCCGGCGGAGCGGAAGGTGCGGACCTGGATGATCCTGTCGCCGCCGATGCCGGCGAGCGCATGCTGGCTGTTGACCAGGAAATTGGCCACCACCTGGGTCATGTGGTCGGCGTCGGCCATCACCATCAGCGGGCCCGGCGCGAATTCGGTGTCGATGCCGATGCCGCTCGAACGGGCGCCGTAGGCGGTGACTTCGAGGGCGGCGCGCACCACCTGGTTGAGATCGGTCTCGGCCTGGGTGGTGGGGTGCAGGCGAACCATGCCGAGGAAGCTCTTGACGATGCGGCCGCAGCGCTCGGCGGCGGCGCGCACCTTCTCGGCCCGCAGCTTGGTCTGGGTGTCGGAGGCGAATTCGTGCAGCAGCGTCGACTGGGCGACGACGACGGCGAGCGGGTTGTTGAGTTCGTGCGAGACGCCGGCAAGCAGAGACCCCATCGCCGCCATCTTCTCGTTCTGGTGCAGCCTTTCGCGCTGGCGGTTGATCTCCTCCTCGGCGCGATGCTTCTCGCGCAGGTCGCGGATCGAGCCGAAGAACAGCCGCCGGTCGGCCAGGCGCATCTCGTTGGCGGTCAGCTCGATGGGGATGATCTCGCCGGCGGCGTTCTGCGTCACGGTTTCGAGGCGCTGGCCGACCATCGGCGCGCCGCGCCCGGCCATGTAGTCGGCGCCGTTGCAGTAGCCCTTGCGGTAGTAGGAGGGGATGACGGTATCGAGCAGGTCCTTGCCGAGGATCTCGTCGCGGCTCCAGCCATACATCTTCTCGGCGGCAGGGTTGAACTCGATGATCGAGCCGGTCTCGTCGACCACCATGATGGCGTCGAGCGACGACTGCAGCATCGTGCGCCGGATGATCTCGCTGACATGATATTCGGACTGCGAACGCTCGACGGCATCGCCAAGGGCGGCGGCGATGATCTCGAGCGCGGCGATCTCGTCGTCGGTCCATTCGCGTTCCATGACGCAGTCGTTGACGGCGAGCGTGCCCCAGAGATGGCCGTGCGCGGACACGGCCACCGAGAGGAAGGACTTGATGTGCTGGTTCTCGAAATCCGTGCGCAGGAAGCCGGTGAGGTCGCGCGTGAGGCCGGCGAACATCTTGCCCTGCCGGCCTTCCTCGGCGAGCCGCTCGAGCAGCGGGTCGGAATCGACGATGGCCTGGTTGATGGTCGTCGGCGGCGCGGCGATCTCGTCGATGTTCGGGTCGACCCAATAGGCGGCGATGGATTGGGCAAATCCCTGACCGGGCAGGTCGCGCAGCCGAAACAGGATGGCCCGGTGGCCGGCGAACGCGGCGGCGAGGCATTCGAGGATGCGGTCGATCTCGAGCTGCCAGTCCGGCGCCTGGCGCAGCCGGCGCACGATCTGTGCCGCCACCAGGGTCGGGCTCGGCGTCCCCGACGGATTGTCGGTGCGTGAGACGGTCAACAAGGTCATTGCGATATCCTGACGGAACCTCGGTCTGCGTCAGTAGGCTTCGCTGCCGGGCAGCGAAAAGATATAGCCCTCGCCGCGCACGGTGCGCAAAAACTTCGGGTTCGACGGGTCGTCCTCGATCTTCTTCCTGAGCCGCATGATGCGGATGTCGACCGCGCGCGAGGATTCCGGGTCCTCGGCAAAGCCGATGGCCTCCGAGATGGTGGTGCGGCTGAGCAGCCGGTTGGGCCGGGTCAGGAAGACCTCGAGCATGTCGAACTCGCTCTTGGCCATGTCGACGACGGCGCCGCCGTTGCCGGTCACGAGGCGGCCGTCGAGGTCGGCGTGGAACGGGCCGAAGGCGATGGTGCGGCGCGGCTGTTGCGCGGCCTGCAAGGCCTGGCGGAAGCTTTCGGGCTGCGGCACGCGGCGCAGCACGCTGCGCACGCGGGCAAGCAGTTCGCGCAGCTCGTAGGGCTTGACCATGTAGTCGTCGGCGCCGAGTTCCAGGCCGACGATGCGGTCGAGCGCGGTGCCGGCGGCGGTGGCGTAGATGATGCCGATGGGCATCCTGCCGCGCAGCCAGCGCCCGAGCGACAGCCCGTCCTCGCCGGGCATGGCAATGTCGAGGATCGCCAGGTGGAAAGATTCGGTGTCGATGAGGGCGCGCAAGGCGGCGGCGTCCTCGACGGCGGTCACGTCGAAACCGTTCGCGCCGAGATATTCGGCGACGGCATCCCTCAGGTCGGGCTCGTCTTCGACAATGACTATCCGGGCGCGCAGTTTCGTCTCGCCTCCGCTACCGGCGGAAAGTAGATTGGGTATAAACATGATGTCCAGTGATGATTTGGCGTGGGCAGTTGCTAACGGAAGGGCGGCTCGTTAGGGACGAGCGAAAGCTTCGGGCGGTGCGTTCGGGGACCCATCCCCGGCCGAGTGCGTCGCGCGGCATCTTCTTGCCCCTGCAGGCGCCGACCAGGGCGCTGCGGCAAGCAATGATTGCACTGATGTTGAAGTCGCGGATGACCTCATGGCTGGAAGATCGGTCGTAGCGCTCGTTGCCATCGCGGAGGTCGTCGCCTCCGACCTCGCCGATCATCTCGACCGGCGCGGCCATGACGTGCGCACGGCGCGGCGGCTGTGGGAGGCGGAATCGCTGCTGTCGGCCAAGGGGCTGGACGTCGTGGTGGTGGGCGACGGCCTGACGCCGGCCGAGGGGCGGGACCTGTTGCGCACCTTCGGGGGCCAAGGCGGGCCCGCCTTCGTGCTGATCTGCCGCCCGACCGAACTGGTCGACAAGGTGCTGGGGCTGGAGCTGGGGGCCGCCGATGTCGTGGAGAGCCCCATCAATGTGAGGGAACTCGCCGCGCGCATCGGCGGCCTTCTCGCGCGCCGGGGACGCGGCACGCAGGAACTGGTGGTGCTGGAGAACTCGACCGTCGACCTGCGCTCGGCGCTGGTCATGCACGCCTCGGGCGAGGAGGAGCAGCTGTCGCCGGGTCAGATCGCCCTGCTCAAGCTGTTCCTGTCGCGGCCGCGCAAGGTGCTTACCCGCGACGACATCATGGCGGCGGCGCCGGCCGAAAACGCCGATGCCTTCGACCGTTCGATCGATTCGCGCATCGTGCGCCTGCGCCGCAAGCTCGACACGGAAAGCATCATCACCATCCGCGGAGCCGGCTACAGGTTCGACCCGCCGGTCAGCGCGCCGACGCGCGGGCCGGAGCCATCCGAAAACCAGGAGTGATGGCGCCCTGTCGTCCAAGGCGTCAACGACCTAAGGTCGACGGCGCGGGCGCGGCCTTCTGGACAACCGGGCCGGTGTCGGCTCCGTCCTTGAGGACGACGCTGGCCGCGCCCGCGAACCCGAGCAGACCCTGGGCATAGAGCAGGGCCGAAAGTACCGATGCCGCGCGATTCCTGTTCATGGTTCCGCCCCGTCCTGGCTTGCGGTTCATTCCAGGGCGGCGGGCATTCCGACGAATGCAGTTCCGCCGCCCCAGCGGTTGTTCTTGGCCGCATTTGTATGACGCCAGACGATCTGTCCGGCCGCAAAATGCTCCAGCGATCCGACCGATCGGGTCCCGCGCCGCTGACCTGCCCTCGACGGCGCGGGTACCCGATCCTCGCTGCGCAGAGCGCGCGAGACTCTGCGTACCGCTACCGGTACGAAACCGGACCGCCCACGCCCATGGACCCTGCGGCAACGCAGCCAGGCGAAATTCACATCGTGGCAGTGAGAACGGCGCCGGTCGACGAGGCTATCCCCGCCGACAATTCCGCCGCCATGGCGTTGCCCTGGCCGGCCAGGATGCCGATCCCTGTCAGAATCGCCGTGGCGACGCCCACCCGCAGGAACCAGATCGCAGCCAGCCGTTTTGCGCCGCCCATCCGACTTTCACTATGTTCGTTTCGCACAAGCAATCTGTGTTGCCGCTGTATCGGGAAGATGCCGCCGGAAGCCGTCCGGCGGTTGCGATTGTTTCAATGTTGTTTCGATCGTCGTCGTGAGGCTGCGGCATCGGCGGCAGCATGCCTGCCTTCTTGCAAGGAGGCTGCGGAATGAAGGCGGCCGCAATGTTTATGGCAGCGATGTGAATGCGCGTAGCTCGCATTTAGAAACAATAATGAAACAAGAATGATTGCTAAACGAAATTAGATCGAAACACTGCGCTGTAAAAAAACCATTGCGAAACACGTTCCGGCCGCGAGATCGGCCATTGGGGGGCTGCCATGAACATCCAACTGAAAGGGAAGCTTATCAATCTTGTCGCGATGGCCATCACCGGCGCGGCTCTGCTCGTCGGTGTGGGGCAGGGCGCGGCCCAGGCCGCGAGCCAGGTCGTTGCGCGCGTGTCGATCGGCCAGCAGACGATGCATGTGATGGTCGACGGACGCGTCGCCCATGTGTGGAAGGTCTCGACGGCGGGCCGGGGCTATGTGACGCCGACCGGCTCGTTCAAGCCGACGCGCATGCATGAGATGTGGTATTCGCGCAAATACGACAACGCCCCCATGCCGCATTCCATCTTCTTCAAGGGCGGCTACGCGGTGCATGCGACAAACCAGATCGGCCGCCTTGGCCGGCCGGCTTCGCACGGATGCGTGCGGCTGCACCCTGCCGCCGCCGCCGATCTCTACCAACTGGTCCAGACCTTCGGTCCGAAGAACACCAGCATCGTCATCGTAAGGTAGTCCCACGCCCGCGAGGCTGTCGTGCAAGCGCCTGCCAGAGCTCTCGGCTCGCGGCGGGCGCTTTTCTTTCCTGCGCCCAAGGTGTTTGCAGGCGGGATCGGCCAGCTTAGCGACGTCGTTTGCACGGCAGTGCACAAATGCTGCATTCACGCCCGCAATTTGGCCGATTTCATTAGTCGGAAAAGTTAAAACACGGCAATTTCAAACATTTCCTATCATTTTGCACGCCTGTGCAAAATTTTGCCGAATCCAGATTGACACAGGCATGCCGGCAATGGAATGAATATGCCAACAGGCGCGGCTACGTGCCGGCCGCCCGAGGAGGGGCGGAGCGCCGAGGGGGCGCGATCTGGGCAGGGTCGAGGGTCGCTGGGCGATCCGGATCCCGGGCGCATGAGAGGAGGGACCATGTACGTGCCATCACGGGAAGGGCATGCAGCCTGTCGGGCTGCCGGCCGCGTCGCGACCAAACGCGGCTCCGGCCGCCCGTCGCGAGGCTAGGCCGGTGGCGAGCACTTCCGAGACATCGGCTCCGGCCGCCGCGCCCGCACGCCGCCGGTCGATGGCCGCGCCAAGCCGGACGCAGCGCCTGCGCTACAGGCTCAAGGTGGCGCTGCGCGAGCCGACGACCACCATCGGCTTCCTGGCGGCGGCGCTGTTCGCCTACCTGATCGTCGTCCCGATCATCTCGATGCTGTCGGACGCGGCCCGCGTCCAGTTCGGCGACGAGCGCCGCATCAAGCAGGATGTCGGCGAACTGACCTGGTACTACCTCGAACGCGTGTTCGCCTCGCGCGTCTCCTACGACCTGTTCTGGGGACCGCTGGTCAACACGCTCAGCGTCTCGGCGGGAGCGATCGCGCTGTCGATGCTGGTCGGCGGCACGCTCGCCTGGCTGCTCAGCCGCACCGACATGTTCGGCCGCCGCTGGTTCGCCACCGCGCTGATCGTGCCCTACATGCTGCCGGCCTGGACCTTCGCGCTGGCCTGGACGACGCTGTTCAAGAACCGCACCGTCGGCGGCCAGCCGGGCTGGCTGGAATCGCTGGGCTTCGCGCCGCCGGACTGGCTGGCCTACGGCCAGGTGCCGGTGACCATAATCCTGGCGCTGCACTACTCGCCCTTCGTCATCCTCTTGTTCGGCAATGCGCTGCGCCGGTTCGACTCGCAGCTCGAGGATTCCGCCCGCATCCTGGGCGCCGGCCGGCTGACGGTCGCGACCAAGATCATCATGCCGCTGATGCGTCCGTCGCTGATGTCGGCGATGGTGCTGATCTTCGCCAAGAGCCTCGGCGAATTCGGCGTTCCTTACGTGCTCGGCCTGCCGGTCAATTTCGACGTGCTGGCGACCTCGCTCTACCAGAACATCGCCTCGCGCCAGGTCGGCGTCGGCGCCGTGCTCGCCGGTTCGATCATGCTGATCGGCATCATCACCATCACCATCGACGCATGGCTGATGAAGGAGGCGCGCCGCTTCGTCACCATCGGCTCGAAGGGATCGATGAACCGGCTGAGCCCGCTCGGCATCATGCGCCTGCCCGCGACGGGCTTTGCCGCGCTGATGTTCCTGCTCAGCGTCGGGCTGCCGCTGATGACGCTGATGCTGTCGACGGTGATGCGGGTGCCGGCGAAATTCACCTTCGACAATTTCACGCTCGACTACTGGATCGGCACCGACCTCAACACGGTGGCGCTGCAGACAGGCATCCTGCTCAGCCCCGATTTGTGGAACGCCGCCTGGAACAGCCTGCGCATCGTCGGCATGGCTTCCCTCGTCTCCGGCCTGCTCGGACTGCTGGTCGGCTATGTGGTGGCGCGCACGCCGGTCAGGCCACTCGGCACCTTCCTGCGCCAGGTGACGTTCCTGCCTTATCTGGTGCCCGGCATCGCGTTTGCGGCCGCCTACCTGTCGCTGTTCGCCGTGCCGCGCGGGCCGATCCCCGCGCTCTACGGCACCACCCTGATCCTGATGCTGGCGCTGATCGCCGACCAGATGCCCTATGCCTCGCGCGCCGGCATCGCCGCCATGATGCAGCTCGGCAAGGAGCCGGAGGAGGCAGCCCAGATCGCCGGCGCCGGCTGGTTCCGCCGCATGACCTCGATCGTCATCCCGATCCAGAAGGGATCGCTGACCACCGGCGTGCTGCTGCCCTTCATCTCCGGCATCAAGGGGCTCAGCCTGTTCGTCGTGCTGGCGGTGCCGTCGACCGACGTGCTGACCACCTATTCGCTCAGGCTGGTCGACTACAACTACACGCAGGCCGCCAACGCCGTCGTGCTGATCATCGCCGGCCTCGCCTATTTCGGCGCGCTGCTCGGCCAGAAGTTGACCAAGACCAATCTCGCCCAAGGACTGGGGAACTGACATGCCGAAGATCAACCTGAACGGCGTCGAGAAGAACTACGGGGCGAACGCCGCCAATGCGGTGGCCGATCTCGACCTCGAGATCGGCGACGGCGAGTTCATGTGCCTGCTCGGGCCGTCGGGCTGCGGCAAGACCACGACGCTGCGCATGATCGCGGGGCTGGAGCACCTGACCGCCGGCGAGATCAGGATCGGGGCGCGGGTGGTCGATTCGGTAACCGAGGGCGTGTTCGTGCCGCCGGAGAAGCGCGAGATGGGCCTGGTGTTCCAGAGTTATGCGCTGTGGCCGCACCTCACCATCGAGCGCAACACCGATTTCGGCTTGCGCCTGCGCAAGATGCCGAAGGCCGAGCGCGAGCAGCGCGTCGACCAGGTGATGAAGACGCTCGGCATCGAGAAGTACCGCAATCGCTATCCCTCGCAGCTGTCGGGCGGCCAGCAGCAGCGCGTGGCCCTTGCCCGCATGCTGGCGGTCAATCCCGAGGTGCTGCTGCTCGACGAACCGCTGTCCAACCTCGACGCCGCACTCCGGCTCGAGATGCGGGCCGAGCTCAAGCGCCTGCACCGCGAGTTCAAGACGACGATCGTGTTCGTGACCCACGACCAGTGGGAGGCGATGACACTCGCCACCACGATCGCGGTGATGAGCGAGGGCCAGCTGCAGCAGGTCGGCACGCCCAACGACATCTACGACCGGCCTGCCAACCGCTTCGTCGCGCAGTTCGTCGGCAACCCGCCGATCAACATCGTCGAGCTCGGCAACGGCACGTCCGAGGTGTCGCGCCTTGCCAGCCGGTTCTTCGGCGAGCGCTACGGCGAGCTGCGCGATGCCGGTTCGGTGGGCATCCGCCCCGAGGCGATCCGGCTCGCGGGCAATGCGGGGGAGGTGCCGGATGGTGCGTTTGCCGGCCCGGCCGAGGTGACCGGCATCCTGCCGACCGGCGGCAGCTGGATCATCGAGCTGACCGCCGCCGGCGAAAAGCTGTTCTTGACCACGCACCAGTCGCCGGAGGTCGAGGTGGGCGAGGCGACGACCTTCTGGGTCAAGCCGAAGGCGCTGCATGTGTTCGACGCGGCGGGCAATCGCTCGGAGGCGGCCGACCGGCTGCTCAGGCCGGCGAAGGTTCATTGAGGAGGACGCGCGCGGGCAGCTGCGCGCAAGACAAAGGCAGACGGGAAACCAGGGCAGCGAATGCTGCCCGCCACAGGGAGGAAAGCATGACTGGATCGTTGGACAAGAAGACGAGAAGGCTGATGGCGGCGTCCGCGCTGGCCGTCGTGGGCCTGTTCGCGACGGCGGCTGCCGCGCAGGAGAAGTTCGACCTCAACGCGCTGATCGAGGCGGCGAAGAAGGAGCCGCCGATCAACGTCTATTCGAGCACCGGCAAGATCGTGAAGCAGGCCGAGGCCTTCACCAAGAAGTACGGCATCCAGGCGACCGGCACCAAGGCGAACGCCGCCGCCCAGCTCGAAATGGTGATCCGCGAGGGCCAGGCCAAGAACGTGCAGGGCGACGTGATCCAGATCAGCGACGTGCCGGCCGGCGTGGCGCAGCTGGTGCCGCAGGGCTTCGTCGACAGCTGGCTGCCGCCGGACCTCGCCGACAAGATCCCGGCCAAATACCAGAACCCGCTGACCATCTCCAACGAGGCCAACGTCTTCGCCTACAACACCCAGCTCAACGAGAGCTGCCCGGTCAAGAACATCTGGGAGCTGACGGAGGCCAAGTGGAAGGGCAAGGTCGCCATGCAGGACCCGCTCAACAAGGCGTCCTATGTCGACTGGTTCAACCAGATGGCGACCAATGCCGACGACAAGGTGGCCGCTGCCTACAAGGAGCACTACGGCAAGGATCTGGTGACCGACGAGGAAGGCGCCACCGCCGCCTGGGTCAAGGCGCTGGCCGCCAACGGCCCGCTGCTCACCGACGCCGACGAGGCGGCCGCGCAGGCGGTCGGAGCGCCCGACCAGAAGGAGCAGTTCGTCGGCCTGATCAGCTCGGCCAAATTCCGCAACAACAAGGACGTCGGCTCAAAGCTCGGGCTGTGCACCGGGCTCAAGCCCTTTGCCGGCTGGATGTATCCGAGCCTCGGCTTCATCGCCAAGGGCACCGACAGCCCCAACGCGGCGAAGCTGTTCATCCACTACCTGATGACCGAGGAGGGCATCGCCCCGCAGGCGGCGGACGGCAAGATGTCGACCAATACCGATGCCAAGCTGCCGGACGACGAGCCGTCGGGCATCGGCAAGGCGCTCGACCAGATCTTCACCTACGATTCGGCGACGGCCCAGGACGACTGGGACGCGCGCCAGGATTGGCAGGACCTCTGGCGCGTCAACTACAAGAAATAGCACTTGCCATTGCCGCGCCCGGCAGTTCCGCCGGGCGCGTTTCAGCCGGATTTTTACGGGAGGGAACGATGAAACCGGCGTTTGGAACGAGCAGGAACAGTGCATTCTCGGCCACCGCGCTGGTCGGAATCATGGCCGCGCTGGCGATGTCGACGTCGCCTGCGCGGACCCAGGCCTTCGACGTCGACGCGCTGGTGGCGGCGGCGAAGAAGGAAGCGCCGATCAACATCTACGACAGCACCGGCAAGATCGTCGAAATGGCCGAGAACTTCACCAAGAAGTACGGCGTGCAGGCGACCGGCATCAAGGTTTCGGCCAGCGCCCAGCTCGAGATGATCGTGCGCGAGGGCCAGGCCAAGAACGTCAAGGGCGACGTGGTGCTGATCACCGACGCGCCGGCGGGCCTGGCACAGCTTCTGCCGCAGAAGTTCGTCGAGAGCTGGCTGCCGCCGGACATGGCCGGCAAGATCCCGGCGAAGTTCCAGGACCCGCTGGCGGTGACCACCAACGCGGCCATCTGGGCCTACAACACGGAAGTCTACGATTCCTGCCCGGTGAAGAACCTGTGGGAGCTGACCGAGCCGAAATGGAAGGGCAAGGTCGCCTTCTACGACCCGCTGTCGAAGGGCACTTATCCCGACTGGTTCAACCAGACCGCGACGCATGACGACGCCAAGATGAAGGAAGCCTACAAGGCGAATTTCGGCAAGGACATCGACGTCGGCGAAGACAGCGCCACGGCGGCCTGGGTGAAGGCCTTCGCCGGCAATTCGCCGCTGCTTGCGGACGCCGACGACGCGATCTCGGAAGCCGTCGGCGCGCCCGGCCAGAAGGAGCCGTTCTTCGGGCTGATGAGCTCGGCCAAGTTCCGCGACAACGCCGACAAGGGCTACAAGCTCGGCCTGTGCGAGAACATGCTGCCGTGGCCGGGCTGGACCTATGTCAAGCTCGGGCTGATCGCCACCGGCACCAAGAGCCCGAACGCGGCGAAGCTGTTCATCCGCTACATCCTCACCGAAGAGGGCATCGCGCCGCAGGTCAAGGACGGCAAGTTGCCGACCAACCCCGACATCGGCCTGCCGGCGGACGAGCCATCGGGCATCGGCAAGGTGCTGGACAAGCTGCAGCAGTACGACGCCGCGACGGCGCTCGAAGATTGGGACGCGCGCCAGGATTGGCAGGACCTCTGGCGCGTTTCCTACAAGAAATAGCTTTCCCGGTGGGCTAGGGACGGAGCCCTTCTCCTTCGGCTCCGTCCCGCTTTTTTCCTCCGGACTGACATGGAGATCTTCGCATGACCGCAACCCCGGCACGCAAACTCGCGGCGCCCAAGGCACTGCTGCTCGATTTCGGCGGCGTGGTGGTGGCGACGACGCCCGTGCCGGGCTGGCAAGCGCGGCTTGCGGCCCATGTGCGTGAATTGCTCGATCGCGCAGGCGTAGCCGCGCCGGCGCTTTCGGTCGAGCAGATCGCCGACGACATCAAGGCGGGCGGCATTGCCGACTCGCACTGGAAGGATGCGATGTCGCGGCCCTTCGCGCCGCGCGAATTGCGCCATGGGGAATTCTGGGGCGACTTCGTCGCCGGCGACTGGCCGAAGCCGGCGCAGGACGTCGTCGTGGCCGAGGCCTACGACCTCTGCCGCAAGATGGGCGGCTGGAAGAGCAGGCGTGTGCTTCGCGGCGGCATGCTCGAGTTGCTCGACGCGGCGGATGCGGCAGGCGTGCCGGTCGGCATCGTCAGCAACGCGCTGTGCGGCCAGGTGCATGTCGACTTCCTCGACGCCCACGGGCTGACCGGGCGTTTCGCCGCCATCGTCCACAGCGACGAGGTGAAGGTCCGCAAGCCGAACCCGGAGATGATCTGGCTCGCCACGCGCGCGCTCGGCATCGATGCATCCGAGGCCTGGTATGTCGGCGACAACTTCGACCGCGACGTGCTGTGCGGCGTACGCGCCGGCGTCGGCGGCAACATCCTGATGGAAGACAAGGGAACCTACGACCTGCCCTATGAGCTCAAGCTCGAGCCGGATGCCGTCGTAGCCGACCCGGCGGGCCTGCTCGCCCTGTTTGTCCAGGCGATGCGCGGGATCGCGGCATGACCGGCGTCGCCGAATCCAGGCAGCTGCGCGAGGTTGCCGAGCAGGCGGCGAAGCTGGTGCGGGCGCCGCTCCTGGCCGCGTTCCGCTCGAACATCGCCGTCGACTACAAGGTCGACCTGCACGACGTGGTGACCAGGCACGACAAGGAGTCGGAGGTGGCGATCCGCGCCTTCATCCTCGACCGGGTGCCGGACTCGGCTGTGCTAGGCGAGGAGGACGGGGCCAGCGGCGAAGGTCGCGTGCAATGGTATGTCGACCCGATCGACGGCACGGCCAATTTCGCCCGCGGGCTGGCCTTCTGGTGCGTGTCGGTGGGAGCGGTGATCGACGGCGAGATCGTCGCGGGCGCGGTCTACGATCCGGTCGCCGAACTGATGTTTTCCGCCGACCTGTCCGGCGCCTGGCTGAACGGCGCGCCGCTCAGGTCGCGCTCGGCAGCCGACGAAAGGCACGCGACGCTGATCACCGGCTATCCGGTGGCGCGCGACCTCCGGCTCGACGGGCGCGAGCCGGCGCTGGCGCATTTCGGCGAACTGGCCGAGACATTCTCGGCGCTCAGGCGGCCCGGCAGTGCGGCGCTCGGCATCTGCCACGTCGCCGCCGGCTGGGTGGATGCCGCCGCCGGCTTCGGCGTCAACGCCTGGGACGTGGCGGCTGCGATCCTCATCCTGCGGCAGGCGCAGGGCGCCTACCGGCCACTGACCCTCGGCAAGGTGGGGGCGGAGGCGCGCGACTTCATGTGCCCGGGCTATGTGGCTCTCGGCGAGGGGGCGGACTATCCGACCCTGATGCGCGTCGCGCGCGACATTTCCGACCGGCGGGACGCCGCCGCGGCCGGGCGGCCGAAGCCGTCGGTCGCCGGGGGCAAGGCATGAGGACGCGGCATGGCACGGCTGTGCACATCATGACGTCCGAATTCGCCTATCACTTTTGCCGTTATGCCGGAAAAGATTATCTAATCCTTGGCGTTGACGAATTTGCACGCGTGTGCAATCTGACCGCAGGACTTACCGATGAGCATTGACATGACCGTTCACGCCAGCGCCCCGCAGCCAGTCATGGCAGCCGACCTCGACCGGCGCGCCGCCTTCTGCCGCGAGATCGCCCGTTCCGCCGGGGCAGTGGCCCTCGACGGCTTCAGGAACCGGGTTCCCGGCTTCGGCATGAAGGGGCCGCAGGATTTTCTCACCGAAACCGATGCCGCCGTCGAACGGCATCTCAAGGCGCGCATCGCCGAGGCGTTTCCCGAAGACGGTTTCCTCGGCGAGGAGACCGGCGGGGCGCTCAAGCCGGACATCTGGGTAGTGGACCCGATCGACGGCACGGCCAATTTCGCCCGCGACATCCCGCATTTCTGCATCGCCATCGCCTTCGTCAGCAATGGCGAGACCGAACTCGGCGCGATCTACAACCCCGCCCTCGACGAGCTCTATTTCGTCCGGCGGGGGCAGGGCGCGACCTGCAACGGTAGGCCGATCGCCGTGGCCGGGACGACGGATTTCAACGCCGCCTGCGTCGAGTTCGGCTGGTCGAACCGCATGTCCAACGCCCGCTACCTCGAAGTGCTGTCGAACATCCTCGGCCAGGGCGCGAATGTGCGCCGCGGCGCTTCGGGCGCGCTGGGGCTCGCCTATGTCGCCGACGGCCGCTCCGACGCCTATGCCGAACTGCACATGAACCCCTGGGACTGCCTCGCGGGCCTGCTGATGGTGAAGGAGGCCGGCGGCGTGGTCGGGCCGTATCTCGCGATCGATGGCCTCGCAAGGGGAGGCGCGGTGCTCGCGGCGGCGCCCGGTGTCGCGGCCGGCATGAGCGAAGCGACCGGCATTGCGCTGGAAACGCGCTGACCGCGTGAACGGGGACAACCACGGACATGACCAGCCCTCGCCATGAGCGGCCGGCGCTCAGCCTGATCGAGCGCGACATCGCCGGCTACGGCGTCGACATCTATGTCGGCGGCATGGAGGGCGCGGGCGACCTGGCGGCACTCAGGCAAAGCAACATCACCACGGTGGTGAACTGCGCGGTCAATCTCGACTTCAACTATGCGACCGAAAGGTTCGGCGAAGGCGAGGGGGCGGAAGTCATCTATGGCGTCGGCGCGGTGCGCTACTACAAGCTCGGCCTCATCGACGGCCACGGCAACCCCGAGACCATGATGCTGTCGGGCTTCTACCTCTTGCGCGGTGCGCTGAGCCAGGTGCTGCCGGAAAAGGCCACCTACAAGCGACGTGAGAAGGGCAACGTGCTGGTCAATTGCCGCGGCGGCCGCAGCCGCTCGGTGTCGCTGGTGGCGCTGTTCCTGCATGTCGAGATGCCCGACAAGTTCCCGACGCTCGATGCCGCGCTCGACCATGTCCGCACCCGGCGCGAGTTGCGCCGCGACGAATGGCATGAGGCACCCAAGCCGATGCTGGTCGAGGCCGCCCGCAAGGCTGTGCACTGGATTTCGATGATCGACAGGGGATTGCCTGCGCCGACCTTTGCGACGCAGGGCTGACGGCCAAGCCGTCCAGAGAGAATGAAATGAAGATTGCCGTCATCGCCGACCCGCATTTTCACGACATCGACAACCGCCAGGGGGTGGGGCGCGGGGACAGGCTGGCGGTGCGCTCGCTGGCCGACACCAACGCCTCGACGCGCGTGTTCAACGAAAGCTACCACGCCACCCGCGCGTTGCTCGACGACATCGTCCGGCGCGGCATTTCGCTGGTCATCGTCGCCGGCGACCTGACCGACGACGGCCAGCAGTCGACCATGGCGGCGGCGGCGGCACTGCTGGCCGACTATTCGCGCCGCTTCGGCCTGCGCTTCGTGGCGACGCCGGGTAATCACGACCTCTACGCCATCCATGGCCGGCACCAGAGCAAGCGCTTCCTCAACGCCGACGGCTCGCACACGCTGGTGACCAGCGACCCGGACATGGAGCGGGGCAATTCTGCCGAGCGCATTGTTTCGGACGAGATGTATTGCGGCGGCTACGACACGGCGATCCCGGCGATGGGGACATACGGCTTCTTTCGCAGCCAGGGCGACCTGCTTTGGGAATGCCCGTTCGGGACGGACGACAGGCTCGCGGCGCGGACTTTCGAGATCGTCTCGGCCGATGGCGGAACGGTCAGGCGCATGATGGACGCCTCCTTCCTGGTCGAGCCGGTGGAGGGGCTGTGGCTGCTCTCCATCGACGCGAACGTGTTCGAGCCGAAGAACGGCGACCTCGATCCGAGGCTGGAGAAGAGCTACCACGACAGCACCGATGCCGGCTGGAACGCGATGCCGCGCAACAAGGGCTTCGTGCTCGACTGGATGAAGGACGTGGCTGCGCGCGCCGAAGCGCAGGGCAAGCAGCTGATCGCGTTCTCGCACTATCCGATCATCGATCCGCTCAACGGCACCTGGGCAGACGAGGCGAAGCTGTTGAACGACACCAGTTTCCTCAGGCGCACGCCACGGGCCGAAGTGTCGAAGGCGGCGGCTGCCACCGGCATCAAGGTGCATTTCAGCGGCCACCTGCACATCAACGACACCGCCGTCTTCCGCGACGGCGACGACTGGCTGGTCAACATCGCCGTGCCGTCGATGGTCGGCTTCCCGCCGGCCTACAAGCTGGTCGAGATCGGCGACGGACGGCTCGGCGTCGAGACGGTGGTCGTGGCCGACGTGCCTGCCTATGACACGGCTTTTGCCCTCTATCGCGTCGAGGCGGCGCGGGAGGGGACATCGGCTGCGGTGACCGAGGCGACCAGTCATGCCGATTTCCTCAGCCGGCATTTGTCCGAGATGGTCAGGCATCGCTACCTGCCCAAGGAATGGCCCCGGGACCTCGCGGCGCTCGTGCCGCAGCTCGACCTCGGCGATCTCGAACGGCTTGCGGATATGGCAGCGCCACTGACGGTGGACGACGCCCTGCCGCTGCTGGCTTCCTTGCCCAGGAGGGCAGGTGCGGATTGGCGGGAACTGCCGTTTTTCGAAATGATCGTCGACTGGTACCGGCTGCGCAAAGGGCGCGAGGTGGCGCTCGATTTCATCGAACCCGAACGCCTCGCCGCCTACCGTCATCTCGCCGCGCGCTTCGCCGCCGGCAGGTGGCCGGCTGGCTGCCTGCAGGACCGGCTGGCCTCGTACATGCGGATGCTGGTCGACTGGCTGGCGAGCGCGCCGTCACGCGACTTCTCGGTCGATCTTTCGACCGGCGAAGTGGCCGCGAAGGGTCACTTGGGGCGCACGGTGCGGCGCCAGACCGGATCGGCGTGAAAGCAGACCCTGCCGCCGCCGCGGGCGGCATCGTCGCCGTCGAGCAGCCTGGTGATATGGTCGGCGACCTGCTCGATCGGCTGGCGGAAGGTGGTCAGCTGGTATGACGCCCAGCCGGCCTGCTCGATGTCGTCGAAGCCGACGACGCAGAGCTCCGCCGGCACGTTCATGCCGAACTCGACCCGCGCCGCGTCCATGAAGCCGCAGGCGAGCAGGTCGGTGACGCAGAAGGCCGCCTCCGGCCGGTCGGAGCCGCTGAGCAGCAGCCGTCCCGCCTCGAAGCCGGCGCCGTAGCCGGTGGGGCCGGCCCGCGTGATGCTGACCGACAGGCCGGCCTCCCCCGCGGCCAGCTCGAAGGCACGCTCGCGCGCCACCAGGCTCGGCGTTCCCGCCTGCGACGACACCACGGCGATGCGGCGGCAGCCGGCGCGATGCAGCATGTGGAAGGCTTCGCGGGCGGCGGCGGCATTGTCGACGGTGATGTTCTCGGGGCCGTCGAGATGGTCGTCGCGGTTGATCAGGATGACGTGCTGGCCGCTGTTGATGCAGGTGTTGATCAGCGATGCCGGCGGCGTGCCCGAAAGCACCACGGTGGCGTTGGCGCGGTAGTTGAGCGTCTGGCGCAGTGCCGCCTCGACGCTGGCGCTGTCGCCCGAGGTGTTGATGACCATGGCGACGCGGTTGATGGCCTGCAGGCGCCGGGTGATCGCGTCGAGCAGGCGCGAATGATAGGGCGTGTTGATGTCGGCCCCGATGAGGCAGACGATGCCGCTGTCCTCGTGGATCAGGCTGCGGGCGAGATGGTTGACGTGGTAGCCCAGCTTGTCGGCCGCCTCCAGAACTCTCTTGCGCGTCGTTTCCGAAACGCTGGCGCCGTCGGTGAAGGTGCGGGACACGGCCGAGCGCGACACGCCGGCAAGCTCGGCGACCTGCTGTGCGCTGACGAAGGACCTGCCCGGTTTCAGTTCGGACATCGTTGGCTCCAGTTTGGACCGGCCGGCGAACCGTTCACGGGCATTGCACAAATGTGCAACGCCTGCACCGTGATACATTCGGACAGGCGCATCTGCAATGCTGCAATGACGATCTTGCAGCAGGTGCTGCAATGGCGGTCTGCGGCTAGGCGGCGGCGTCGATCTGCTGGAGGACGTCGCCTGGCGTGAGGTTGCGGATCAGCGTCGAGAGCTCCGGTTCGTCGATCAGCATGGCGGCATCGGCCGGGGTGAGCCAGGCGCGCTGACGGGCGCCGGCCTCCTGCCACGAGGCGAACTCCTCGCTGACTTCGATCAGGTAGGCGGTGACCTCGACATGGACGAAGCTGGTCGAGAGACGTTTCCAGTAACCATAGCTGCCGGCCGGCCTTTTCAAGGCCTTGCCCAGCACGCCGGCCTCTTCGCGGGCCTCGATCAGGGCAGCCTGGCGGGCGCTCTTGCCTTTCATCGGCCACCCCTTCGGCACGATGAAGCGGCGCGTGCCGCGGGACGTGACAAGCATGACCTCGAGCTCGCCGCCGCCATTCAGACGAAACGGAATGGCAGCGACCTGGGCGATGCGCTCGCCTTTCGTCGCCTTGCGGAGGGTCTTCTTGTCCTTAGGCATTTTCGCCCGACTGTCCTTTCCTCGTCCTTGCGGCGGACCGCTGCCGCATCTGAAGCACTTCGGCCGGCCCCGGTTCATCACAGCGAAGATAATGCAATGAACACGATTGCAAAATGCGTAAAAACCACTCACTCTGCAACAGGCCAAAGCGACGAAAGATCGTTAGACGGCGAAAAATATGGAGGGAACCAAAACATGAAGACTGCCTTCTTGTGTTCGGCGGCGCTTGCCGCGGTGCTTTCGGCCGGTGCCGGATCGGCCGCGGCCAAGAGCCTGACGCTCTATTGCAGCGCCGACGAGGCCTGGTGCCAGCAGATCAAGACCGGCTTCGAGGAGAAGACCGGCATCACCGTCGACATGACCCGCAAGAGTTCGGGCGAGACCTATGCCCAGGTGCGCGCCGAGGCGGGCAACCCGAAGGGCGACGTGTGGTGGGGCGGCACCGGCGACCCGCATCTGCAGGCAGCCCAGGAGGGCCTGACCGAGGAATATGTCTCGCCGATGCGCGGCGAACTGCACGACTGGGCGATCAAGCAGGCGGAAGCCGCCGGCAACAAGACCATCGGCGTCTATTCCGGCGCGCTCGGTTTCGGCTACAACAAGGATCTGCTCGCCAAGAACGGCCTGCCCGAGCCGAAGTGCTGGGCCGACCTCGCCAAGCCCGAATACAAGGGTCAGATCCAGATCGCCAATCCGAACTCGTCGGGCACAGCCTACACGACGCTCGCCACGATGGTGCAGCTGATGGGCGAGGACAAGGGCTTCGAATACATGAAGGCCCTGCACAAGAACATCAACCAGTACACCAAGTCGGGCTCGGCGCCGATCAAGGCGGCTGGCCTCGGCGAGACGACCATCGGCATCGTGTTCATGCATGACGCGGTGGCGCAGACCGCGGCCGGCTTCCCGATCGTGACGGTGGCGCCCTGCGAGGGCACCGGTTACGAGATCGGCTCGATGTCGCTGATCAAGGGGGCGCGCAACCCCGACGAAGCCAAGCAGTTCTACGACTGGGCGCTGTCGGCCGAGATGCAGAGCAAGGCCAAGGAGGCAAAGTCGTTCCAGCTGCCATCGAACAAGTCGGCGACGGTGTCGGAACTGACGCCGGACCTGTCGACGATCAAGCTGATCGACTACGACTTCAAGAAGTATGGCTCGAGCGAGGAGCGCAAGCGGCTGCTTGCGAAATGGGACCAGGAGGTCTCCTCGCTGCCGCAGTAATCGATGCGCTCCCGCGATTTCAGCGGCGGCCTGCATCCGACCGTTATCCTTTGGATGGCGGTCGGATGGCTCGGCCTCGCCGTGCTCCCCTGGTATGGCGTCGAAGACGGGTTCTTCGGCTTTTCCTGGCTGTTCGAGGGCTATCCGCTCGACAGCGCGTTCGCGCCCGCGCTGATCCTCAACCTGAAGGGCGAGAAGCTCTGGCTGGCGCCACTCGGCATCCTGCTCGCAGCACCGCTGCTTTTGTGGGGGCGGCAAAAATCCGACCCGCTGTTCGGCAGGCTGCTGGTCGGCATCGGTGCCGCGGGTTTCGCCTGGCTCCTGTTCCAGGGCTTCGCCATCGGCCTGCGCGGCTGGCAGTTCGGCTGGCTCGAGGCAACGTTCGGCGAGCTGGGCGACCGCCAGTTCGGCATGGGCTACGGCGCTCTGCTGGTCGGCCTCGCCTTCCTGTTCCTGTTTTCGCTGGGGCTTGCGGCGCGCGGGGCGGTCGGCGGCGACGTCTTCGTGGTCTCGACCATCGCCTTCGTGGTGGCGTCGGTGTCGCTGTTCATCTTCATGCCGATCCTTCAGATGCTGGCCAATGCGCTGCTGACGGCCGACGGCACCTATTCGTTCACGACCTTCCTCGGCAAGCTGTTCAGCGCCAGGCTGTGGGGGCTCGATTGCCTCGCCGGCGGCAGCCGCTGCGGCGTCGCCTGGAACTCGCTTTTCCTTGCGGTGCTCGTCGGCGTGCTGACGACCGTGCTGGGGCTGGTCTTCGCCCTGGTGATGACCCGCACCGGCTTCCGCCATGGCAAGCTGCTCAGGGCGCTGACGGTGCTGCCGATCATCACGCCGCCCTTCGTCATCGGGCTTGCCATCATCCTTTTGTTCGGCCTGTCGGGCGCGGCGACGCAGATGTTTTCGGAGCTGTTCGGCGTGCAGCCGACACGCTGGGTCTATGGCCTGCCCGGCCTGCTCATCGCCCAGTTGCTCGCCTTCACGCCCATCGCGTTCCTGGTGCTGATCGGCGTGGTCGAGGGCGTCAGCCCGTCGATGGAGGAGGCGGCGCAGACCCTGCGCGCCAACCGCTGGCAGACCTTCTGGACCGTGTCCTTGCCGCTGATGCGGCCCGGCCTCGCCAACGCCTTCCTGCTCGGCTTCATCGAGAGCATGGCCGACTTCGGCAACCCGCTGGTGCTGGGCGGCAATTTCGACGTGCTGTCGACGGAGATATTCTTTGCCATCGTCGGCGCCCAGAACGACGAAGCGCAGGCGGCGATCCTGGCGCTGGTGCTGCTCGCCTTCACGCTCCTTGCCTTCTATCTCCAGCGCTTCTGGCTCGGCCGGAAGTCCTACACGACCATGTCGGGCAAGGGCGACGCGGGCGTGCATCCGCAGCTGCCGCTCGGCCTCAAGCGCGCCGTCTACGGCGTCGCCGGCCTCTGGGTCGCGTTCACCATCGTCGTCTACGCCACCATCTTCTACGGCAGCTTCGTCAAGCTCTGGGGCGTCGACCACAGCCTGACCTTCGACCACTACGTCAAGGCCTTCGCCGTCGGCTGGAACGAGTTCGGCATCCACTGGAAGGGGTCGGCCTGGAGCTCGTTCTGGACGACGCTGCAGATCGCGCTGGTCTCGTCGCCGCTGACGGCGGCAATCGGGCTGCTCACCGCCTATCTCCTGGTGCGGCAGAGCTTTGCCGGCAAGAACGCCTTCGAGTTCGGCACCATGCTGTCGTTTGCCATCCCCGGCACCGTCATCGGCGTGAGCTACGTGATCGCCTTCAACGTGCCGCCGATCGAGCTGACGGGCACCGGCATCATCCTGGTGCTGTCCTTCATCTTCCGCAACATGCCGGTTGGGGTGCGCGCCGGCGTGGCGTCGATGTCGCAGATCGACAAGAGCCTCGACGAGTCGTCGCTGACCTTGGGCGCCAATTCCTGGCAGACCTTCCGCAAGGTGGTGCTGCCGCTGCTCAGGCCGGCGATCGTCGCCGCACTCGTCTATTCCTTCGTGCGTGCCATGACGGCGATCAGCGCTATCATCTTCCTGGTCAGCGCCCGCTATGACATGTCCACGAGCTATATCGTCGGCCGCGTCGAGAACAACGAATACGGTGTCGCCATTGCCTACTCGGCGGTGCTGATCGGCGTCATGCTGGCCGTGGTCGGGCTGATGCAGCTCATCGTCGGCCGGCGCAACATCGGCCGCCGCGGGCAGGAGCTGGCGCAGTCGCGCACCAATGTGAGCCAGCCGGCATTTTCGGGGGGCAGCTGATGGGCGCCCTCCGGTTGCCGCTCGGGGGCTTGATACCCCCACCCCTATCCCCTCCCCACAAGGGGGAGGGGGAATCCTATGTCCTCGTCTCGACACCAGTGGTCGGTCTTGCCTGCTGGCAAGGCGCAAGCCTCGGGGCCGCGTGTCGGAAGTTCCCCTCCCCCTTGTGGGGAGGGGTCAGGGGTGGGGGTACTGCCGGACGCAGACAGAAATCGAGGAGGCGCTGATGCCCGAGATCAAGAGCAACGCCGCTTCGGTGGAGTTCCGGGGCGTCAGCAAATTCTATGGCAAGAGCACCGTGCCGGCGGTCAACGACGTGTCGCTGTCGGTCGAGGCGGGCAAGCTGGTGACGCTGCTCGGGCCGTCGGGCTGCGGCAAGACGACGACGCTCAGGATGATCGCCGGGCTGGAGATGGCGACGCGCGGAAAAATCCTGATCGGCGGGGCAGACGTCACGCATCTGCCGGCGACGGACCGCGACGTGTCGATGGTGTTCCAGTCCTACGCGCTGTTCCCGCACATGACGGTCAACGAGAACGTCGAGTACGGGCTCAAGTTCTCCGGCTTCGCCAAGAAGGAGATCGGCGACCGCGCGCGGGCCGGATTGGAGCTGGTCGGCCTCGGCGTCTACGGCAGCCGGCTGCCGAGCGAGCTTTCCGGCGGCCAGCAGCAGCGCGTGGCGGTGGCGCGCGCGCTGGTGCTGGAGCCGCAGGTGCTGTTGTTCGACGAGCCGCTGTCCAATCTCGACGCCAAGCTCCGGCGCCGGGTGCGCGAGGAGATCCGCGACATCCAGACCAAGCTCGGGCTGACGGTGGTCTACGTCACCCACGATCAGGAAGAGGCGCTTGCCGTCTCCGACCGCATCATCGTCATGAACAATGCGGTGATCGCCCAGGATGGCACGCCGCGCGAACTCTACGACGCGCCGGCGGACGCCTTCGTCGCGGACTTCATCGGCGAGGCCAACATCTTCGACTGCGAGATCGCGTCGGTGGCCGACGGCGTGGCGCAGGTGCTGATCGGCGGGCTGGAAACCAGGCTCGAGGCGCGCGGCATGGCGCCCGGGCCGGCCAGGCTCGCGGTGCGGCCGAACCGCATCGAGATCCATCCCGCGGGGAGCCCGCGCACGTTGCCGGGGCGGCTCGACAAGGTGACCTATGTCGGCTCCGACCTGGAATTCATGGTCGGCACCGACTTCGGCGAGGTCTTTGCGGTTTCTCCCGACGTCGATGCGCCTTTCCGCCCGGGGCAGGAGGTCGGCGTCGGATTCGCCGATCGCGGACCGGTGCTGATAAGGGGGTAGGACTTTCCACACACGTCGGTCTTTTCTGGACCCTCGCGGCGGCGGTTTGGTCACGGCATGGATCCTCGGGTCAAGCCCGAGGATGACGAAGCACGAATGTTTGCCGCTAGTCGCAACCGTCGAAGTTTGGCGGCGACGTCAGCAGGAATTCGTCATCCACGGGCGGAGCAGGAGCGAAGCGACTGCGCAGACCCGAGGATCCATGCCGTGACCAAGCCGTTTCTGCCGGTGGCAAGCCGGTCCAAACGAAAGGGTCAGATAAAGCTCTGTGCTGCCGCGGCGACGGCGAGGTAGCGTGTGAGCTTGGATGTGCCCACGAGTGCCAGGAAGCTCCACAGCGGCTCCTTCAGCATGCCGGCGACCAGCGTCAGGGGGTCGCCGATGATCGGAACCCAGGCGAGCAGCAGCGACCAGCGGCCATAGCGCCCGTACCAGCGCTCGGCGCGCTCCAGCGCCGCCGGGCCGGCGGGGAACCAACGCCTGTCCTTGAAGCGCTCGACCTGCCGGCCGAGCAGCCAGTTGATCCAGGAGCCGAGCACGTTGCCGAAGGTGGCGACGGCGATCAAAAGGCCGAGCGAGAACTGGTCCTTGATGATGAGCCCGGCCAGCAGCGCTTCGGACTGTGCGGGAAGCAGCGTCGCGGCCAGGAAGGCCGCGACGAAGAGGCCGCCATAGGCGGCGAGACTGGTCATGTGCCGGACGGACTACTGGGTGGCCTGGGCCCGGCCCGAAAGGCCGTCGATGATCGGGCAGTCGGGGCGGTTGTCGCCATGGCAGTTGTGGACGAGATGGCGCAGCGTGTCGCGCAGCTCGGTCAGTTCGGAGAGCTTGCGGTCGATCTCGACCAGCTTGATTTCCGCGATGGCCTTGACGTCGGCGCTTTCGCGCTGCTTGTCGCCATAGAGCGACAGGAGCTGGCGGCATTCCTCGACCGAAAAGCCGAGGCTGCGCGAGCGCTGCAGGAAGCGCAGGCGATGCACGTCCGACATGGAATAGTCGCGGTAGCCGTTGCCGGCGCGGTCCGGGCGCAAGAGCCCGATGTCTTCGTAGTAGCGGATGGTCTTGGCCGGCAGGCCGGATTTTTCTGATGCGGCACCAATGTTCATAGGTCACTCCTCGAGCGAACTTTTCCGTTGATATAATGCTTCCAGTTACTGGAAGCTCAAGGGCATATTCGAAATTGTGAATATGGCGGGCCGGCCGGCCTGGCTGCCGGCCCGCCGATGCTCATCAGGCTTCGTAGGCCAACGAAGTCATCATGCCTGCCGCCATGTGGTAGAGATGGTGGCAGTGCAGCGCCCAGTTGCCGGCATTGTCGGCATCGAAGGCGATGGTCACCATCCCCATGTTGGACGGCACCAGCACGGTGTCGCGCATCGCGCCGGCGATGCGCTTGCCGTTGACGGCGACCACCTGGAAGCTGTGTCCGTGCAGATGCATCGGATGCGACATGGTGGTGTGGTTCATGAAGGTCAGTTCGAACCGGTCGCCGCTCTTGAGCGGGATGGGCTTGTCCTTGCCGTGGACGGCCCCGTCGAGCATCCAGACATAGCCCGGCGCCTCGGTCATCATCATGGTCTGCTGGCGGGTGGCAGCCCGTTCGGCGAGCGGCTTCACCGCCCGCAGGCGCGATTCGAGGTCGCCGGCCACGGCCGGGAAGTCGGCTTCGGCCATGTCGGCCAGCTTGGCCACGGTCGCGCCCTTGGCGGCGAGGACGACGCCGGTGCGCATGCGGCCGCCTTCCTGGACGGCGAAGACCGGCCAGGCCGAGGCTTCCTTGGGCAGCTCGACGACGACGTCGAGACGCTGGGCGACAGCGAACTCGAAGCGTGTACCCTCGATCGGCTCGACCGGCATGCCGTCGACGGCGATCAGGCGGCCGGCCAGCTTGCCGAGGTCGATCCACATGTTGGTGCTGGCGGCACCGTTGATGAGCCGCAGCCTCACCCGTCCGCCCGGCTCCACCGCGAAGACCTCGGGGTCGTCGAGGGTGCGGTCGTTGGCGAGCAGGGCATCGTACTGGACGTCCTGCAGGTGGGCGGCGCCGCCCATCTGCATGCCACCCATCTGCATGCCCCCCATGTCCATGCCGCTCATGCCACTCATGCCGCCCATGGAGCCGCCACCCATGTCCATACCGGCCATGGAATTGCCGCCCGAACCGGACATGTCCATGCCGGACATGTCATGAGCGCCGGCCTTGAGCTCGGCGAGGATCTCGTTGGGGTCGCGGAAGGTGAAATCGTGGAACAGCACGACGACCTCCTGCATGTCGGCACCGGCCTCGGCCGGATCGCGGACGATCAGCGGCGCGGCGAGCATGTGCTGCTCCTGCAGGCCAAAATGCGAGTGCATCCAGAAGGTGCCGGGCGTGGCGACGGGGAAGTCGTAGTCGAAGCCGGCGCCGTCGGCGATCGGCTCCTGCGAGATGCCTGAAACACCGTCCTGCTTCCAGGGCGGGGT
Organism: Aminobacter sp. BE322; assembly: GCF_050433525.1. Taxonomy (NCBI): domain Bacteria; kingdom Pseudomonadati; phylum Pseudomonadota; class Alphaproteobacteria; order Hyphomicrobiales; family Phyllobacteriaceae; genus Aminobacter; species Aminobacter sp. BE322. The sequence goes on along the minus strand of NZ_JBNPXB010000005.1, from coordinate 179,080 downwards.
GAGCCCGTGCCAGTGGATCACGGTCGGTTCGCCGATGCGGTTTTCGAGGCGCACGCGGAAGCGCTCGCCGGCATTCATGGCGAGCCCCTGCGTGCCGTCATTCTGCGTCAGGCCGAATACGTTGGCCGCACGCCCCTTGACCTCGATGACCCGCTTGCCGGCGGTGATGACCCTGTGGCCTTCGGCCCGGGCCGGACGTGCCGGAAGGAGCAGCGAGGGAACCGCGGCGACCGAAAGCGTGGCGGCCGATGCCGTCAGGAAGCGACGGCGTGAAAGCGTTTTCATTTCCAATAGTCTCCAAAACTGAAAGTGTTCCGGCCTGACCGGCCGGATCGGACGCCCCGATGGCGTCTGTCAGTTCAGGAGTAGGAGGGGGGCGTGGATGCGGCGCCGACGTCGCGCCGTGCATCGGCTCGGCGGAGAGCGGCATGAAGTTCTTCTGTGCGGTTTGCGGGAAGGCCGCGGGCATCGGCACGGGCGCGCAATAGCTGCAACTGATCGCGCACTGGGTGACGCAACCCTTGGCGTCGGTCTGCTTGGCGAGTTCGCCGGCGGCACCATCGCAGCAGAGCGTGTTGGGAACGGCGTGGTGGGCTGCCGTCTGGGCGGCATGCGCCTGGTGCTGGTTGCCGGTCGGGTGCGCGAAAGCCGCCTGCCCGAAGGCGAGCATCAAGAGCAGCAGCGCCGGAACGAACAGGCGCAACGCGGACCGTGCCAGCATGTGGAAAGGGGCTGCCGTCACCCAAGCATCTCCGCAACGGCCGACGGCGCGCCAGACGGCTGCGCGGCGCCAGTGCGTCGTTGGGTGTGATGCCGATGCTTCATGTGCATGTCGTATTATGACGCTTTCATCGGGGCCGTGGTCAAGCCTCTTTGTCGCTTTCCGCCTGCGGCGTAAAGAACACATCGGCGTGAATGTCGGCTGCATGAACGCCGCGCTCGGCCAGTACGGCCCAGGCCGCGTCGACCATGGCGGGCGGACCGGCGACATAGGCCTTGGCCCCTGTGAGCGAGGCGTGGTCGGCGGCAAGCGCATCCGTCACGAATCCCTGGCGCATGTCCGGCGCGCCGTCCTGTGCCGGAACCGGCACGAAGGTCAGGTTGGGGAACTCGTCCGCCAGTTTGCGGAAATGGTCGACGAGATAGAGGTCGCGCATGGCGCGCACGCCGAAATAGAGATGGATCGGCACTTCGGTGCCGCCGTAGAGCGCCGTCTCGACGATCGACTTCACCGGTGCGAGGCCGCTGCCGCCGGCAATGGCGACGATCGGACCGGAATGCGCCTCGCGCAGATAGGCTGCACCCGTCGGCCCCTCGATGCGGACTAGGTCACCGGCCTTCAGCTCGGCATGGATCCGGGTGCTCGTCTGCCCGCCGGGCACGGCGCGCACATGCAGCTCGATCAGTTCCTCCTCGGGGCGATTGGCCATCGAATAATGCCGAGGCGGCGCGCCTGGAACGGTGAGCGTCAGGTATTGGCCCGCTGCGAAACGGAAGGCGGAACGGTTGGCGAGCCGCAGGCGCAGGGCGAGGATGTCGTGGGTCATGGTTTCGACGGCCGCGACCTCTGCGTCCTGGGCGATGGACGGTTTCGCGACATAGGTATCGTCAAGCCACTCGACCGCAACGTCGCCGGTCGGCACCGAGCGGCAGGCGAGGATCAGCCCTTCGGCACGCTCCTCCTCGGTGAGTGCGAAGGGCGAGTGCTTGCCGAGTTCGACATCGCCGCTCACCAGCCGCGACTTGCACGAACCGCAGCGGCCCGAGCGGCAGCCATGCGGATAGTCCACGCCGGCCTCGAGGGCGGCAAGGAGGATGCTCTGGGCCTCGGCGACCGGGACGCGGCGGCCGACCTGCGGAAGGGTAAGATAGGTCATGAAAAATGCTCAGGCTGCGTGGCTCTCGCCGAGCGCCGCTTCGATCCCGCGGAGCTGGTCGGCGAAGGTGCCGTAAAAGACATGGATGTTGTCGATGATGGTGATCGGGGCGACGCGGACGCCGGTGCGGCGCTTGGCCTCCTCGGCGATGGCCGGCTCGCGCAGGTCGTGTTCGACATAGGCGAGGTTCTGCGTGGCCAGCCAGCGCTTGAGCGCGAGGCAGTCGGGGCAGGTCGGCGTCGTATAGATCTCGATCCGGGGGGCGGTTTGGTTCGACATGTGCGTGGCCTCGGAAATCCTGGGAGGGGGCCGGCCCGCCTGGGCGGCGGGCCGGAGAGGCGTCAGTGGCTGCTCGCCAGGGCTGGGCTGACGCCGATGGGGGAGCCGGTCGTGGCCCGGACCGGCGCCTGGAAGCGCTTCAGCCGCATGGCGTTGCCCAGCACGAACACGCTCGACAGCGCCATGGCACCGGCCGCCAGCATCGGCGACAGCAGCGTGCCGCTGACCGGGTAGAGCACGCCGGCGGCGACCGGGATCAGGCTGACGTTGTAGGCGAAGGCCCAGAACAGGTTCTGCCTGATGTTGGCGATCGTGGCCTTGGACAGGGCGATCGCATTGGTCACGCCGAGCAGGTCGCCCGACATCAGCACCACGTCGGCGCTTTCGATCGCCACGTCGGTGCCGGTGCCGATCGCCACGCCGACATCGGCCTCGGCGAGCGCCGGCGCGTCGTTGATGCCGTCGCCGACGAAAGTCACCTCGCGGCCACCGGCGCGCAGCCGCTTGACGGCGTCGACCTTGCCGTCGGGCAGGACCTCGGCCACCACCTCGTCGATGCCGAGCTGGGCGGCGATGGCTTCGGCCGTGCGACGGTTGTCGCCGGTGATCATCGCGACCTTCAGACCCATGTCGTGCAGGGCGCGGATCGCCTGGGGCGTCGTTGCCTTGATCGGGTCGGACACGGCGATCACCGCAGCGAGCTTGCCGTCGATGGCCGCGTAGAGCGGGGTCTTGGCCTTGTGGCCCATGCTGATGGCGGTCTCGGCGAATTCCTGCACGCCGATGCCGAGCTTGGTCATGTAGCGGTCGGCGCCGACGGCGATGCGGTGCTTGCCGACGGTGGCGCTGACGCCGAAGCCGGGCACGGCCTCGAACTCGCCCACTGCGGCCGCGGCGAGGCCTTCTTCCTTGGCGGCGGCGACGATGGCGGCAGCCACCGGGTGCTCGGACTGCGCCTCGACGCTTGCCACCAGCGACAGGACCTTGGCGCGGTCGAAGCCCTTCGCCACCTCGAGGTCGGTCATGACCGGCTTGCCGGCGGTCAGCGTGCCGGTCTTGTCGAGCGCAACGACCTGGGTCGTCTTCAGCGACTGGAGCGCCTCGCCGTTGCGGAACAGGACGCCGAGCTCGGCGGCGCGGCCGGTGCCGACCATGATCGAGGTCGGCGTGGCCAGGCCCATGGCGCACGGGCAGGCGATGATCAGCACGGCGACCGCGTTGACGAGCGCGAAGGTAACGGCAGGCTCGGGGCCGAAGAACAGCCAGACGGCGAAGGTGAGCGCCGCGGCGACCATCACCGCCGGCACGAACCAGGACGTGACCTTGTCGACCAGGGCCTGGATCGGCAGCTTCGAGCCCTGCGCGGTCTCGACCATGCGGATGATCTGGGCCAGCAGCGTGTCGGCGCCGACCTTGGTGGCGCGGTAGGTGAAGCTGCCGGTCTTGTTGATCGTGCCGCCCACGACTTCCGCACCCTCGCCCTTGCTCACCGGGATCGGCTCGCCGGAGATCATGGATTCGTCGACGAAGGACGAGCCCGACACGACGATGCCGTCGACCGGGACCTTGTCGCCCGGACGCACCTGGACGATATCGCCGGCGGCGACTTCCTCGAGCGGCACGTCGACGAACTCGCCGTTGCGCTCGACGCGCGCCGACTTGGCCTGCAGGCCCATCAGCCGCTTGATCGCCTCGCTGGTGCGGCCCTTGGCCTTCGCCTCGAGGAAGCGGCCGAGAATGATCAGGGTGATGATTACCGACGATGCCTCATAATAGACGTTGGCCGTGCCTTCCGGCAGCAGGCCGGGCGTGAAGGTGGCGACCACCGAATAGGCCCAGGCCGCGGTCGAGCCGAGGACGACCAGCGAGTTCATGTCGGGGCCCATGCGCAGCAGCGCGGGAACGCCCTTCTTGTAGAAGCGCATGCCGGGACCGAACTGCACGATGGTGGCAAGCAGGAAGTAGCCGAGGTAGAGTTCCTTCTGGCCGATGGTCATCAGCAGCCAGTGGTGCATCGGCGGAAACAGGTGCGAGCCCATTTCCAGCACGAAGATCGGCAGCGTCAGGATGGCGGCGATCGCCAGGTCGCGCTTGAGGTGGGAAAGCTCGCGGTTGCGGGCCTCCTCGCGGCTGTCGCTGGCGGCGGCGGCGTTTGCGGCCTGGCCGCGGCGCGGCTCGTAGCCCGCCTTGCGGATGGCCGCGTCGATTGCCGTGCGCGGCGCGCTGCCGGCAAAGGATTCGATGGTGGCGCGTTCGGTGGCCAGGTTGACCGACGCCTTGAGCACGCCCGGCACGGCCGCGATCGCCAGCTCGACGCGGCGGACGCAGGAGGCGCAGGTCATGCCCTCGATCTCGACTTCCGACTTTTCGACCGGCACTGCGTAGCCGGCGTTCTGGATGGCGGAGATGACGGCCCCCGACTCGACGCCGCGGTCGAAGGTGACGTCGGCGCTTTCAGTCGCCAGGTTGACGGCAGCAGACGTCACGCCCGGGACCTTGGCGATGGCCAACTCGACGCGGCGCACGCAGGAAGCGCAGGTCATGCCTTCGATGGGGAAGCTCTGACGGGTGGCGCCTGCGGACAGATTTGGTGGGTTCAGGGGTGCGTTCATGGTGCGGGACCTCATTTCGTCACTTTCGCATCGAGGTCTAGTGGTTCCAGTGTTGGGAAGGTCAACAGGATTTTTCTGGCCTCCTGAAAATAGGGTAAGAGTTTGAAAAACGAATGTTAATCGGGCTGTTCCGATCAGGATGGCGAAAAGTTCACGTCCAGACGACCGATCACAAATTCGTTACCAAGGTGACCTTTGACCTTCCAGTTGCTGGAATCACCACTTACCGGACACGGCGCCAGTGCCGGCCAGAAACAAGGATAAAGACATGCTGAAGTTGAGCGTTCCGGACATGACCTGCGGCCATTGCGCCAGCGTGGTGACCAAGGCTGTGCAGAGTGTCGACGCCGGCGCGCGCGTCGAGATCGATCTCAAGTCGCAGACCGTCTCCATCGCCACCTCGGCCGAGGCGACGAAGATCGCCCAGGTACTCGACCTCGCCGGTTACCCCGCGCAGTCGGCCTGAGCGCCACGGCTACACGACGAAGGGCGGCGCGGACCGGCAGACGGCGCGCCGCCCTTTGTGTTTGCTGGTCTTTCCAAGAAGATTTGCGCGCACGAGGAAGAGTTTCCGGCGGCGCGGGACCCCCGCGAATGTGACGCGGGGCGATGGCGCGCGTTCCCCTAGTATTTCGTTTGCAAATCAAGCTATGATGGCGCGTGGCCTTCCTGAAGGGAAAGAGTCCCTGGGAGGTGCCCGGAGGAACTGAGGATGGCCATTGCGCTCGTGCTCGTTCTCATAGTCATCGGCTCGGTGCTGTTCCACGTGCTGAGCCCCTGGTGGTGGACGCCGATAGCCTCCAACTGGGGCTACATCGACAGCACCCTCGTCATCACGTTCTGGATCACCGGCGCGGTCTTTACCGCCGTGGTGCTGTTCATGGCCTATTGCGTCTATCGCTTCCGCCACAAGGAAGGGGCGAAGGCGCACTACGAGCCCGAGAGCCGCAAGCTCGAATCCTGGCTCACCGCGATCACCGCCGTCGGTGTCGCCGCCATGCTGGCGCCGGGGCTTTTCGTCTGGAGCAAGTTCATCAGCGTTCCCAAGGATGCGACCGAGGTCGAGGTCGTCGCCCAGCAATGGCAGTGGAGCTACCGCCTGCCGGGCGCCGACGGCAAGCTGGGCACGTCGAATGCCCGCCTGGTCAGCCCGGATAACCCGCTGGGCGTGAACCCCGAAGATCCGAACGGCCAGGACGACGTGGTCGTGGAGGCGGCGGACCTGCACCTGCCGGTGGACAAGCCGGTCAAGGTGCTGCTGCGTTCGATCGACGTGCTGCACGATTTCTACGTGCCGGAGTTCCGCGCCAAGATGGACATGGTGCCGGGCATGGTCACCTATTTCTGGTTCACGCCGACGCGGACCGGGACATTCGAGGTGCTGTGCGCGGAACTCTGCGGCGTGGGCCATGCCTTCATGCGCGGCACGCTGCTCGTCGATACCGAGCAGGACTACACGACCTGGCTGCAGCAGCAGTCGACCTTCGCCCAGTTGTCCGCGCCCGCAAAGGTGGGCGCGCTCGCCGAACCGGTCGGGACCGCGGCGAAGGCTGAATAGGAGACGCATTCGGCGCTGCCGGCCCCGGGCCGGCGCCGCCGCGAAGAGCACGACAGGCGGCAAGAGGTGTTCGGATGGTCGATGTCACGCCTCATGGAGCAGACCTGATCCCGCCCGCGGAAGTGGCGGAGGTCGAGCTTTATCATCCCCACAGCTGGTGGACGAAATACGTCTTCTCGCAGGATGCCAAGGTCATCGCCATCCAGTATGCCGGCACGGCGCTGGCCATCGGCTTCGTCGCCCTGGTGCTTTCGTGGCTGATGCGGCTCAAGCTCGCCTTCCCCGAAGCCTTCGCCTTCATCACGCCGGAGGCCTACTACCAGTTCATGACCATCCACGGCATGATCATGGTCATCTACCTGCTCACCGCGGTGTTCCTCGGCGGCTTCGGCAACTACCTGATCCCGCTGATGGTCGGCGCGCGCGACATGGTGTTTCCCTATGTCAACATGCTGAGCTACTGGATCTACCTGTTCGCCGTTCTGGTGCTGGTGGGCAGCTTCTTCGCGCCGGGCGGGCCGACGGGCGCGGGCTGGACGCTCTATCCGCCGCAGGCGATCACCTCGGGCACCCCGGGCGGGCAGGACTGGGGCATCATACTGATGCTGGTGTCGCTCATCCTGTTCATCATCGGCTTCACGATGGGCGGGCTCAACTATGTGGTGACCGTGCTGCAGGGGCGCACCCGCGGCATGACCCTGATGCGCCTGCCGCTGACGGTCTGGGGCATCTTCACGGCAACCGTGATGGCGCTGCTCGCCTTTCCCGCGCTCTTCGTCGCCTGCGTCATGATGCTCTTCGACCGCATCGTCGGCACGAGCTTCTTCATGCCGGCGATCGTCGAGATGGGGCAGCAGTCGACCACCAGCGGCGGCAGCCCGATCCTGTTCCAGCACCTGTTCTGGTTCTTCGGCCACCCGGAGGTGTACATCGTGGCGCTGCCGGCCTTCGGCATCGTCTCCGACCTCATCAGCACGCATGCGCGCAAGAACATCTTCGGCTACCGCATGATGGTGTGGGCGATCGTCGGCATCGGCGCGCTCTCCTTCGTGGTGTGGGCGCACCACATGTATGTTTCGGGCATGCACCCGTATTTCGGCTTCTTCTTCGCCACCACGACGCTGATCATCGCGGTGCCGACCGCGCTCAAGGTCTACAACTGGATCCTGACGCTGTGGCGCGGCGACATCCACCTGACCATCCCGATGCTGTTCGCGCTCGCCTTCATCGTCACCTTCGTCAATGGCGGGCTGACCGGACTGTTCCTCGGCAACGTGGTCGTCGACGTGCCTCTTTCCGACACCATGTTCGTGGTCGCGCATTTCCACATGGTCATGGGCGTCGCCCCGATCCTCGTGGTGTTCGGCGCGATCTACCACTGGTACCCCAAGATCACCGGCCGGATGCTCAACGAGGGAATGGGCCGCTTCCACTTCTGGGTCACCTTCGTCGGCGCCTACCTGATCTTCTTCCCGATGCACTATATCGGGCTGGTGGGCGTGCCGCGGCGCTATCCGGAACTCGGCGACACCGCCTTCGTGCCGGCCTCGGTGCAGACGCTGAACGAGTTCATCACGATCGCAGCGCTTACGGTCGGCTTCGCGCAACTGGTGTTCCTGTTCAACCTGTTCTGGAGCCTGCGCAACGGCAGGCAGGCGGGCGACAATCCGTGGCGGGCGACGACGCTCGAATGGCAGACCGCGGGCACGCCGCCGCCGCACGGCAACTTCGGCAAGGAGCTTCCGGTCGTCTACCGCTGGGCCTATGACTACAGCGTGCCGGGTGCACCGGAGGACTTCACCCCCCAGAACGATCCCGGTCCGATGACGCAGGGCGACAGGGCATGAGCGTCGTCGTCGTCTTCATGCTCGCGATCACGGCAGTTGCCGGCTGGTGGCTGGCGCGGCAGCGGCTGATGTCCAAGCCGTGGCTGGAAGTCGGCCCGGTAACGGCGCATCCCGAGACGGAAGCGCCGCTCACGCATCCGGCCAAGATCGGGCTCGGCGTGTTCCTGGTCGTCGTCGGCGCACTGTTTGCGCTGTTCATCAGCGCCTATTTCATGCGCATGGCCTATGCCGACTGGCAGCCGGCGCCGGTGCCCAGGCTTCTCTGGCTCAATACCGGCATGCTTGTCCTGGCAAGTGCGGCACTGCAGTGCGGCGTGTATGCCGCCCATAAAGGGCAGCTGGCCAATCTTCGGCTCTCCCTGCTCGCCGGCGGGCTCGCGTCGCTTGCCTTCCTCGGCGGGCAGCTCCTGGCCTGGCGGGATCTCGCCGGCCAGGGCTACTACGCCACCGACAATCCGGCGGTGAGCTTCTTCTATCTTTTGACCGCCATGCACGGGCTGCACATCGTCGGCGGCCTGGTGGCGCTGGGACGGACCAACCTCCGGGCCTGGCGGGCGGTCCGCGCCGAGGGGCTCACGCTGTCGGCCGAACTCTGCGCGATGTACTGGCACGTGCTGCTCGTCGTCTGGTTCGTGCTGTTTTCGGTGCTGATGGGCTGGGCCGCCGAGTTCATCGACATCTGCCGCAGACTGCTGAGCTAGGGAGGAAGCGGATGGCCGACACCATTCTGGGACACGCCGATCACAAAGCGCAACGTCCTGCCGGCCTGAGCGGTGTCGCCGCCGACTGGGCCTCGGACCAGCGGGCGTTCAAGAACGTATCCTGGGGGAAGGCCATGATGTGGATCTTCCTGCTCAGCGACACCTTCGTGTTCGGCTGCTTCCTGCTCGCCTACATGACCGCGCGCATGTCGACCACGATATCGTGGCCGAACCCGAGCGAAGTGTTTGCGCTGAACATCGGCGGCTCCGAGGTTCCGCTCATCCTGATCGCGATCATGACCTTCGTGCTGATCTCGTCGAGCGGCACCATGGCGATGGCCGTCAACTGCGGCTACCGGCGCGACCGCAAGAAGACCGCGGTGCTGATGCTCCTGACCGCCGCCCTCGGCGCCACCTTCGTCGGCATGCAGGCCTTCGAGTGGACCAAGCTCATCACCGAGGGCGTCCGCCCGTGGGAGAACCCCTGGGGTGCTGCGCAGTTCGGCTCCTCGTTCTTCATGATCACCGGCTTCCACGGCACCCACGTGACGATCGGCGTGATCTTCCTGCTCATCGTCGCCCGCAAGGTGTGGCGGGGCGACTACGACACCGGCGCGCCCGGCTTCTTCACCAGCCGTCGCGGCCAGTACGAGAGCGTCGAGATCATGGGGCTCTACTGGCACTTCGTCGACCTGGTGTGGGTGTTCATCTTCGCGTTCTTCTATCTCTGGTGAGGTCAAGCCATGGCACAGACAGAAGTCGGGGATCAGGGCCTGCACGGCCATGGCGGCCACGCACGCGCCGTCGCCCACGAGGTGGGCCAGCAGCACCCTATCAAGCTCTATCTGGTGGTGTGGGGCTGGCTGTTCATCCTCAGTGCCTGCTCCTATGCCGTCGACTATTTCGGCGTGCAGGGCCTCTTGCGGTGGGGACTGATCCTCACCTTCATGATGCTCAAGGCGGGGCTGATCGTGGCCGTCTTCATGCATATGGCCTGGGAGAGGCTGGCGCTCGTCTACGCCATCATCGTGCCGCCGCTGGTGATCCTGGTGTTCGTGGCGATCATGGTGATCGAGTCCGACTACACCGAGGTCACCCGGGTCTTGTCCTTCGGCGCGGGCCGCTAGAACGGCGGGCATCCCGATCAATGTAGTTCCGCCGCCCTGGCTGTCATTCTCAGCCGCGTTCGTGCGCAGCCAGACGATTCCGTCTGGTGCCATGATGCCGACCGCCCAGGCATCGCGGCCGCTTCCTCGTTGACAGGGAAAGCGATGGGAGGAGAATGGTTTCTCTCGTTCTCCTACGCGTCAGCACCCTCCAACAGAAGGACGCCTACGATGACGATCGCAAGGAAACTTCAAGACTACATAGACGGCAAGGGCATCCACTACGATACCGTTGCCCATCACCGCACCTCGACCAGCAGCCAGTCGGCGCAGGCGGCGCATATTCCGGGTCGAAGGCTCGCCAAATCGGTGCTCCTCCACCACGAGATGGGCTATGCGCTGGCGGTCGTGCCGAGCAGCCACCGGGTCGAGCTGAACACGCTGCAGGACGTGATCGACAAGCGGCTCGGCCTCGCCTCGGAAGACGAGGTCGGCCAGCTGTTCAACGATTGCGACATCGGCGCCGTGCCACCGATCGGCGCTGCCTATGACGTGCCCGTCATCCTCGACGAGAGCCTCGGCGGGGAGGGAGACGTCTATTTCGAAGGCGGCGACCACAAGACGCTGGTGCATGTCACCGGCGGCGACTTCCGCGACCTGATGCAGGGCGCGCGCGTCGCGCGGTTCAGCCATCCGGCATGAACCGGCCAAGGCTGCCCGCCCCGAGAGGGGCGAACGCGTGGTGATCCGAAAGGGGAGGCGGCGCCGGCCCGGCGCCGCCGGAACGCTGGACTACATGCTGCGCTGCTTGCGTGACTTGGGCGCGGCCGGGGCAGGGGCCGGCTCCACGACCTTGCGATAGAGATGCCAGGTCGCATGGCCGAGCACGGGCAGGACGAGCGCCAGGCCGACCAGCAGCGGCAGCGAACCGGCCAGCAGGGTCAGGGCCACGACCAGTCCCCAGAGCAGCATCGGCACCGGATTGGCGATGATGGCGCGCGCCGAGGTCTCGACGGCCGCGTAGGCGCCAACATCGCGATCGAGCAGCAGCGGGAAGGCGATGACGGTCGTGCTCAAGGTTACCAGGGCGAACACGAAGCCGATCGCGTTGCCGAGCACGATCAGGGTCCAGCCGCGCTGAGTGGTGAGCACGTCGTTGACGAAGCCGGAGAAGGATGCCGGCGCGTCGTCGCCATAGAGCCAGGCATAGAGGGCGTGCGCGGTGAGCAACCAGGTGACGAACAGCGCCACCAGCATCACGCCGAGGACGGCGATCGCCGGCATGGCGGGCGAATTCCGCACCTCCAATGCATGCTTCCAGGACGTGTCGAGCTTGAGCTCGCGCCTGCGGCTGATCTCGTAGAGGCCAAGTGCCGCGAACGGCCCGAGCAGTGCGAAACCGGTCAGCAGCGGATAGACGAGCTGCAACGCGTTGCCGCCGGAGGTCCACGTGATCAGGAACACGCCAACGATCGGATAGATCAGGCACAGAAAGACGTAGTGCGAGGGCTTCTCCCAGAAATCCTCGAATCCCAGGCGAAGCGCGTCGAACACATCCGCTGTCCGTATCCGACGTATGACGGGATGCGCGATGTCGCTGCCGGTTCCTGCTGCGTAGACATGGAAATTTGCCATCACCATTCCTCCGAGATCGGGTCCGGTTAGGTCGCGGCTCGCGGTGCTGCCGTCCAGCGTGACTGGTCACGCGAAACCGCGACCTGCACCGAGGCGGATCATAGCAATCCTCTTTGCCGTTGTCGCCCCCGCGAAGCGGTGGCCGGCAGGGTGCAACGTGTTGGCGCATGGTGCGTTTCCCTGAGCGGGGGTAGTATCCGGCGCGTCGACGCGTAGCGTCGACCTGACCAGGGAGATAGCCATGAGATTGACCGCATGGGGCGCACCCGCCCTTGTTGCAGCTTCGGTACTAGCCACCAGTCCTGTCCACGCCGCCGGCGACGCCGCGGCGGGCAAGAAAGTCTTCGCCAAGTGCCAGGCCTGCCACGACCTGGCCGTCGACAAGAACAGGGTGGGGCCTTCGCTGAACGGCGTCATCGGGCGCAAGGCGGGCAGCCTGCCGAGCTTCGAGGCCAAGTATTCGGACGCCATGAAGCAGGCGGGCGCGGGTGGCCTGGTCTGGGATGAAGCCAACATCACGGCCTATCTCAAGGCACCCAAGGAAAAGGTTCCGGGCAACAAGATGGCCTTCCCCGGCCTGAAGGAAGACGCCGATATCCAGAACGTGATCGCCTATATCGAGGAATCGTCGAAGTAGCGACGAGGGGAGACTTCGTCGGCCAGGCCTTCTTGCGGCCGCCGCCAGGTGCGGCGGCCCGAGTATTCTTTTTGTCGCGGTTATAGCTGCTTCTACCTCAAACGGGGGATGCGCGGCGATTGAAAATGATGTGGTTGGTATTTTGGCGTTGCCTCGCATCCAGGTTCAGCTTTGCGAAGCCGGATGGAAATATTGTCAGGGGCAACGCTGAGAATACTGATCGCAGTTTCAAATACCGACGACAGTTTTAATTCAGCTAACTATTTTTGCCTCACTGAGGGGAAACTGCGGCCAACATGGGGAATCCTTGGAAGCCGCGTCATTTCCTTTTCTGCTGCCCTTCTCAATCGGGCGCGTCGAAATCCGGCGTCACGGCAGCGATGTTGTAGGCCTCCAGCCTGGCAGCCGGCGCGTCGGCCGCGTCGAAGCTCAGGATCGTCGCTGTACCAGGGGTCACCGGCACCACGCGCGACGGCGCCAGGCCGAGAAAGGCGTGGCAGGCCGCGCGGATGACCCCGCCATGGACGATGGCGAGCGTGTCGCCGCTGCATTTCCTCAGGCAGTCGCGCAGGCCCTCGACGATGCGGGCGCAGAAATCCGCCCAGGGTTCGCCCTTCTCGGGGGTGAAGATGCCGCCGCGCCAGGCGAGATATTCGTCCGGACGCTCGGCCTCGAGTTCGTGCTTGACGCGGCCGGTCCAGCTGCCCATGTCGATTTCGCGCAGGCGCGGATCGAGCGGCGCGTCGCCATAGCCAAGCAGCTGTGCGGTCTGGCGGGTGCGGCCGAGGTCGGAAACGACGACGTGGTCGGGGGCCATGGCCCTGGCGAAGGCGGCGAAGCTCCGGACCTGCCTGATGCCGCGCTCCGACAGGGGCGCATTGTCGTGGCCCTGCAGCCGGTGCTCGGCGTTCCAGGTGGTCTCGCCGTGGCGCACCATGATCAGTCTCATCAGTCGATCCTTTCACCGTTCATTGCAAAGACCGCGCTCGGCTCACCGAGGAAGCTGAGGCGGATTGGAGCGCCGCTTTCGGCGCTGAAATAGCCTTCGGCCATCGCCGTCAGGCGGCGGCTGCCGGAGAAGGCGGTCACCATGGTGCGCCCGGCGATGGGCGCCGCTTCCTCGAAGCGTGCGGCGATGGCGGGGCGGCCCGGTATCTCGCCGACGGCGATGTCGTGAGCGCGGTAGAGGAGCTGCACCTGGCTCCGGGCCTGTGCATGTGCTGCATCAGTGAGCCGAAGCCCTTCATAGACGAGCCCGCCGCCGTTGTTCGAAACCTCGATCAGATTGGCTGGCGGGGTGCCGAGGAAGGTGGCGACGAATGTCGTGCGCGGGTTCTCGAGCAGGTCGATCGGAGCGCCGAACTGCTCGACGCGGCCGTTGTTGAGAACGGCAACATGGCTCGCCATGGTCATGGCCTCGACCTGGTCGTGGGTGACATAGACCGAGGTCGCACCCGTCGCCCGGTGGATGCGCATCAGCTCGCTGCGCATCTCGATCCTGAGCTTGGCGTCGAGGTTGGACAGTGGCTCATCGAACAACAGGATGCTGGGCTTCGGGCCGATGGTGCGGGCAATCGCGACGCGCTGCTGCTGGCCGCCCGAGATCTCCGCCGGATAGCGCTCCTTCAGCGCCGAGATGCCGAGCAGGCCGAGCACCTCGTCGACGCGGGCTGCACGGTCGGCCTTGCTCCACTTGGCCACCTTGAGCGGCCATTCGATGTTGCCGGCGACCGTCATATGCGGCCAAAGCGCGTAGCTCTGGAAGACGAGGCCGGCATCGCGGGCGCCGGCATCTGCGACCAGCCCGCGGGTGCCGTCGGACACGGTGCGGCCCATGAAGGCGAGTTCGCCTTCGCTCGGCGTTTCGAGGCCCGCAAGCATGCGCAGCAGCGTGGACTTGCCGCAGCCGGAGGGGCCGACCAGCACGAGGAAGGCGCCCTGCGGTACCGAGATGTCGACATTGTCGACAGCGGTGAAGCTGCCGAAACGCTTGCTGACATTGCGGATCGCGATGGCGGCGGGATTGCCGTTTACGGTGCTCATGCGGATTTCCACTTCTGGACACGGTTCTGCAGGCGGTGCGCCAGGAGCGTGGCGACGACGCAGAGGACGAGGATGACCATGGTGATGGCGTTGGCGAACTGCATGAAGCCTTCGGCCGCATAGCGGTAGGCGAGCATGCTGAGCACGGGCGAGGTCGAGGTGAACAGCAGCACCACCAGCGACAGGTCGCGGACGATCTTGACGAAGACCAGCAGCCCGCCGGCGAGCAGGCCGCGAATGGCGAGCGGCATGATGATGGCGCCCATGCGGCGGAAGAAGCCGGCGCCGGTGAGCCGCGCGCTCTCTTCGATGTCGGCCGAGATCTGGCCGAGCACCGAGCGGCCCGACTGCACCGCGTAGGGCAGCAGGTGGGCGGAGGCCGCGATCACCAGCAAAAGGAAAGTGCCGTAGAGCGACGGCAGCGGGCCGATGGGCGCGCCGAACAGCGCGATGTAGGCCGCGGCGAAGGCGATGCTCGGGATCAGGATCGGGGTGAACGACACCTGGCCGAGCACGGTGGCGAGCACGCTGCCCTTGTTGCGGGCGATCGTGTGCGCAAGCGCCAGGCCGAGCGCCATGGTGGTGAGCGCCACGGTGACGGCGAGCTTCAGCGTCGTCCACAGGGCCTCGATCAGCACCGGATTGCGGAAGATGCCGGCCTGGCCCTGGGCCATGTCGGTGCCGCCTTCGCCGATCCAGAAATGCAGCGTCCAGTTGGAGAACAGCGAGCCGTTCTGCAGGGCGAAGCTCGAGGCTGTCAGCACGATGGCCGGCACGAAGGTGGTGAGCGCGCAGAGCGTGACTGCGACCGCGAACAACGGCCAGCGCCACTTGCCGAGCGGGAAGCGCTTGGTGCGGCCGCCCTTGCCGGTGACGGTGACGTAGTTCTTGCGGCCGGCGACCAGCCGCTCGCCCATCCACAGGAAGGAGGCGGAGACGGCGATCAGCAGCAGCGCGATGACGAAGCCGCGTTCGGTCTGGCCGGTCTCGATCATGCCGAACAGGCGGGTCGACAGCGTCTGCATGCGCACCGGCAGGCCGAGCAGGGCGGGGGCTGCGAAGTTGGAGACGGCGCCGGCGAAGGTCAGCGAGGCGGCGGCGATCAGGGCCGGGGTGACGACCGGCAGGATGATGCCGAAGAAGATGCGCGAGCGCCTGGCGCCGGCGACCTGTGCCGCCTCGACGAGATCGGCGCCGACGGAGCTGAGGGCGGCGGAGATGACGGTGAAGGCGAGCGAATAATAGTGGGCGATGAGCACGATCAGCGTCGGCACCAGCCCCCAGGCCAGCCAGTCGGGCACGAGCCAGCCATTGGCCTCGAAGAAGCCGACGGAGCCGCCGAGGCGGCTGTTGCGGAACAAGGCGCCCCAGGCAAGGGCCGCGGCAAAGCTCGGGATCATGAAGGGCAGGGTGGCAAGCAGGCCGAGCGCCTTGGGCGCCGGCACGTCGGTCAGCACCACCAGCCAGGCGAGGAAGCCGCCCATCAGGATGCAGCCGGCGGCCACGCCGATGCCGAGCAGGATGGTGTTCCACAGCGGGCGCCACCACAGGTTCTCGGACATCTTGGAGGCAAGCACCGCCTGCCAGGCCTCGCGGCCGTCGACGGTGAGCGTCGACAGGATGATCTTGACCAGTGGGGCCACGACCAGGACGGAAACGATCAGGATGAGGACGATCGGGACGAGCGTTTCGGAGCGCAGGAAGCCTCTCCGGGACAACATGGACGTTGTGACGGCGGACATGACAAACTTTCTTGGCGGATGCGAGGGGCAAAGCGGTCCGGCGTTTGCCGCGCGGCTTGGCGGCATGCTGGCCGAACGGACCGGCGCCTCCCCCAAGGCGCCGGCCCGGCCGCGGTCACTGCAGCGTCAGCACCAGGTCGGCGATACGCTTGCGGGCGGCGGCGGTCTTCACCGGGTCGATGCGCCAGGCCTTCAGGTCCTTGAGCGGAACGGAGTCGGCATTGTCCTTGACGGTCGGGCGGACGGCATAGTCGCCGGCGACGTTGAAGGGTTCGAAGGCCGGCCCGCCGGTGGCTGAGTCGTCGCCCATCATGAAGTCGATCAACAGGCGCGCGGCAGCGGGGCTCGGCGCCTTGTCGACCAATGCCAGGACGGCGGGGAAGAGGATGCCGTTGGTCGGTTCCACATCGTTGGCGACCTGCAGGGCCCAGCCTTCCTTCTCGTTGTCGCGGCGGTCGGAATAGGTGGCGAAGCCGACCGGCGGGTTCTTGGCGGTCTTGTCGCCGATCGCCTTGTTGATGGCGTCACTGTTGGGCACCAGCACCAGGTCGTTGTCGAACAGGTCGCGGATGAACTGCTCGCCGGCGCCCTGCAGGTCGCTGTCGATCGTGATGGGCTTGCCGAACTGGGCCTCGTAGGCCTTGGCCATCTCGTCGGGGCGGAGCGAGAACTCGACCAGCAGGTCGAGCAGTTCGCCGCGCTGCATCGGGTCGACCATCAGCACGCGGCCCTTCCATTCGGGCGTGGTCAGCTGCCAGAGGTTCTTGACCGGAGAGCCGTTCGGGTTGGCGGCCTCGTTGTACATCAGCACCTTGGTCGACAGGCGCTGGGTCAAAAGCGGCGCCTTGTGCTCGTCGGAAAGTTCGCCCGACACACGCGGCGGGATGTAGGCTGCGACACGCTTGGTCTTGACCAGGTCCTCGTACACGACGGGCGTGTCGGCGATGTAGAGCACGTCGACCGCGTTGACGCCGGCGTCCTGCTCGGCGACGACGCGGGCGATCTGCTTGACCGAGCTCATGTCGATGCCGACGAGGTCGATGCCGGGATAGGCTTCCTCGAAGGCCTTCTCGACTTTGGCGATGCGGCTCGACAGCGAGAAGACGGTGACCTTGCCTTCCTTCTGCGCCAGCGGCAGCAGCTCGGCCGCCGTCATCTTGTCGAGTTCTGCGGCATTTGCGGCAAGCGGCAACGCCGCCACCGCGGCGACGAGCGCCCATTTCATCGACTTGAGCATCTTTCCCTCCCAGGTTTTCTCAATCGAATTCTTCGAACAGGCCGGACAGGCGTTCGAGCGCGCCCATGACGCGGCTCTGGTGCCTGCCGGCAATGGTGAGCAGGATCGCGTTGACGATGGCGAAGGGCACCGTCGGCGTCTGGAATTCGCTGCCGGAGCGGCCGCGCGGGGCGGCGAGCACGAGGTCGGCCTCGGGTTGCATCATCGATCCGGCGAGGTCGGTGACGAGCACGGCCCTGGCGCCCTGGGCGTGGCAGTGCTCGACCAGTGGGGCATAACTCGTCGGCTGCTTGCGGAAGGCGAGCGCCAGCACGAGATCGTCCTTCTGCATGCCGACGACACGCTCGGCGATGTCACGCCCGCGTCCTTCCAGCACGATGGTGGTCATGCCGAAGCGGTCGAGGCGGCGGCGCAGGAACTGGGTGATCGACTGGGCGTGGCCCTGGCCGAACAGGAAGATGCGCCTGGCATCGACGATCATGTCGGCGGCGCGGTCGATGGCCTCCTGGTTGACCGACAGTCGGAGGTTTTCGAGGGCCGCGATCTCGCTGCCGATGAGGTCGAGCAGGAAGTCGCCATGCTCGACCTTGGCGACGGAGCGGCGCATGCGCTCGGCGGCGTCCTGGCTGGCGACCAGTTCGCGCTGCAACTGGCCGCGCAGCTCGGGATAACCCTTGTAGCCGAGCTTCTGGGCAAGGCGGGTGGTTGCTGCCTCGTGCACGCTGGCGCGCTCGGCGAGCCGGGCGCTCGACAGGAAGGCGGCCTCGGCGGCGTTCTCGAGCAGGGCCGAGACAAGCCGCTGGTCGGCCTCGGTGAGGCGGCTCGAATTGCTCTTGATGCGATCCAGCAATGTCATGATCTTGCATCCACTTTGCATGCGACTCATAAGATGCAAGACATCTTGCAGTCAAGCGCGAAGGTTGCAAGGTCAAATTTTCTGCCTTGCACAGGCAGGGCCGCGGAAAATGAAAAAGGCGCCCGGTGGGGCGCCCTTTGGAGGCCGAAGCGTGAGGCCGACCGGTTATCTGTATTTCATGTAGCCGACGAAGCCGGTGATCTTCCAGCGGTCGCCCGCCTTGCGGCAGAAGTAGAGCGTCTGCCAGTTGAGCACGTCGTCGCTGCCGTCGGCGCGGCGGATGGTGCCGTCGAACTTCTTGTGGGCAACGGCGACGTCGCCGGTGATGTCGATCTCGGTCAGGCGCGTGGCGCGGAAGATGCCGTCGGCCAGCGGCTCGGCATATTCGGTCGCCGCCGTCTCGGCCGCCTGGCGCAGCCATTCGTCGCGATAGACCGAAAGGGCAGGAAAGGCGGCGTTCCAGTCGTCGGGATTGGCCGAGTTGTGGGCATGTATGCCGAGGAAGCGGCTCTCGTCGAAATCGCCCGCGACCATCGCCCAGTCCTGGCCGACGAAGGCCGCGATGTCACGGCGCACCAGCATTTCCCAGATCTCGGCGCGGTCGGCGTCTCCGGCAAAGGGATTTTCGGCTGCGATCATTCGGGCTCACCTCGGGGTGGAACGGCAATGCCGGCGGAGCCGCGAAAGTGGCCGTCCGGCGATTCGGCGCGATGATGCCCGATGCCATGCTGGTTGCAAGCTTGTGCGGCGGCATTTTCCCGAGCCGCAAGGTTGCCGGCGCGCGGCTGGACCGCTATGCCGGACGGCGTTTGCAAGGCAGAAGGCAGAACCGATGAAGACCGTTTCCACGTCGAAGTCGCATGGCGGCGTCCAGGGTGTCTATGTGCATGCATCGGAGGCGTGTGCCTGCGACATGACCTTTGCGGTGTTCGTGCCGCCGCAGGCCAAGGACGGTCCGGTGCCGGTGCTGTGGTATCTGTCGGGCCTGACCTGCACCCACGCCAACGTCATGGACAAGGGCGAGTACCGGCGGCTGGCCGCCGAACTCGGCCTGATGGTGGTCTGCCCCGACACCAGCCCGCGCGGCGAAAGCATTGCCGACGAGAAGGACAACTGGCAGTTCGGCTCGGGTGCCGGCTTCTATGTCGACGCGACGCAGGCGCCGTTTGCCGCGAACTACCGCATGTATTCCTATGTCACCGAGGAACTGCCGGCGCTGATCGCCAGGAACTTCCCGGCCGACATGGCGCGCCAGGCGATCTTCGGCCATTCGATGGGCGGCCATGGCGCGCTGACCATTGCGCTGAAGCACCCGGAACGGTTCAAGAGCTGCTCGGCCTTCGCCCCCATCGCCCAGCCGTCGACGGCGGGCTGGTCGAAGCCGGCGCTGGAGAAATATCTCGGCAGCGACGAAAAAACCTGGCGCGGCTATGACACGACGCTCTTGATCGCGGACGGCAAACGCTTCCCCGAATTCCTGGTCGACCAGGGCACATCCGACGGCTTCCTCGAAGAAGGCCTGCGGCCGTGGCTGCTGGAAGAGGCGTGCACCAAGGCCGGCATCGGGCTCACCCTGCGCATGCAGGACGGCTACGACCATTCCTACAACTTCATCTCGACCTTCATGGACGATCACCTCAGGTGGCACGCCGGACGGCTGGGGTGAGGGATCTGGAGCGCCGCCTAGCTCGGCGGCGCGGCAGCTGCGTCGAAGCGCGCGAAGACATGACGCTTAGCCTTGGCGATGCTCGCGTCGAGCGGCTCGCCGAGCGCCAGGTGGGCGGCGATGGCGCTTGCCAGCATGCAGCCCGTGCCGCGCACGGTGCCGGTCAGGCGCGGCGCTTCGAACGATTGCTGCGTGCCATCGGAGGTGACCAGCAGGTCGGTCGATAGGGCTCCATTGCCGTGTCCGCCTTTGACCAGCACGGCCTGAACGCCGGTCGCAAGCAGCATTTCTGCCTGACGGACGATTTCCCGGTCGCACGAGGTGACCGGCCGGCCGCACAGCAATGCGAGTTCCGGCAGGTTCGGCGTCACCAGCCGGCAGAGCGGCATCAGCTTGCGCTTGAGCGCGCCGATGGCGTCGACGTCCAGAAGTGCGCGACCCGACGTCGAGGCCAGAACGGGGTCGAGCACCACCGGCACCGGCAGGCTGCTCGCCAGCACCGACGAGACGGCGTCTATGATCGCCGCGGTTCCCAGCATGCCGATCTTGACGGCTGCGACCGGGGTGGCCGGCGCTCTCGCATTGGAAGTCACCCCCACCCCTAGCCCCTCCCCACAAGGGGGAGGGGGACGCTGTGGCGCGATCGCCCAACGCTGGTGCTCGAAGACCTTGGTGGCAACGACGATGGGCAGATTCCCTTCCCCCTTGTGGGGAGGGGTTAGGGGTGGGGGTAGGATGCCGGCCACGTCATCCTTGTGTGACTCGGCCAAGTCCGCTCCGAACGCTGCCTGCATCTGCTCGGCAACCAACTCGGGCGGCATCTGCTCGATGCGCTCGACCGCCGCATGGGTTTGGACCGTCACGGCCGTGACGGCAAGGCTGCAACGCAGGCCGAAGGCCGAGACCGTCTCGACGTCGCGGACGATGCCGGCGCCACCGCTCGAATCCGAGCCGGCGACGATGAGGACATGCGGCGTCATCGCCACTGAGCCGTCGCTGCCAGCCATTGGTGCGTCCGCGCCTCCGGATCGGCGTTGAGCGTGATGTCGGTGACGACGGCGGCAGCGTCGGCGCCTTGGGCGAAGACGCCCGGGATGCGCTCGACATTGAGCCCGCCGATGGCGACCAGCGGTACTTTGCCGACACGTTCTTTCCAGATGGCGATGCGGTCGAGCCCTTGCGGTGCCCATTTCATCGCCTTGAGGATGGTTGGGTAGACGGGCCCGAGCGCGACATAGTCGGGCCGTGCGGCAAGGGCGGTGTCGAGCTCGGTATCGTCATGCGTGCTGATGCCGAGCTTCAGGCCGGCGCGGCGGATCGCCGTCACGTCGGCCTCGGCGAGGTCTTCCTGGCCGAGATGGACGAAGTCGCAAGCCTCGTCGATGGCGAGGCGCCAATAGTCGTTGACGATGAGCTGGCAGCCATGGCGCTCGCAGACGGCCTTCGCCGCACGGATTTCGCGGCGCAGGCCGGCCTCGTCCATGTCCTTGATGCGCAGCTGCACCAGCTTCACGCCCAGCGGCACCAGGCGCTCGATCCAGTCGGCGGAATCGACGATGAGGTAGAACGGGTCGAGCTTCATGAAAATGCTGCCATGCCGATGACGGGGGTTGAGGGGACGGCCATGTCGCGCGGTTCGAGCGGGCCGGCGCGGAATGCCTGCCTACCTGCCTCGACAGCCTTGCCGAAGGCGGACGCCATGGCGACGGGGTCGCCTGCCTTGGCGACGGCGGTGTTGAGCAGCACGGCGTCGTAGCCCAATTCCATGACGGTTGCCGCATGTGACGGCCGACCGATGCCGGCGTCGACGATCAGCGGCACATCGGGGAAATGGCCACGCAGGCTGCGCAGCGCGTCTATGTTCTGCGGACCCCGCGCGGAGCCGATCGGCGCGCACCATGGCATCAGCACCTTGCAGCCGGCATCGAGCAGCCGCCCGGCGACGACCAGATCGTCGGTCGTGTAGGGAAAGACCTCGAAGCCGTCCGATGACAGGACCTTCGCCGCCTCGACCAGCCCGAACACGTCGGGCTGCAGCGTGTCGTGGTTGCCGATGACCTCGAGCTTGATCCAGTTGGTGGCAAGGACCTCGCGCGCCATCTTCGCCGTCGTCACCGCTTCCTTGGCCGAATGGCAGCCGGCGGTGTTGGGCAGTACCCGGACGCCGAGCCCCTGGATCAGTTCCCAGAATTTCTGCCCCGTCTTGCCGCCCGATGTCTCGCGGCGCAGCGAGACGGTGACGATGCCGGCGCCCGACGCCCCGATCGCCTCGGCCATGATGGCGGGCGAGGGGTAGAGCGCGGTGCCGAGCAGCAGGCGGGAGGAGAGCTGTTGTCCGTAGAGTTCGAGCATGGGTTAGCTCCTCGAAGTCGGTTGGAGGGGCGATGCCATTTGCGAGGTCGAGGCTTCGGTACCCCCACCCCTAGCCCCTCCCCACAAGGGGGAGGGGGACTTTGGCCGTGCCTCGCCTGCCGGCGGCCATGCACGCTCCATCGGACTGGACGCCGAGGACCGAAGTACGAGGCGATGGGAACCAAGACCGGGGCGCTGGGGCCGAAGACCGCGGGGCCGGTGATCAGCGTCCCCCTCCCCCTTGCGGGGAGGGGTCAGGGGTGGGGGTAAGCTCGCCATAGCCTCATCCTCCCTTCATCGGCGCGAGTATCTCGACCCGGTCGCCTTCGGACAGCGCGCAGCCGTCGCGGTCCCTTGCCGGCACGACCTCGCCGTTGAGGGCGGTGGCGAGCCAGCCGCCTTCGTAGTCGAGTTCGGCGAGCAGGGCCGCGAGCGTGCCGGCCGACACCTCGTGGCTCTCGCCATTAACGGTGAGCTTCATCGGCGAGCTCCCTTGCTGTCGGATTGCCCAGGATCATGTCGGCGGCCTGCCGCGCCATGGCGGGCGCGAGCAGGAAACCGTGGCGGTAGAGGCCGTTGATGCGGATGGTACTCCCGTCACGCTCGACGCGCGGCAGGTTGTCGGCGAAGGCCGGCCGGACGCCGACACCCGTCTCGACCAATTCGGCCTCGCCAAAGGCCGGGTGCAGCGCGTAGGCAGCGTTGAGCAGTTCCATCACCGAGCGCGTGGTGATCGGCCCCGCGTCGGCGCTCTCGATCATCGTCGCGCCGACCATGAACAGGTTGTCCGAGCGCGGCACGACATAGACCGGGATGCGCGGATGCAGCAGCCGCACCGGCCGGGCCAGCGACACGTCACGGGTTCTGAGGATCAGCATCTCGCCACGCACACCGCGCAAGCCCGGCCGTGCGCCGGCCATGCCGGTGCAGTCGGCCTCGACCTCCGCCCTGCCGGGCGCCCGCACCGCGCCGTAGCCGAACGCGAAGCGCACGCCCATCCGCACGAGCTTCTCCTGCAGCCCGAGCAGAGCCTTGCGCGGGTCGAGATGTGCCTCCCCGGCGAAGAACAGCGCGCGTCCGAAGCGGCCTTCGAGATCGGGCTCGAGTGAGGCGATCGCCTCCGCGTCCACCGAGCGAAAGCCTGACGTGCGACGACCGAATCGGTCGAGTTCGCGCGCGTCGCGGGCAGGCGCCACGACCAGCGTGCCGTTGCGCAGCACATGGCCGGGCAGGGCCGCCTCCCACCAGTCGGCGGCGTCTCGCCCGAGCGAAAGCACCGCCTCCTCGGCGCTCTCGCGCTCGCACCAGGGCGCCAGCATGCCGCCGGCCTGCCACGAGGCATTGCCGGCGATCTGCCGTCTGGTATCGACCACGGTCACGCTTGCGCCGCGCGTCGCCAGCTCATGCGCGAGCGTCAGCCCGGCGACGCCCGCGCCGCGGATCAGCACCTTCATGGCTGGCTCGCTGTCTCCGCCGGTTCGGCGTTTTCGACCGGCATGTAGAGGTCGCCGCCGTCGCGATACTTCGCCGCCATCGCCGCCAGCCCTTCCTTCTGGGCCTCGGCGCGGATGTCGTGGGAGATCCGCATCGAGCAGAATTTCGGGCCGCACATGGAGCAGAAATGCGCCACCTTGTGCGCCTCCTTGGGCAGGGTCTCGTCGTGGAAGGCGCGCGCCGTCTCCGGGTCGAGCGAGAGGTTGAACTGGTCCTCCCAGCGGAACTCGAAGCGTGCCCGCGACAGCGCGTCGTCCCTGACCTTGGCGGCCGGATGGCCCTTGGCGAGGTCGGCGGCATGCGCCGCGATCTTGTAGGTGATGACGCCCACCTTGACGTCGTCGCGGTCGGGCAGGCCGAGATGCTCCTTGGGCGTGACGTAGCAGAGCATGGCCGTGCCGAACCAGCCGATCATCGCCGCACCGATGCCAGAGGTGATGTGGTCGTAGCCCGGCGCGATGTCGGTGGTCAAAGGTCCAAGCGTGTAGAAGGGCGCCTCGCCGCAAACCTCCAGCTGCTTGTCCATGTTCTCCTTGATCTTGTGCATCGGCACGTGGCCGGGGCCTTCGATCATCACCTGGCAGTCCTTGGCCCAGGCGATCCTGGTCAGTTCGCCCAACGTCTCCAGTTCGGCGAACTGGGCGGCGTCGTTGGCGTCGGCGATCGAACCGGGGCGCAGGCCGTCGCCGAGCGAAAACGCGACGTCATAGGTCCGGCAGATGTCGCAGATCTCGTCGAAATGCTCGTAGAGGAAGCTCTCCTTGTGGTGGTGCAGGCACCACTTGGCCATGATCGAGCCGCCGCGCGAGACGATGCCGGTGACGCGGTCGACGGTCAGGTGGATGTAGGCGAGCCGCACGCCGGCGTGGATGGTGAAGTAGTCGACGCCCTGCTCGGCCTGCTCGATGAGGGTGTCGCGGAACACCTCCCAGGTCAGGTTCTCGGCAATGCCGCCGACCTTTTCGAGCGCCTGGTAGAGCGGCACGGTACCGATCGGCACCGGCGCGTTGCGGACGATCCAGTCGCGGATGTTGTGGATGTTGCGCCCGGTGGACAGGTCCATCACCGTGTCGCCACCCCAGCGCGTCGCCCACACCATCTTCTCGACCTCCTCGGCCATCGACGAGGTGACGGCGGAGTTGCCGATGTTGGCGTTGATCTTCACCAGGAAATTGCGGCCGATGATCATCGGCTCGCTCTCGGGGTGGTTGATGTTGGAGGGGATGATGGCGCGGCCGCGGGCGACCTCGTCGCGGACGAATTCGGGCGTGACGAAATCGGGAATGGCGGCGCCGAAGCTCTCGCCGTCGCGCTGGAGCTTGGCCCGGATCTGCTCGCGGCCGAGGTTTTCGCGGATGGCCACGAACTCCATCTCCGGGGTGACGATGCCGGCCCGCGCATAGGCGAGCTGGGTGACGGCACGGCCGCCGGTGGCGCGCAGCGGGGCGTTGCGGACCGGGAATTCCGGCGTCAGGCGCTCGGCTGAAACGAAGCCGTTGTCCTCGTCCTTGACCGCGCGGCCCTCGTAGCGCTCGACATCGCCGCGGGCGAGGATCCAGTCCTCGCGCAGCCTTGGCAGGCCGCGCTCGATGTCGGTCTTCACGCTCGTGTCGGTGTAGGGGCCGGACGAATCGTAGACGGTGACGGGCGGCTCGCCGGCGCTGGGGTGGACCGAGATTTCGCGCATCGGCACGCGGATGTCGGGATGGATCTTGCCCGGTTTGTAGACCTTCTTCGAGGCGGGCAGTTCGCCGACGGTGACGGTAGGGGTATGGGCATTCATGAGTGAGCCTCCTTCTTCTGCAGGAGACCCAGTCCATGCGATGAGGAGGAGGAGAGGTTTGGCCTGGGGACCTCGGGCATGGATGAGCCCGAATGCCTGAGCCGGAGAACCGGCTTGCTGCGCCTCGCACCGTCCCTACGCCAGTATGAACTGGATCAGGTTCAACGGGTCACTGCGCTGCGCGAAGCCAGCAGAATCTCAGCCCCTTGTCGGGACCCCCCTGGTGAGCCTTAAGCATGGAGGCGGAACGTAGGTGCTGTCAACGGCCTTTCGCAGAGGGCGAGAGAATGCCAAAGTCGCCGATGTCGGGACCCCATTGCGGTTCCGATGATGATCAGATAATAGGTCAGCATCGCTGACATAAATTGTCTGGTGCTTGCGGTGTCCGGGAGGACGTTCGGCCCGCAGGAGACAGGAGGAACATCCGTGACGGACAATCCCTCGCCGCTCAAGTTCCACGTGCCCGAGCCCGAAGTGCGGCCGGGCGGTACGCCCGACTTCTCCAACGTGCCGATCCCGAAGGCCGGATCGGTCGACCGGCCGCCGATCGACGTCGACCCCAGGACGATCCGCGACCTCGCCTATTCGATCATCCGCGTGCTCAACCGCGAGGGCGATGCGGTGGGGCCATGGGCCGGCACGCTGACCGACGAGGAACAGCTCGACGGCCTGCGCCACATGGTGACGCTGCGCACCTTCGATGCGCGCATGCAGATGGCCCAGCGCCAGGGCAAGACCTCGTTCTACATGCAGCATATGGGCGAGGAGGCGGTGAGCTGCGCCTTCCGCAAGGCGCTGATCCAGGGAGACATGAACTTCCCGACCTATCGCCAGGCCGGCCTGCTGATTGCGGGCGGCTACCCGATGGTCGACATGATGAACCAGATCTATTCCAACGAGAAGGATCCGCTGAAGGGCCGCCAGTTGCCGATCATGTATTCGGCCAAGGACTACGGCTTCTTCTCGATCTCCGGCAACCTGACCACACAGTACATACAGGCTGTCGGCTGGGCGATGGCATCGGCGATCAAGGGTGACACCAAGATCGCCGTCGGCTGGGTCGGCGACGGCGCCACCGCCGAGAGCGACTTCCACGCCGCACTCGTCTTCGCCTCGACCTACAAGGCGCCCGTCGTCCTCAACATCGTCAACAACCAGTGGGCGATCTCGACCTTCCAGGGTATCGCCCGCGGCGGCTCCGGCACCTTTGCGGCACGTGGCCTCGGCTTCGGCATCCCGGCGCTGCGCGTCGACGGCAACGACTATCTCGCCGTCCATGCGGTGGCGAAATGGGCGACCGAGCGGGCTCGCCTGAACCTCGGCCCGACGCTGGTCGAATACGTCACCTACCGCGTCGGCGCGCACTCCACCTCCGACGATCCTTCCGCCTACCGGCCCAAGACCGAGTCCGACGCCTGGCCGCTGGGCGACCCGGTGATCCGGCTGAAGAACCACCTCATCAAGCGAGGCCTTTGGTCCGAGGAACGCCACAAGCAGACCGAGGCCGAGATCCTCGAAACCGTCATCGCCGCGCAGAAGGAGGCCGAGAGCCACGGCACGCTGCATGCCGGCGGCAAGCCGTCGACGCGCGACATGTTCGAGGGCGTCTATGCCGAGATGCCGCCGCATCTCCGTCGCCAGCGCCAGAAGGCAGGAGTGTAGCCCATGCCGCGCATGACCATGATCGAGGCCATCCGCAGCGCCATGGATGTCGCCATGGGCCGCGACGACGACGTCGTCGTGTTCGGCGAGGATGTCGGCTATTTCGGCGGCGTCTTCCGCTGCACCCAGGGGCTCCAGCAGAAATACGGCCGCTCGCGCTGCTTCGATGCGCCGATCAGCGAGTTGGGCATCGTGGGTGCTGCCATCGGCATGGCCGCCTACGGGCTCAAGCCTTGCGTCGAAGTGCAGTTCGCCGACTACGTCTATCCAGCATATGACCAGATCGTTTCGGAGGCGGCACGGTTGCGCTACCGCTCCAACGGCGAGTTCACCTGCCCGATCGTCATCCGCATGCCTACAGGCGGCGGCATTTTCGGCGGCCAGACCCACAGCCAGAGTCCCGAGGCGCTGTTCACCCACGTCTCCGGCCTCAAGGTGGTCGTTCCGTCCAATCCGCTCGACGCCAAGGGCCTGCTGATCGCGTCGATCGAAGACCCGGATCCGGTGATCTTTCTGGAGCCGAAACGATTGTACAACGGCCCCTTCGACGGCCACCACGACCGCCCCGTCACGGCCTGGTCGAAGCACGCGCTGGGCGAGGTGCCGGAAGGCCACTTCACTGTGCCGCTCGGCAAGGCCGAGATCCGCCGTCCCGGTTCCGCCGTCACCGTGCTCGCCTATGGCACCATGGTCTATGTCGCGCAGGCTGCGGCCGAGGAGACCGGCATCGACGCCGAGGTCATCGACCTGCGCTCGCTCTTGCCGCTCGACCTCGAGACCATCATCGCCTCGGTGAAGAAGACCCGCCGCTGCGTGGTGGTGCACGAGGCGACGCTGACCTCGGGCTTCGGCGCCGAGCTCGTGGCGCTGGTGCAGGAGAACTGCTTCTACCACCTCGAAGCGCCGGTCGCGCGTGTGACCGGCTGGGACACGCCCTATCCGCATGCGCAGGAATGGGACTACTTCCCCGGACCCAAGCGGGTCGGCGAAGCGCTGATCGAAACCATGGAGGCCTGAGCATGGGCGAGCATGTCATCAAGCTTCCCGACGTTGGCGAGGGCGTGGCCGAGGCCGAGCTCGTCGAATGGCACGTCAAGATCGGCGACCTCGTGCGCGAGGACGCCGTGCTTGCCGCAGTCATGACCGACAAGGCGACGGTCGAAATCCCGTCGCCGGTCGAAGGCGAAATCCTCTGGCTCGGCGCCGAGATCGGCGACACGGTCGCGGTGGGCTCGCCCATCGTCAGGATCAAGGTGGCCGGCGAGGGCGGTGTGACGGATACAGCCGCTCGGGAGGAGAAGCCTGCTGCTATGGCTGCGCAGGCCACCCCCTCCCCTAGCCCCTCCCCACAAGGGGGAGGGGGACAGCCAGCCGCATCGACATCCCCAACGAACGACAAAGCAAAAGCTGAAACAGCAGCCGGTAAGACGCAAACCGGATCCCCCTCCCCCTTGTGGGGAGGGGCTAGGGGTGGGGGTACCGCCGCACGCGTCGGCCTGCCGCGCCCCGAGGGCGAGCGTCCGCTGGCGTCTCCCGCCGTCAGGCTGCGCGCCAAGGAAGCCGGCATCGACCTGCGCCAGGTATCAGGCACCGGTCCTGCAGGCCGCATCACCCATGAAGACCTCGATGCGTTCGCCGCGCGCGGCGCGGCCACACCGGCAGCCGGGCTGCAGACGAAGACCGCGGTCGAGGAGATCAAGGTCGTCGGCCTGCGTCGCCGCATCGCCGAGAAGATGGCGCTGGCCAAGTCGCGCATCCCGCACATCACCTATGTCGAGGAGGTCGATGTCACGGCCCTCGAGGAGTTGCGCGCCAAGCTCAATGCCTCGAAGAAGCCCGACCGCGCCAAGCTGACCATCCTGCCGTTTCTGATGCGGGCGCTGGTCAAGGCGGTGGGCGAGCAGCCGCAGCTCAATGCGCTCTACGACGACGATGCGGGCGTCATCCATCGCCATGCCGGGGTGCATATCGGCATGGCCGCCCAGACGCCCGGTGGCCTGGTGGTACCGGTGGTGAAGCACGCCGAGGCGCGCGACCTCTGGGATTGCGCCGCCGAGGTGAACCGCCTCGCGGACGCCGCCAAGGCGGGCACCGCGACGCGCGAGGAGCTGACCGGCTCGACCATCACCATCACCTCGCTGGGCGCCATGGGCGGCGTCGCCACCACGCCCGTCATCAACTACCCGGAAGTGGCGATCGTCGGCGTCAACAAGATCATGGTCCGGCCGATGTGGGACGGCACCCAGTTCGTGCCGCGCAAGATGATGAACCTGTCGTCCAGCTTCGACCATCGCGTCATCGACGGCTGGGACGCGGCGGTCTTCGTGCAGCGGCTCAAGGCGCTGCTCGAGGCGCCGGCGATGATCTTCGTGGAGGGGTGAGCCGATGAAGGAAATCTCCTGCAAGCTTCTCGTCATCGGCGCCGGCCCCGGCGGCTACATCTGCGCCATCCGCGCCGGCCAGCTCGGCATCGACACGGTCATCGTGGAGGCCGGCAAGCCGGGCGGCACCTGCCTCAATGTCGGCTGCATCCCGTCCAAGGCGATGATCCATGCGGCGGACGAGTACCTGATGGCGAGCGAGATGGCGGCGGGCAAGAGCCCGCTCGGCATCACCGTCTCGGCGCCCGCCATCGACCTTACCAAGACGGTGGCCTGGAAGGACCGCATCGTCGGCCGCCTCAACACCGGCGTTGCCGGCCTGCTCAAGAAGGCCAGGGTCAAGTCGGTGCAGGGCTGGGCACGGTTCCGCGACGGCAAGACCGTCGAGGTCGAGACCGAGACCGGCCTGCAGGTCATCCGCGCCGAGACGATCGTGATTGCCACCGGCTCCGCCCCGGTCGAGCTGCCGTTCCTGCCCTTCGGCGGACCGGTCATCTCGTCGACCGAGGCGCTGTCGCTGAAACAGGTGCCGCAGCAGCTTGCCGTCGTCGGCGGCGGCTATATCGGTCTCGAACTCGGCACTGCCTTCGCCAAGCTCGGCACCAAGGTGACGGTGGTCGAGGCGTTGCCGCGCATCCTGCCGCAATACGATGCCGAACTGACCCGCCCGGTCGCCAAGCGGCTCGAGGCACTCGGCGTCAAGGTGCTGACCGGCGCCAAGGCCAAGGGCCTGTCCTCCAAGGGCGACGCGCTGCTGGTCGAAGCCGCCGACGGCAGCGAGCAGAAGGTTCCGGCCGACAAGGTGCTGGTTACCGTCGGGCGCAAGCCGGTCACCGAAGGCTGGGGGCTGGAGGAGATCGACCTCGACCGCGACGGCCGCTTCATCCGCATCGACGACCAGTGCCGCACCTCGATGCGCGGAATCTATGCCATCGGCGACGTCACCGGCGAGCCGATGCTGGCGCACCGTGCGATGGCGCAGGGCGAGATGGTCGCCGAGATCGTCGCCGGCCACAAGCGCAGCTGGGACAAGCGTTCCATTCCCGCCGTCTGCTTCACCGACCCCGAGGTGGTGACCGCCGGGCTGTCGCCGGACGAGGCGAAGAACCACGGCACCGAGATCAAGACCGCTCAGTTCCCGTTCTCGGCCAATGGCCGGGCGATGACGCTGTCGGGCGAGGACGGCTTCGTGCGTATCGTGGCGCGGGCCGACAACCACCTGGTGCTCGGCATCCAGGCGGTCGGCACCGGCGTGTCGGAGCTGTCGTCGGCGTTCAGCCTGGCGATCGAGATGGGCGCGCGCCTTGAAGACATCGCCGGCACGATCCATGCGCATCCGACGCAGGGCGAGGCTTTCCTGGAAGCCGCGCTGCGCACGCTCGGCCACGCGCTCCACATCTGACACGGCGGTTTCGCGCCACCGTCTCAGCCGTTGTCGGCCGCGCCGTGCTCGTAGAGTTCGTCCATGCTGAGCGCAGCCAGGTCGGCGAAGCGCGCCTGGCTTTTCGCCCGGCCGTCGCCGAGGACGACGACGTCGTCGCAGAAGGAAATGGTGCTGCGGTGGTGGCTGATGACGATGGTGGTGTGCCGGCCCGCCCTTGACCGCAGGGTCTCGACGATGGCGGCTTCCGACAGTCCGTCCACCGCATTGGTGGCCTCGTCGAGGATCAGGATGTCGGGATCGCGTACCAGAGCGCGCGCCAGGGCGATGCGCTGGCGCTGACCCGCCGACAGGTTCACGCCGCGATAACCGACGACGGTCTTGTAGCCCTGGGGCAGGCCCTCGATGAAGTCATGTGCCTCGGCCAGCCTGGCGGCACGCTCGGCCTCGGCCGGCGAGGCGAGCGCCTGCCCATAGGTGATGTTGTCCAGGATGGTTCCGTCGACGAGTTCGAGGTCCTGGCTGGCCAGGGCGATATGGCTGCGCCACTGGGCTGGATCGATCGCGCCGAGTGGCGTGCCGTCCACGAGAATCGCACCTCCGTCGGGTTCGACGAAACGGCACAGAAGGTTGACGATCGTCGTCTTGCCCGCGCCCGAGCGCCCGACGATCGCGGTCGAGCGGCCGGCGCGGATGTCGAAGCGCGCGGAGCGCAACACGGCGCCGGCTTTGTCGGCGCCGGGATAGCCGAAGGTCACCTCGTCGAAGGTCATCTGCCGACAAAGACCCTGGAAGGGCTGGGTGCCGCCGGGCGGCTGCGGCTTGTCCGAAGGATCGAGCAGCCAGCGCACCTCCTCCAGCGATCCGCTCCAGCCCTGCAACTGGCTCCAGCACATCTGCAGGGCACGCATATGCGGCTGCAGCCGGTAGAGCAGCACGACGAAGGCGACGATGACAGGGAAGCTGATGCCGCCGTACCACGAGCCGACGACCGCGCCGAGGAACAGCAGCGCGTGCAGCACCTCGGTCAGCGGCGGCAGCGCGCCTTGCCTGGACTGCAGGGCGAAGCCCGCCCGGCGCACCGCATCCGACGCATGGTCGAACGCCGCCTGCTCCCGCGCCTCCTGGCCGAAGATGCGGATCAGCCGACCGGCATTCACGAGGTGGAGCATCCGGGAGGCTAGCTCGCCGTTGCGCGAGGTGACGCCGCGGCTCGGCGCCTTGAGACCGGCGGACAGGGCGGCATGCACCAGTTGCACCAGGACAAGGCCGACCGCCACCAGCAAGGTCATCTGCCAGGACAACAGCAGCAGGAAGGCGAGCAGGATGACGGCGGCCGACGCATTGACGATCGCCGAGAGCAAGGTCTGGACGGCGTCGGAGGCGCGCCAGGATTCGTTGGAGATGATGTTGAGCAGCCGCCCCGGGCTCTGCAGCAGGAAGAACGGATATCCCAGCTCCAGCAACTGCGCCGACAGCGCGCTGCGGATGGCGTGGCTCGCCTTGCCGTAGATGTGGCTCGTGAGCAGCGTGTTCGCATAGGCCATCAGGTTCTTGAACGTGATCAGCACGAAGACGATCGCGGCCAGCGCGAACAGGCGCTGGCCTTCGCTCAGCCCGGCCCCGACCCGCTGGAACGCGCCCGAGAGGCCGCCCATGTCGGTTGCGGCATTTTGCCCGACGATGATGCCCAGCATGGGAATGATCAGGCCGATGCCGACGCCCTCGAGGGCGGCGCTCGCAAGCCCGAGCAGCACCACGACGGGCAACATGCGCTGCTGGCGGCCCATGAGCCCGCGCAGCAGAGAAAATCCGGGCAATGACGGCTGCATCGCGGCGGACCTCATCTCGGCTCGACGGCGGCTTGGCCGACCGGCTGCCGCGGGCTTCGGCGGCCCCTGCGCAGCAGCGCCAGACCGGCATATCGGAACGCGCCGCGCAGGTTCATCAGCACGATCGGCCAGTGGGAAAGCTGCAACTCGGGATCGAAGGCGGGGCCGCCCATGAGCTCACGCAAGGCAGAGCGGAACGCCCAGTAGAAATGGCGCAGCAGCCACGGCGCGCGACCAAGATGCTTGAGGTAGAGCCCGCCGTTGCCGAGGCTGTAGCTGCGGTGCAGCGCTTCCACCGCGCTGCGTTCGCTTCGGCCGTGATGGTGGAAGACGACCATGTCGGGGACGTATTCGACCTCGACGCCGGCGAGGAAGGCGCGCACCAGGTAGTCGGTGTCCTCGGCCGAGCGCAGCGGCGCGCCGACGCCGAAGCGTTCGTCGAACCGGCCGATCCGCGAAGCCACCTCGCGGTTCATCGTCATGTTACAGCCGAGCACGAACCCGCCCGGCGGAACGGCCCGGTTCAGTTGCTCGCGCTGCCGCGAGCGCTTGATGGTGAAGGGCAGGTCCCGCGGATTGCCGAGTTCGACGCGGCCGCCGCGAACGCATGGCATCCCATCGGCATAGTGGCGTTCCAGGTCGCGCAGGTAGTCGGGGTGCAACTGGCAGTCGTCGTCGATGAAGACGAGCAGGCTGCCGCGCGCCCGGTCGAGCCCTGCGTTGCGGGCGGCCGAGAGGCCCGGCCGCGGTTCCAAAACCAGCGTCATTGGGAGGGGCGAGCCTGCCGCAAGGCGCGCGAGGCTATCGGCCGTGCCGTCGCTCGAGCCGTTGTCGACGATCACCAGTTCGGCGGCGAAGGTGGCATGGGAGCGGCAGGCGGCCTGAATGGAGTCCACGCAAGCCGCGAGTGCTGACGCGCGATTGCGCGTGCAGACGATGAAGCTTGCCCTGGGCGGCGGCGTTGCCGCCAAGGCCGGTTCGGCCGGATCAGGAGCGAGGCGCGGGTAGATGGCTGCCGCCGGTCGAGTTCGCGTATCTGCGGTCATGCTATGCCGTCTGCATGGCGGCCGCGGCCGGCTTGGACTTCATGTACCACTCGACGGCATCGACCTGCCTGGCGGCGGCGATGGAGAGCAGGCTGAGGCGCGGCGCCGCCGTTGCGGCCCGCAGCCCGTAGCGTTCGCGGCGGCGGATGACGCCCCATTTGGATGTGCGGGTGAGGAATTCGTGGGTGAGCGCCGGCCGGCCTTCGTCGCCGATCATCTGGTAGAGGAAGTAGAACAGGTTGAGCGCGCCGACCTGGTAGCTGGGCCGTTCCCGCTCTGGCAGGGCGGCGATGGCCTCGTCGAGCGCAAGCAGGAATTCGGCCGTGCCGCGAACCGTTTCGAGGGTCACCTCGTCGCCGATGCCGCGCAGTACCTCTGGGCTAGGCGCCAGCGCCTCGGCTTCCAGGTTCTCGCCGACGATCTTGAGATGGGTCTGCCGCATCCGTTGCCGATGCCGGGCCGTCACGCTCTCCTCGTGCTGGCGGTAGGCCAACTGGCTGTCGACGATCATCGCTGCCGGATGGCGCTCGGCGATCCGCCGGAACAGGTCGAAGTCCTCGGCGTGCACGTAGCGCGCGTCGTAGAATAGCATGTCTTCCGCAATGACCCGGCGGTTGTAGACCACCGTCGAATGCAGGAACAAGGTGAAGAACTTCGACAGCGCCCGCAGGCTGCCCGACCGGTAGATCGGGTGCGGCGTGCCGCGCAGCAGCCGGTTGCGGATCAGAGTGTCGGCCCCTGTGCCGCAAATGGCAAGCCCGGGCTGATCCTCGAACAGCGCCACCTGCCGCGACAGGCGCGTGCGGTAGGCGACGTCGTCGGCGTCCATCCGGGCGATGAGGTCGCCGCTGGCGAGCGCCAGCCCTTCGTTCAGCGTCGCGATCAGCCCCTTGTTCTCGCGCGAGACGATGCGGATGCGGCTGTCGGCCTTGCGGTAGCTTTCCAGGATGGCGAGCGTGCCGTCCGTCGATCCGTCGTCGATGGCGATGACCTCGAGGCGCCGATAGTCCTGGTTGACGATACTGTCGAGCGCCGCGGACAGATAGGGGGCCGCGTCGTAGGCCGGAAGCAGCACGGAAACCAGGGGAGGGGACATCGGTTCGCCTTGAACGGGTTCATCTGATCTCGGAAGCCGGCAGTGCTTCCGGCTGGTCCGGGCGGGCGGTGAGCCCATCGTTGGCGGGCCAGGCTCTTGCGCCGATGGGACCGGCCGTCCGGCGGCCGTCTGCGTCGACATAGGGGAAATGGCGCTTGAGGGCGTTCAGGCGCGTTTCGAAGAACAGCCAGGAGAGCGAGGCAGCGACGAGCGTGGCGATAGAGGCGACGAGGAGCCGGCCCGCCCCCTGGCTGGAGACGTTGAGCGGTATCCAGGATTGCGCCTTGACGGTCAGCGACAGGGCGATCGGATGCAGCAGGTAGACACCGTAGCTGATGCGCCCCAGGGCCGTCAGCGGCGGAAGTTCGGCCAGCCGCCCGGCCCAGCCGGCGAGGCCCGCCGAGCAGCTTCCCACCAGCATCGTGAGCGGCAGCAGCGGCAGGATCTCCAGCGCGATCCAGCGCACCCATTCCTGCGTCGGGGTGGCGGGCGAGGGCGCGAACCATTGCAGGAACAGGAACGCGCCGGCGGCCGGCATCCAGGCCAGTCTCGCCCAGCGCGGCCAGCCCGGGTGCTCCGACCGATAGGCGGCGAGCAACGCGCCCGACCCGAGCGCATCCATCGACGCTGGCGGCAGCAGGTCGCGGGCAAGCGACGGCGTCGCGGTGAAGGGCCAGTAGAGGCGGTAGGCGAGCGAGAAGGCGATGACGCCGATGCAGATCGCCACGATCGACCGACGCGGTGCGAACAGGACCACCAGCGGCCATATGAGGTAGAACTGTTCTTCGATGCTGAGGCTCCAGGTGTGGCTGAGCACCCAGGGCTCCCAGGCGTCGCGTTGGGCGAACCAGAAATTGGACAAATAGAGCGCGTGCCAGGCGAGCGAGCCGCGCGACTGTTCGAGGTCGACCAGCCAGACAAAGCCGATCATGGCGAAATAGAGCGGAAAGATGCGCAGCGCGCGGCGCGCATAGAACGCCTTGAGTGCGGTCGCCGGCTCGAATCTCGCCGCGGCGCGCGCGTCCAGCAGCAGGCGCGTTATCAGGAATCCGCTGAGTATGAAGAACAGGCGCACGCCGAAATGGCCCCAGTTGGAGCCTTGGTCGGCATAAAAATGCGCATAGAGCACGAACGAGACGGCGATAGCCCTCAGCGCGTCAAGCTGGTTTTCCCGCGGGTCCAGCATGGACCGATCCCTCCGGATTCCCGACTCCGATCAAAGGCCTCGGCGGGGTTGCCCGGCCAAGCTCAATCATGCGCGCGGAACGTCGGACCCTGCCGGCCGGCAATAAATCTCCAGCGATCGATGCCGTGCGCGCAAGATGGATGTCTACATCGAAATATGGCCTTCAATTGTTTTTGTCTTCTCATTGCGGGTCGTGCAGGTAATATTTTGTTTCCTCGCGAAATGCGTTTTCATTTTTGCAATTGGCTATCAACATTTCCAGATAAATTCGGAAGATGTTGAAATATACTTCATGTAGTTCGTCGATATTATGGGCGGTTCTCCGGATTTTCGTGCGTTGTGCACTGCAACCTTGCTGTTGGCGGCGAGGGATGCTGTTTCCGCGCATCGGCGCAAGGAGCCAGGCACATGTGTCTTGCCGAGGCCGTCCGCTTAGGCTAGGAAGCCGACGCGCTGGACGACCAGTGCCTTTGTTCGTTCGGGGACGGCCCCATCATTCGATGGCGCCACGCATTTGTCACCCCGACCGGAATCCATCCTGAATCATCGCGAAGACGTTGCCGATCCGCAGCTGGCGGGCCGCCGTTGCGTTCGTGGTCGGGCCGGTCGGTCCCGGACACGTTCGGTTCCGGGGGGGTCCCCGGCGCGCGCCTTCGCACCATCAATCGAGCCGACCGGAGAGGCGCCGTGGCGGGACCACTAGAACAGTTTGAAATCAAGCCGATATTCACCCTCTTCGAGCTCGGGGGGCAGCAGGTCGCCTTCACCAATTCCTCGGCCTACATGGCCGGGGCGGCGGTGCTCGGCGGCCTGTTCCTGCTGGCGTCCTCCAGCAGCCGCGCGCTCGTGCCGTCACGCCTGCAGTCGGTCTCCGAACTGATCTACGAATTCGTCTCCAAGACGCTGCGCGACAACGCCGGCGAAGGGGGGATGCGATTCTTCCCGCTGGTGTTCTCGCTGTTCGTCTTCATCCTGGTCGCGAACCTCATCGGCCTGTTCCCCTATGCGTTCACGGTTACAAGCCAGATCATCGTCACCTTCGCCTTCGCCATGCTGGTGTTCGGCACGGTCACGCTCTACGGCATCTGGAAGCATGGGTTGGGCTTCTTCCGGCTGTTCCTGCCGTCCGGAGTCCCGCTCATCCTGTCGCCGATCATCGTTCCGATCGAGGTCATTTCCTACATCTCGCGCCCGGTCAGCCATTCGGTGCGTCTGTTTGCGGTGATGCTGGCGGGCCACATCACGCTCAAGGTGTTCGCCGGCTTCGTGGTCAGCATGTCCGGCCTCGGAACGCTGGGCGTGATCGGCGCGATCCTGCCGCTCGCGATGACCGTCGCGCTGACCGCGCTCGAACTGCTGATGGCGGTGATCCAGGCCTACATCTTCACCATGCTCACCTGCATGTACCTGAACGACGCGATCCATCCGGGTCACTGATCCGCCGGCCCGAATTCCAGCAGCAGCACGTAGCCTCAACCGCCGGGACGTGTCCCGGCGGTTTTTTCATGGGCTGCGGGGACGGGCCGGCTATTTCCGCTTCTTCGCCGCGCGGTGCTCGAGGATGGCGGTCGCCTGCAGTGCGACGAGGATGACCGCCGAGCCGGCGACGATGCGCATCTCCGGGATCTCGCCGAAGAAGATGTAGCCGGCCGCCGCGGTCACCACGATCGAAAGGTAGCCGATGGGCGCGAGCACGCTCGCCTCGGCGAGGCGATAGGCGCGCAGGAAGCAGTATTGGCCGGCCTGCGCGAGCAGGCCGATGCCGAGCAACGGGATCCAGTCGAACGGCTTCACCGGCTGCCAGACGATGACCGCGGGCACCGCGGTGATGACCGCCAGGCCGACCGTGTAGAACACCATCATCACGGTGGTGTTCTCGTCGCGCAGCGCGCGCGTCTGGATGATCGCCAGCGAACCGAAGACGACCGTGCCGAACACCGCGAGCAGCCCGACATTCCAGCCGACGCCGCCGGGCGCCAGCATGACCAGCACGCCGGCGAAGGCGAGGCCGGCGCCGACCCAGCGCAGCCGCGAGACGCGCTCGCCGAGAAACGCGACCGCCATGGCCATGGTGACCAGTGGTCGCGAGAAGCCGAGCGCGTTGACCACCGCGAGCGGCAGAAGCGTGTAGGCGAGGAACTGGCTGGTCAGCGCGATCGCGTTGCAGGTGACGCGCGAGACGTTCTTCCACGGGTGCCTGGTGTGGCGGATGTGGAAGCGGTGCCGCCAGATCAGCGGCAGGATGAACATCAGCCCGATCATGGCGCGGATGAAGACCAGCTGGAAGGCGGGGTAGGTCATCCCTTGCGCCTTGACCAGCGCCGTCATGCCGCCGGCCACCAGCAACATGTCGGCGAGCACCCAGAGGATGCCCTCGCGGTTGTCCTTGCGCCGCTCCTCCCCCGCCTGGAGCGGCGGTTCGGGGTCAGGCTGGCTGGACAAGATTGGCCATCAGCCTGAAGGCGCCGGGGACGAGCTTGTCGAGCTGGTGGTGCAGCACGAGCGATGTGTGGGTGTGGCGGCCCTTGCCGATCCCGGCGGAGACGATCGCGCCAAGAAGCGGCTGTTCGTTGACGTCGTGCATCGACACGAGCGGCTTGTAAGCCTCGTCCCAGCGGGCGGCAAAGTAGAGCCCGCGCTCCTTGTCCCAGCCGGACCAGTCCTGCGGGCCGATGGCGTTCGGGCCCTTCAACAGGACGTGGTCCGGCGCGAGCACCGTGACCTCGGCGTTGGGATCCGTTACGCGCCAGCGTAACGACGGCGAGCCGATCTCGAGTTTCCTCGGCGGCGTGGCCAGTGGATCCCAACCGTCGGTCGGGCGGTGATAGAGCGTGACGAGGTGGCCGCCGTCCTCGACGAAGCGGTGCAGCCTCCCGGTGGCAGCGGCGAGGTCCTTGCGGATGCCGAAGGCGAAGATGCCGACGACGATGGTGGTGAAGCGGCTGAGGTCGCCGGCAAGCGCCTTGGCGTCGAGTTCGGTGACGTCGAGGCCCATGCGCGAAAGCCAGAGGCCGACGCGGTCGGCACCGGCGCCGACATAGCCGACGCGCGCGCCCTCGGGCAGCCTGAGGTCGAGCGAGAGCACTTTCAGCGTCTCGGGCTGGCGGTGGACGATCCGGCCGATATGCGGATAGGAAATCGGCGTGAGCCTGAGTCCTGGCCGGCCGCCGACCAGCGGCGTGACCGTCACCAGGCCCGGGACCGGCATTGCGGGGGCGCGAACGACCTGGCCGGCGGCCGTTTCGGCGAGCGACCAGCCGCCGCCCATGTTGAGCGCGACCGCGGCTGGATTGCCGGAGACGCGGGGCGCGACCGGCCATTCGCGCCGGCCGCCGTCGATCGGGGCAATGATCGCCTCGGGCTCCATGACCACGGAACTGGCGGGGAGGACGGCGAAGGGCTCTTCGAGGTCGAAGGTGGCACGCGCCACGTGGCCATCGAACTCGGCCGAGACGACGACATGCGCCTCGCCATTGCCGCCGAGCGCCGACCATGCCGGAGCGTAGAGCTTCGAATAGGACGCATCGGCGGAAGCGGAAACGGAGAAGCTGCGGCGGCCGCCGCTCTCGGCATTGGTCGCGGCGGTGATGGCCTGCGGCAGCTTCGGCTCCACCTTCACCGCGCGGCCTGCGGCGCCTGGCGCGAGTTCGACGGTCAGCATGCCCGTCTCGCCGGGCGACAGCGTCGCCGGGGCAAGCACGGCGCGGTCGAAGATGCCGGCGGCCTCGATCAGTGCTGCGTCGATCTCGCGTGCCTTGCGGTCGAGGCGGTGGCGATGGAGGTCGAGGAAGGCGGGCGATGCGTTCGCTATGGCCTTGCCGAGCTGGCGCGCTGCCTCGCTGAGGGCGGCGATG
This sequence comes from Aminobacter sp. BE322, assembly GCF_050433525.1. Classification (NCBI taxonomy): domain Bacteria; kingdom Pseudomonadati; phylum Pseudomonadota; class Alphaproteobacteria; order Hyphomicrobiales; family Phyllobacteriaceae; genus Aminobacter; species Aminobacter sp. BE322. The sequence continues at coordinate 139,217 of NZ_JBNPXB010000005.1, read as the reverse complement.
ATCGCTTCCGCATGCGGGAAGGCCGCAATGGCCTTGTCGATGGCAACGGCAGCTCCGGCAAGCGCCCGGGCGGTATCGGACGAGAGATCCTTGGAGGTCGCGAGTTCGGCGAGCGACGAGGGCAGGCCGTCGAGCACCGAATTTTCAGCTTTGGCGCCATCCCGGGCCAGCAGCAGGTGCAGCGGCCAGCGCGTGTCGGCCCGGTCGGGCCAGTGTCCCATGCCCTGCGAGGCGTGGTAGTAGCGCGACCATTCGCCGATGCGGTCGTATTCGGCGCCGGTCGCCGGCTCGCGGCCCGAGGCGTCGACGGTGACGGTCGCATCCGGCGGGGGCACCTCGTCGTCATAGGTGTCGCCGCCGCCCGACCAGGCCGGCAGGTAATATTTCGCCACCTGCCACGGGCTCATGCCTTCGGCGAAGTGCTCCGGGAAGGCTTCCGGATCGGCGGCCATGCGGATGGCGGTCTCGGCGGCGCGGGTCATGGCGCGGTGGTGGCCGTGCTGTCCCGGCACGTCGAGGAAGGTCGGGATGACGATGTCGGGCCGCTCGCTGCGATAGGCGCGCACCAGCCGCTCGACCGTGCGTATCTCGCCCCAGCGGGTGAAGGTCTGGTCGCCGTCCTTGGAGAAGCCGAAATCGTGGACGGGATCCTCCGGGCCGTGGCCGAGCCAGTGGACGTCGGCGTCGAGCGCGCGCGCGGCCTCTTCCATTTCGCGGGTGCGCATCATGCCGAGCACGCCGAGCCGCTCCGGCCCGAGCGAATTCTGCCCGCCTTCGCCGCGCGTCGAGCAGGCGACGACGACGCGCATGCCGAGGCCGAGGCGGAACCAGGCGAGCAGGCCGCTCTGCTCGTCGTCGGGATGGGCGCCGGTGTTCATCATCGTCACGGTGGACTTGAGCCGGCTAAGCGCCCGGTGAAGCCTCAGCAAAGACGGGCTGGATTTCTGTCTCTCGATGCGTTCTCGGGCGGTGAGCATGCTGGTCCTCCGTATGCGTATGTCAGGCGGCTAGTCGAAAGGCAGGGGCGCGGAAGTCTCGAGCTTCGGCGTCACGACTTCGAACAGCGGCAGTGCTGCCGCTCCCAGCGCGGCGGTGAATTGTCCGGTCTGGCCGCGCAGGACCCTCGGCAGCGCGCGCCTCCTGCGGCTGGCCACAGAGATCGGCAGCGTCCCCATGCGCGCGATGAGACCGTCGATGACGGCATCGGGCAGCGTGCCGCCGAGGATCACGGTCTCCGGATCGAGGATGTTCTCGATCATGGCGATCATCGGGGCGAGATAGGTGGCGGTCTCGTCCATCCATTCGACGAACACCGGGTGGCGCTCCGTATGCAGCCGCGACAGGTCGGCGAAATCGGCATCGGCGATGTCCGCTTCGGCGAGCTTTTCGCGCAGCGCATGGAGCGAGGCATAGCGTTCGAGGCAGCCGTGCTGGCCGCAGGGGCAGGCCTTGCCGCGCGGGGCGACGACGACGTGACCGATCTCGCCGGCATTGCCGAAGGCGCCGCGGAAGGGAACGCCGTCCTGGATCATGCCGAGGCCGACGCCGGCGCCGAAATAGATCATGGCGAAGCTGGAGATCGAATGGCCGGCACCGAAAAGCCGCTCGCCGACGGCGGCGGCATTGGCGTCGTTCTCGACGGTAACCTGCTCGCCGCAGGCCCCGGTGAGCAGGCTCGCCGCATCGATGTCGGCCCAGCCAGGCAGGGTCGTCGGACCCACCGAGGTCATGCCTTCGATCTCGAACGGTCCCGGCATGACCACGCCGATGCCGAGGAGCGGCGCCTTGAAGGCGGCGCGCACGGCGTCGAGCTCGGCGCGCAGATGGGCGATGACCTGGCTGGGGCTGGTGTCGCGGACAGGGGTGATTTGCTTCGAGCGCGGCTGGCCGGAGAGGTCGAGCACGGTCGAGACGATGTGGTCGGACGCCACCTCGATGCCGATGGTCATGGCGCCGTCGGGGTTGACGGCGAACTGGATCGGCGGCTGGCCGCGGCCGGAACGCAGGCGTCCCGTCTCCATCAACAGCTTTTCGCTGACCAGTTCGTCGACGATGTTGGCGATGGCCTGCGCCGTGAGATGGGTGAGCCGCGCAATCTGCATGCGCCCGAGCGAACCATTGCGGCGCACGACGTCGAGCACGACGCGCCGGTTGTGATCGCGGCTGCGCTCCGGATTCTTCCCCAAAGTGACCTGATGCGTGCTGCCCGGCTGAAATGCCATTCCGCCCACCCTGACCTTCCTCGCAAAACTGATAACGCGTAAGCCGCTGCGCCCGCAATAGATTAATTCAAGTAAATTATCTTATTGACAAACGTCCGGCGACAGGGAACCGTATAGCCTAGGTGCGGGGAGGATCCGCAGCTCGTTGGAGTCAATGCTGTCGGGCGTGATCCGCCCGCATTGGATGACCCATGAATTCAAGCAAGCGGCCCGCATCCCGAACGCACGGGACGGCGCGGCCTAGGGGAAGCAATCGCCCGATGTCCGGGAGTTCCGGCGGGCGTCTTTGGAGGTTGAAAATGCGCAAAGCGACATTGTTTGCCGGACTGATCGCAGGGTTCAGCACGCTGGCACTCAACGCGGCCCAGGCCGTCGAGATCGAATACTGGCAGTATGTCTTCGACACCCGCGTCAAGGCGATGGACCAGCTGATCGAGAACTTCGAGAAGGCCAATCCCGACATCACCGTCAAGCAGACGACCTTCCCCTATGCCGACTACCAGACCCGCGTGATCGCCGCCAAGATGGGCGGCCAGGGCCCGGACGTCATGCAGCTGTTCTACGGCTGGCTCGACAAGTTCGTCGCCGGCGGCCTGCTTCAGCCGCTGCCGACCGACGCCTTCCCGCACGACAAGATCGAAAGCGAGTTCTTCCCGATCGTCAGCGCCATGAAGCGCGGCGACGACTATTACGGCCTGCCGACCGCCGTGCGTTCGCTGGCGCTGTTCTACAACAAGAAGCTGTTCACCGAAGCTGGCCTCGACCCGGCCAACCCGCCGAAGACGCTGGACGAGTTCGTCGCGGCTGCCGAGAAGATCACCAAGCGTGATGCCAGCGGCAACCTCCTGGTCGCCGGTTCGACCCTCGACATGGGTGGGCAGGACCACCAGTGGTGGCGCGAGGTGCTGATCCGCCAGTTCGGCGGCGAGCCCTACACCGACGGCGACCGCAAGGTGGCCTACAACACCGAGGCCGGCGAAAAGGCGCTCAAGTTCTACACCGACCTGCAGCTGGTGCAGAAGATCGGCCAGGCCGGCTTCATGGACGAAGGCCAGGCGGCGTTCCGCGGCGGCATGGCCGGCATGACCATCGACGGCACTTTCCGCCTCGGCGCCTTCAAGTCGATCGAGGGCTTCGAATGGGGCGTGACCGAGCTTCCTGCCAATGCCGAGGGCGTGCGCTCCAACTACGCCAGCTATTTCGCCAACGGCATCAGCGCCACCACCAGCGGCGAGAAGCTCGAGGCGGCCAAGAAGTTCCTGGCCTATATCTCGTCACCCGAGGCCATGGACGTCTGGCTGAAGACGGTGGGCGAACTGCCGGCGCGCCGCTCGGCGGCGATGACCGAGGCCAACCTCGCCGACCCGATCTATGGTCCGTTCCTCAAGGGTCTCGAATACGCCCGCACCACCATGTTCGTGGACGAGGCGGCCCAGCGCCAGAACACCATCGACATGACCAACCGCATCCTGCTCGAAGGCCAGTCGGTGAAGGATTCGCTGGCTCAGGGCGCCGCCGCCGAGCAAGCGATCATCGACGCCGCGGCCAAGTAAGGCAGGGGCACCAATGACTGTGGCAGCGGATCGACAGGGGGCGGCGGTGAGCCGCCCCGGCGGGACCTTCTGGGACCGCCGTTCCATGCGGACGAAACGGCTGGTGTGGGTGTGGAGTTTCCTCGCCGTACCGATCCTGTTCTATTCGGTCATCCGCTTCTATCCGACGATCGAGGCCTTCTGGCTCTCGCTCACCAACTGGGATCTTTTGAAGCCGCCACAGTTCATCGGGCTGGCGAACTACCAGAAGCTGTTCGCCGACCCGCAGTTCTGGAAGGTGTTCAAGAACACCTTCGCCTACCTCGTCATCGGCACCCCGATCAGCCTGCTGCTGTCGTTCGTCATCGCGTTCTATCTCGACCGCGTGCGCTTCATGCACGGGCTGATCCGCGGCATGTACTTCCTGCCCTATCTCACCACGGCCGCTGCCATGGCCTGGGTGTGGCGCTGGTTCTACCAGCCGCCGCCGATCGGCGTGATCAACAACGCGCTCGGCACGATCGGCTTGCCGCAGCAGCAGTTCATCCGCTCGGTCGACCAGGCTTTGCCATCGATCATGGTGACCGCCATCTGGGCCGGCCTCGGCTTCCAGATCATCATCTTCATGGCCGGCCTGCGCGCCATCCCCAACACCTTCTATGAGGCCGCGCGCATCGACGGCCTCGGCGAATGGGCGATCCTGCGCAAGATCACGCTGCCGCTCTTGAAGCCCACCACCGTATTCCTGGTCGTGTTCTCGTCGATCGGCTTCCTGCGCATCTTCGACCAGGTCTACAACATGACCACCAACGACCCGGGCGGCCCGCTCGGTTCGACCAAGCCGCTCGTGCTGATGATTTACCAGACCGCCTTCTCGTCCTACGCGATGGGTTATGCGGCGGCGCAGACGGTCGTGCTGTTCTCCATCCTGCTGTGCGTGTCGCTGCTGCAGCTCTGGATCCTGAGGGAAAAGAAATGAGCGCCGTCACCCAAACCCCGGCGCTGTCGCACGCCAACCTCCGCCCCGGTCGCATCATTGCCTGGACGCTGCTGTTCATCGGCGGCCTGATCATGGTGACGCCGCTGGCCTTCATGTTCTCGACGTCGCTGAAGACGGCCGGCCAGGTCTACGACCTGCGCCTGATCCCCGCCGCGCCGACGCTGCAGAACTACATCGCGATCCTGGCCGACGGGCGCTTCGTGCGCTGGTTCATGAACTCGATGATCGTGGCGGTGGCGGTTACCGTCTCCAACGTGTTCTTCGACAGCCTCGTCGGCTACACGCTCGCCAAGTTCGAGTTCCGCGGCCGCTATTTCATCTTCCTGGCCATCCTGTCGACGCTGATGATCCCGACCGAGATGCTGGTCATCCCGTGGTACCTGATGTCGAGCAAGCTCGGCTGGCTGGACAGCTACTGGGGCATCATGTTCCCCGGCATGATGACGGCTTTCGGCACCTTCCTGATGAAGCAGTTCTTCGAAGGCGTGCCCAACGACTTCCTGGAAGCGGCGCGCGTCGACGGGCTCAACGAGTTCCAGATCTGGTGGAAGGTGGCCATGCCGCTGGTGACGCCGGCGCTCTCGGCGCTCGCCATCTTCACCTTCCTCGGCAACTGGACCGCCTTCTTCTGGCCGCTGATCGTGACCACCAGCCGCGAACTCTACACGCTGCCGGTGGGGCTCTCGAGCTTCGCCGTCGAACAGTCCATCCAGTGGGAGATGATCATGACGGGTGCGGCGATTGCCACCCTGCCGACGCTGATCGTCTTCCTCGTGCTCCAGCGCTACATCGTCCGCGGCGTCATGCTCGCCGGGCTCAAGGGATAGAAAATGCCTGAACTGAACCCCAAGCTCGCCGACAAGAGCGTTTTCCCTGATCCCGTCTACAAGGAGACGGTGCTGAGGCCGCTGTTCGACGGTGCCAAGACCCACCATGTCGACGGCTTCCGCGTCATCGACCGCGCCCATCTGGTGATGCTGACCGAAGCCGGCATCCTCGACAGCAAGCAGGCGTCGGCTATCGCCGGAGCACTCGAGGCGATCGACCGCGAGGTCGATCCGTCCAAGCTCGAATATACCGGCGAGGTCGAGGACTTCTTCTTCCTCATCGAGAAGGAGCTGAAGGCCCGTCTCGGGCCTGACGTCGCCGGCCGCCTGCACACGGCGCGTTCGCGCAACGACATCGACCACACTCTGTTCAAGCTCGGCCTCAAGCAGCGCATCGACGCGCTGATGGTCAAGGCGCGCCACCTGCTCAGCGCCATGATCGAGACCGCAGAGCGCGAGAAGGGCACGCTCGTCGTCGCCTACACCCACGGCCAGCCGGCGCAGCCCTCGACCTTCGGCCACTATCTGTCGGCTGCCATCGAGGTGCTGATCCGCGACATCGAACGGTTCGAGGAAGCGCGCAAGATCGTCGACCTGTCGCCGATGGGTGCTGCGGCGATCACCACCTCGGGCTTCCCGATCGACCGGAAGCGCGTCGCCGAGCTGCTCGGCTTTGCGGCGCCGCTGCGCAATTCCTACAGCTGCATCGCGGCGTCCGACTACATCACCTCGACCTATTCGGCGATCGAGCTGATGTTCCTGCATCTCGGCCGGCTGATCCAGGACTTCCAGTTCTGGACCGCCTTCGAGGTCGGCCAGATCTACGTGCCCAATGCCTTCGTGCAGATCTCCTCGATCATGCCGCAGAAGCGCAACCCGGTGCCGATCGAGCACATGCGGCTGCTGGCCAGTCAGACCATGGGCCGGGCGCGGACGGTGCTCAACGTCATCCACAACACGCCGTTCACCGACATGAACGACAGCGAGGGCGAAACCCAGTCGATGGGCTACGAGGCCTTCGCCGCAGCCTCCCGCGTGCTCGACCTGCTCGCCGCCTTCGTCGCCGCGATCAGGATCGACCCGGAGCGGGTGGCCGACAACATACGCCGCTCCTGCATCACCATCACCGAGCTTGCCGACTCGCTGGTGCGCATCGAGGGCCTGTCGTTCCGCGAGGCGCACGAGATCGCCGCGACCGTGGCCAAGGCGGTCGTGGCCGTCGGCGGCGGGCTCGCCAAGGACGGCTACGCGCCGTTCCTCGAAGCCTTCAGGCATTCGACCGGGCGCGAGCCGTCGTTCGGCCGCGACACCTTCGAAGAGATCGTCTCGCCCGAGCATTTCGTTGCCGTGCGCGCCCGCTTCGGCGGCCCCGCGCCCGAGCCGATGGCCGAGGCGCTCGGCGTCTACAGGAACAAGGCGGCGGCGTTCGAAGCCGTTGCAAACGAGCATGCCGGGCACGAGGCGAGAGCCGCGAAGGAACTCGGCGAGAAATTCACTGCGTTGGTGGGGGCGCGCTGATGGCGACGATCGAACTCGAAAAGCTGGTCAAGCGCTACGGCAAGGTCGACGCCGTGCAGGGCATCGACCTCAAGATCGCGGACGGCGAATTCGTCGTCTTCGTCGGCCCCTCGGGCTGCGGCAAGTCGACGACGCTGCGCATGATCGCCGGCCTCGAAGACATCTCCGGTGGTACGCTCAGGATCGGCGGCGAGGTGGTGAACGAGCGCGAGCCCAAGCAGCGCAACATCGCCATGGTGTTCCAGAACTACGCCATCTACCCGCATATGACGGTGCGCCAGAACATCGGCTTCGGGCTCTACACCTCGAAGCTGCCCAAGGCCGAGAAGGACCAGCGCATCGAGGAAGCAGCCCGCATCCTCGGCCTGGAGAAATATCTCGAACGCCGGCCGGCCGCACTTTCGGGCGGCCAGCGCCAGCGCGTCGCCATCGGCCGCGCCATGGTTCGCAACCCCTCGGCATTCCTGTTCGACGAGCCGCTTTCGAACCTCGATGCCCAGCTGCGCTCGCAGATGCGCATCGAGATCAAGCGCCTGCACCAGCGGCTCAAGACCACGACCGTTTACGTCACCCACGACCAGGTCGAGGCCATGACCATGGCCGACCGGATCGTCGTCATGCGCGACGGCCAAATCCTGCAGACGGGCACGCCGACCGACCTCTACGAGAACCCGGTCGACGTGTTCACTGCGCGCTTCATCGGCAGCCCGTCGATGAACCTGGTGCCGGGCCGCAAGAACGGCCACGGCGTCGAGATCGGGCAGGGCGGCGACATTCTTGTCGGCGTGCGTCCGCACGACCTGATCGCCTTGCCCGACGGCAAGGCCGTGGACGGCGGCCTGACGCTCGGCGGTATTGTGACCGCGGTCGAGCCGCTCGGGCCGGAGACGCTGGTGCATCTCGACATCGACGGGGCGGCGGTGATCGCCACTGCTCCCGGCAAGTTCATTCCGGCGGCGGGCAGCAAGCTGACCTGCAGCGCGGCACCCGGCAGCCTTTACCTGTTCGACGCCAAGACCGAAAAGAGCCTGGGCCGTCAATGACCTCGGGACATGCCAAGCGCCCGGCCGTGCTCAGCATCGGCCGGATCTATTGCGACCTCATCTTCACCGGCCTGGGCGCGCTGCCCGGGCTGGGCCGGGAGGTATTTGCAGAGGACATGAAGATGGCCGCCGGTGGCGGCGCCTTCATCGCGGCAGCCCATCTGGCGCATGCGGGGCGTGAGGTGGCGCTTGTCGCGCGCCTCGGCACCGACGCGCTGTCGGCCGGCATCGAGCCTGAATTGCGCGGGGCCAATGTCGACCTGCGTTTCCTTGAAAAGTCGCCTGGTGCGGGGCCGCAGGTCACCGTCGCCTCGGTGATCGGCAACGACCGCGCCTTCCTTTCGCGCCGCGCAGGCTCCGCCTTGCCCGACACGCTCGACGCCGCGCTCGCCTGGGGCGCAGCCGGGCATCTCCACATCGCCGAATATGCGACGCTGCACGAGATCCCCGACCTGGTGTCTCGTGCAAAGGCGGGGGGGCTCACTGTTTCGCTTGATCCAAGCTGGGACGAGACGCTGATCTACGAGGCCGAACTGCTCGACCGCTGCGCCGGCGTCGACATCTTCCTGCCCAACATGGAAGAGGCGATCGCGATCACCCAGGAGAGCGATCCGATCGCAGCCATCGGGATCCTCGCCCAGGCTTTCCCGATCGTCGCGCTCAAGGCCGGCGGCGATGGCGCCTGGCTGAAGGCGCGAGGGCAGGTTCTGCATCGCCGCGCCGAGGAGGTTACGGTCGTCGACACCACCGGCGCCGGCGATGCCTTCAACGCCGGTTTCATCGACGCCTGGATGTCGGGCGCAAGCGACGAGGCCTGCCTTGCCGCTGGCGTCACCTTCGGCAGCCTCGCCGTCCAGGCGGCCGGCGGCACGGCCATCCTCGACAGGCCTCTCCGCCGCGACGCCTCCTGACGCCAATACGGGAGATCGCCGGCGGGATCCGCCAAGGACGCGTCGGCCCACCCTGCGGGATGGCGTGACGCAGCGTTCTGCGGCATGCCCAGACGATGGCGTCCGGCATCTCCGCCTATCGCGATGCTGCATTAATCGATGCGGATTATTCGCTTATGTAATTTTATCCATCGTGGTCATTTGCTCCCGCGCGCCGCCGGCCCTGGCTCCGGCACGCCGCCAAACGAGAGGAAAGGCGCGCTTGCGCCTTAGGGAGAAGCAAATGATCAAGAAAGCAATCGCGGCCGGCGTCATCGCCGCCGCCACACTTTTCAAGCCTGCCTTCGCCGCCGAAACCCCGTCGCTGAAAGTGGCGATGACGACCTGGGTCGGCTATGGCCTGCTCCATCTCGCGCAGGAGAAGGGCTTCTTCGCCGCGCATGACGCCAAGGTCGAGCTGGTCAGCGTCCAGGACAAGGCCTCGACGGCGGCAGCCATCGCCACCGGCCGCCTCGACGGCTGGGCGACCACCGTCGACACCTTCATCTTCTACAATGCCCAGAAAATCGGCGTGAAGCAGGTGCTTGCGGTCGACTTCTCCGCCGGCGGCGAAGGCCTCGTCACGGCCAGCGACATCAAGACCGTCAAGGACCTGAAGGGGCGCCGGATCGGCGCCGAGGAAGGCTCGGCCACATACTTCTTCCTGCTCAACGTGCTTGCCGACGAGGGCCTCAGCCTGAAGGACATCGACCTTCAGAACATGCGGGCCGGCGACGCCGGCGCCGCCTTCGTGGCCGGGCGGCTGGACGGTGCGGCGACCTGGGATCCCTGGCTGTCGCAGGCGGGCAAGCGGTCGGGCCACGTCCTGGTCAGCTCCAGGGACAAACCGGGGCTGATCGTCGACACCGTGGCGTTTCGTTCCGACGTGATCGAGCAGCATCCTGAGGCCGTGGCCGGTTTCATCCAGGGCTATTTCGACGCCTATGACTACTGGAAGGCCAATTCCGAGGAAGCCAACAAGATCATGGCCGATGCGCTGGGCATCAAGATCGACGAGTTCCGCGCTTCGCTCGCCGGCCTCGAATTCGTCTCACGCGAGGACAACGCGGCCTATATCGGCGCGGCTGACGCGGCCGGAAAGATCGCCGAGGTCACCCGGCGCGGCGCCGATTTCTACAAGGGGCTGGGCCTGCTGAAGGCCGATCTCGATCCGGCCAGCGTGGTCGACGGCCGGCCCCTTGCCGCCGCCCTCGGCGGCAAGGCGAAGCAATAGGCGGCTGCCCGATGTCGGATTCGGTCCAAACCTCCATCGGCGCCGGCGCGGACTGGTCCGCGCCGGGCGCCCGCAAGGCCGTTGCCGCCAGGCGCCGCCGGTCGAGCCTGTTCGCGGTCCGCAAGGGCCTGGACAAGGCCACCTCCACGGCAATGTCGCTGGCCTTCTTCGCCGTGCTGCTCGTGCTCTGGTCCGCCGTGTCCGGGCTCGGCGTCGTGGGCGACTTCTTCCTGCCGAGCCCGCTCGCCGTGCTCACGACCGCGCGCCAGCTGTATTTCCAGGACGGCTTCGTGCTCGACCTCGCCGTCAGCATCTACCGCGTCGGGGTGGGCTTCCTGCTGGCGGCACTCATCGCCGTCCCGCTCGGGCTTTTGATGGGCTCCTTCCAGCTGTTCCGGTCGATGCTCGAGCCGTGCCTCGCCTTCATGCGCTACATGCCGGCAACGGCATTCATCCCGCTGCTGGTGCTCTGGCTGGGTATCGACGACGCGCAGAAGTTCTCGGTGATCTTCGTCGGCACCTTCTTCACGCTCACGCTTATGGTGATGGTCAGCACCTTGTCGGTGCCGATCGCGCTCATCGAATCGGCGATGATGCTGGGGGCGAGCCCGGCCCGGCTGGTGCGCAAGGTCATCCTGCCGGCGGCGAAGCCGGCGATCTTCAACGACCTGCGCATCGTCCTCGGCTGGGCATGGACCTACATCGTCATCGCCGAGATCGTCGCCGCCTCCAGCGGCGTCGGCTACGTGATCCTCAAGGCGTCCCGCTACATGGACACGGCGACCATCTTCGTCGGCATCATCTCCATCGGGCTGGTGGGCCTGACCAGCGACCTCTTGTTCATCGCCGCCGGCCGCCGCCTGTTCCCCTATCTCCAGCGTTCCCGTTCGTAGGTGCAGTGATGGCCAATCTGATCGAAGTCGACCATGTTTCCAAAGCCTATGGCTCGGGAACCTCGGCCGTAACCGCGCTGCGCGATGTCTCGCTGTCCGTCGGGGACGGAGAGTTCGTCGTGTTCCTCGGGCCGTCCGGCTGCGGCAAGTCCACATTGCTGCGGCTCATAGCCGGTCTGAGCGGCGTCTCCGCCGGCGAAATCCGCATCGACGGGCGGCCGGTCGACGGCCGCGACCCCATCGTCGGCATGGTGTTCCAGTCCTACACCTCGTTTCCCTGGCTCAGCGTCCGCGACAACATCGCCTTCGGGCTGGAACTCGCGGGCGTGCCCAAGGCGGAGCGGATCGCCAAGGCCGACCGGATACTGGAACGGGTCGCGCTGTCCAAATTCGCCGACGCCTACCCGGCCCAGCTGTCGGGCGGCATGCAGCAGCGGGTGGCGATCGCACGCGCGCTGGCCGTCGATCCGCGCATCCTCTTGATGGACGAGCCCTTCGGCGCCCTCGATGCGCTGACGCGCGTCGACATGCAGTCGTTCCTCGTCGATCTCTGGATACAGGAAAAGAAGACGGTGGTGTTCGTGACCCACGACATCGACGAGGCGATCCTGCTCGCCGACCGCATCGTCGTGCTCTGCCCACATCCCGGCCGCATCGCCGAAATCGTCAAGGTCGACATTCCGCGGCCGCGGACCATCGACCAAACCGAGGATCCCGAATTCACGCAGTTGCGGCACCGCTTGCGGCAGCTGATCTTCGGCATGGCGGCCAGGGCCGCCTGACTATTTGGCGCTGGCCATTCCGGTCAGGACATCGGCCATGGTGCGGGCCAACGCACGCGCAGCGAGCGTTGGCTCCTTTTCCGAATATTTGATCGTCAGCGAAGAGGTCGGCAGGCGCGGCAAAAGGCCGTTCCTGGGAGCGGCCCTGACCCCGAGGCCGACGTCGCCTTCGGTGACCACGGACACGGCCAGCCCTTCGCGCACCACGGCGAACACGCCCTGGAGGCTGGTGCAGGTCACCATGCATTTCCACGGCACGCCATTGCTGTCCAGCGTCGAGATCGCCGCCTTCCTGTAGGCGCAGGAGCCGCGCACCAGCGCGAGCGGGACGACGCCGTCGCTCGGCGGCACCCAGTTCGTCGAGGTGATCCAGACCAGGTTCTCGGTGCACAGCACGTCGTTGCCCGATGCCCCCGGCACGTCGCGGATGACGGCCAGGTCGATGTTGCGCTCGCGCAGGTCGCGCGTCAGGTCGCTCGACAGGCCGCCTCTTATTTCCACCCCGACCCGCGGCTTCTCCAGCATGAAGTCCTTGAGGGCGGCGGTCAGCGGCACGAACAGGTAATGATCGTCGGGAACGCCCACCACCAGCGTGCCCGTCAGCAGTCCGGGCTTGAAGTTCTGCTCCAGGTCGTCGACCGACCGCACCACGCGCGTGGCATGGTCGATCAGGTCCCGCCCGTCCGCGGTCAGCGCGCATGTCCGCGTCGTACGGTCGAACAGCTGCTTGCCGAGCAGATCTTCCAGCCGGGCGATCTTGTGGCTGACGGTCGACTGCGTGATGTTCAGGCGCTGCGCTGCCGCCGAAAAGCTCTGCGTGTCGGCCACGGTGAGGAAACACTGGAGCAGCGATGTATCCATGGATCAGACGATAAATGAATTTTCGTATTCAATCTATGGCCAAATATCGCTTTCGTCGATTAACGCCTTGGGCCATTCTTCAGGAAACAGGGGAGGCCCCGGTCTCCAGGACTGCCGACGAAGGAGCGGTTGCGGCACATGCCAGCGCTGAGCGACGATAGAGACGGATGGGCGACGCTTGCCTGCAGCCTCGACGGCGGTCCCGCCGCGGTGGCGGCGATCGGCCTGGTGGTGCTCGCCAACGATACGGTGATCGAGCCGGAGGTGCGGCGCTTCCTGCCGCTGCCGGGCGTCGAGGTCTATGCGAGCCGCATCCCCATGGCCCGCGACCTCTCGCCGGCGAGCCTCGCCGCGATGGCCGACGATTTGCCGCGTGCCATCGAGCTGCTGCTCCCCGACGACAGGCTCGACGTCGTTGCCTTCGGCTGCACCTCGGGTTCGATGATCATCGGTCCGGACAGGATCGCCGGGATCGCCGGAAGCGTTCGCCCGGGGATCGCGGTGACCGATCCGGTCAGCGCCAGCCTTGCCGCGCTGTCGGCGCTCGGCGCCCGCCGCATCGCCCTTGTCACGCCCTATCCGGCGAGTGTCAACGCGATGGTCGAGGACTATCTTTCCGGCAAGGGCGTCGAGATTGGCGCGCGCGCCACCTTCGGCCAGGAGAGCGATGTCACCATCGCCCGCATCGATCCGCGCGACATCTTCAATGCCGCCGTCGAGATCGGGCAGAACGACGTCGACGCGGTGTTCCTGTCGTGCACTGCCTTGCGCTGTTCAAGTATCATCGAGGCAGTGGAGCAGGCGATCGGCAAGCCGGTGGTGACGAGCAACCAGGCGCTCGCGTGGGACGCGCTCCGGAAGGCCGGCAGCCGTGCGGCCATACCGGCCATGGGCCGCCTGTTGAGGTACTGATAGGAAAAGGGCAGTCGGTGCGGCATGCGCTGCCGCCCGGACGGACAAGCAGAAGGAAAGCAGAGATGGAAAAGGACAAGGCAGTCGATTCGCGCGCCGCGATGGACGGCGAGATCGGCATTCTCGCCCGGCGCAAGATCGAGGCGGGCATCATCGCGCCAATCTACGAGGTGATGCGCGAAAGGCTGGGCGAGGAGGTCGCGCAGTCGATCCTCGACACCGCGATCACGCGGGCGGCCATCGCCGCCGGCAGGAGCTTTGCCGCCAAGACGCCCGGCGGCACGACGCTGCGGACCTTCCAGGAACTGCAGGACCTGTGGACGCAGGACGATGCGCTCGTCATCGAGGTCACCAAGGCCACCGACGAGGAGTTCCACTACAACGTCAAGCGCTGCCGCTATGCCGAAACCTACAAGGAGATGGGCCTCGGCCACATCGGTCATCTGCTCTCCTGCAATCGCGACGGCGTGTTCTGCACCGGCTACGATCCGCGCATCACGCTGGAGCGCACGCAGACGGTGATGGAAGGCGCCTCGCATTGCGACTTCAAGTACCGCTTCGACGCGAAGGCGAAGCCTGCCTCCGAATGAGCGGCGCCAAGGCACCGGCCGCACTCCAGCACACGGGAACCCGACAAGTCATGGCAAGCATCGACGGCAGCCGCCTGTGGAACGACATCGTTTCCACCGCGCAGTTCGGCGCGTCCGGAACCACCGGGGTAACGCGCCTGGCGCTTTCGCAGGAGGACCGGCAGGTCCGCGAATGGTTCGCGGCCGAATGCGGCGCGCTGGGCTGCACGGTCGAGGTCGACCGCATCGGCAACATGTTCGCGACCTATCCCGGCGAGGACATGGGCCTCGACGCCATAGCCGTCGGCAGCCATCTCGACACCCAGCCGGGCGGCGGACGCTTCGACGGCATACTCGGCGTGCTCGCCGGCGTCGAGCTGGTCCGCAGCCTGCGCGAGGCGTCGATGCGGCTGCGGCGGCCGCTGACGGTGGTCAACTGGACCAACGAGGAGGGCTCGCGCTTCTCTCCGGCGATGATGGGATCGGGCGTCTATGCCGGCGTGCGCGCCGTCGAGGAGGTCGAGGCGATCGAGGACAAGGCGGGAACGACCGTCGGGCAGGCGCTACGCGACATCGGCTTCCGCGGCGAGCTCGCCAGCCGGCCCGACTTCGCCGCCTATGTCGAACTGCACATCGAGCAGGGCCCGGCGCTCGAGGCCGCGGGCACCGAGATCGGCATCGTCACCGGGGTGCAGGGCGTGCGCTGGTTCGACATCACCATCGAGGGCACGGAATCGCACGCCGGCAGCACGCCGATGGGCCAGCGCGACGACGCGCTCGTGGCCGCCGCGCACATCGTGATCGCCGTGCAGGACCTGGCCAGGCGCAACGCGCCCGGCGTGGGCACCGCAGGCTTCATCCGGGCCGAACCCAATTCCCGCAACGTGGTGCCGGGCGCGGTGCGTCTCGAGGTCGACCTGCGCCATCCGTCCGAAGCCGGGCTCGCGGCGATGGAGAAGGCGTTGCGCGACGAGGTCGCGCATGTCTCGCCGGCGGCCGAGGTCAGCCGCATCTGGAACAAGGCGCCGGTCGAATTCGATCCGCGCTGCGTCGATGCCGTTCGCCGCAGCGCCCGGGCGTTGGGCCTCTCGGCGGCCGAGATGGTCTCGGGCGGCGGCCACGACGCGGCGCATGTCGCGGCACTCGCCCCTACCGCGATGATCTTCATTCCGTCGAAGGACGGCCTGTCGCACAACGAGCTGGAATATTCCTCGCCCGAGGAATGCGCCAATGGCGCGGCGGTGCTGCTGCACACGGTGCTGGAGATCGACCTCATGCTCGTGGGCCGGCTGTAGCCAAGGCATTCGGCGTCGGGCTGTCGCCATGCCGTCTTGACGGACGAGCATGGTCGCGCATGCCCTCATTGAACAGTCCGCGTGTGATCCCCGATGCGGTTATTGGCTCTCGGGATAATGGCAGGCAGCCATATGGCCGCTGTTTTCGGATCGGGGGCTCAACTCGGGATCCAGACGGGCGCAGATGTCGGAGGCCTTCCAGCATCTTGTACGGAACCTGCATCCCGAGGGCGGATTTGCAGGATTGGGAGGGTCGCCGACAAGCGTGATGCGTTTGCGGGCATCACGCCTGGCCCGTTCGATCTGCGGCACGGCCGAGAGCAAGGCAAGCGTGTAGGGATGCCGCGGCCGCTCGAAGACCGCCTCCCGTGGCCCGATCTCGACGATCCGGCCGAGATACATCACCGCAATACGTTCGCTCACGTAGCGCACCACGGAGAGATCGTGTCCGATGAAGACGAAGGTCAGTCCCAGTTCCCGGCGCAGATCGTCGAGGAGATTGAGCACCTGGGCCTGAACCGACACATCGAGCGCCGAAACCGGCTCGTCCAGGAACAGCACCTTCGGACCCAGGATCAGGCTGCGCGCGATCCCCACGCGCTGACGCTGTCCTCCCGAAAGCTGATGCGGATAGCGATCGGCCTGACGGGCATCCAGTCCGACCTTCTCCAACATCCGGAGCACCTGGGCGCGCCGCTCGGCCGCGGCAAGCCGTAGGCCACTCACCTGCAAAGGCTCCTCGACGATCTGCCGAACCGTCATCCGGGGATCGAGGGAAGCAAAGGGGTTCTGGAACACCATCTGGACGTCGCGCCGCCAACGGCGCGTTTCGGCTCGGCTCATGTCGAACACTTCACGCCCGGCATAGCGGAACGAACCGCTGGTCGGGCGTACCAGTCCCATCAGCGCGTTGACCATGGTGGACTTGCCGCAGCCGGACTCGCCCACGACTCCGAGGCCCTCGCCGCGCTGGACCGAAAACGAGATCTTGTCGACCGCCTGGATCGAGCCAACCGTCCGGCGCAGCAGTCCGGCGCGCACCGGGAAATGACAGACCAGATCCGAAACCTCGATCAACGGCTGATCCGGCTCAGGGCTTGAAAACGACTGCCCGACTTCCATCGGCAAGCACCTCTTCGCTAAAGTGACAGGCGGCCATCTTCCCAGGCGCCACTTCGCGCAAGGGAGGCCGCTCGTGCAGGCAAATCTGCTGCCGCAACGGGCATCGCGGAGCGAAGGCGCAGCCGGCCGTCGCATCGGCCAGGCTCGCCGGCTTGCCGGGAATGACAGGAAGGCGCTGTGCTGCTTCGTCCATCCTCGGCACGCATGCGGCCAGCGCCCTCGAATAGGGATGGGCTGCGGTGCTGAGGATGCTTTGCGGCGTTCCGCTTTCGACAACGCGGCCCGCATAGAGGATGACGACGCGGTCGGCATTTTCCGCGACGACCCCGAAGTCGTGGGTCACCAGCATCATGCCCATCCGCTTCTCCTCCTGGAGAGCCACGAGCAGTTGCATGATCTGCGACTGCACGGTCACATCGAGCGCGGTGGTCGGCTCGTCGGCGATCAGCAGACGGGGTTCGAGCGCGATTGCCATGGCGATCATCACGCGCTGTCGCATGCCGCCGGACAGTTGGTGGGGGTAGTCCTTGGCGCGAGCCGCGGCATTGGGCAGGCCGACGCGCATCATCAGCTCGACCGCGTTCCGCCAGGCATCGGCGGAGCTCATCCCCTTGTGCACCTTGAACACCTCGGCGATCTGCCAGCCGACGGAATAGACCGGATTGAGCGCGGTCGGCGCATCCTGGTGGACCATCGCCATTTCCGGTCCGCGCAATCCGCGGCGGCGATCCGGAGACAGGTTCAGCAAATCCTCTCCGCGGTATGAGATCCGTCCGTTGGTTATGCGGATGCCAGGAGACAGGATTCCCATGATCGCCAGGGCGGTCATGCTCTTGCCCGCCCCCGACTCCCCCATCACGGCAAGGACTTCGCCGGACTGGATGTCGAACGATACTTCGTCCAGCAGCGGCGTTCGGCTCGGACCGGACCCCAGTGCGAGGGACAGCCTGTCGACGCGAAGCAGCGGCTCGAAGGCAGAATTGCGTTGGAAGGGCGTCATGCGCTTTCTACCGGGAACGTGGGTCAAAGGCGCGCCGCACGGCTTCTCCGAACAGCACCATGGTAAGCACCGTCACGGTCAGCAGCAGACTCGGAAACAGCAGCATGTGGGGGGCGCTGGCCAGATAGGGCTGGGCGTCGCTGATTGCCGTCCCCCAGGAAATGATCGGCGCCTGCAGGCCGAGCCCGAGATAGGACAGGGTCGCCTCGGCCCCGACATAGCCACCGAGCGAAAGCGTGGCCATGACCAGCAGCGGTGTGACGGAATTGGGCAGGATGTGCCGAACCGCAATCCAGAGATCGCCCGCGCCGGCTATTCTCGCAGCACGCACATATTCGGCATGCTTGGTCTGCAACACGCTTGCGCGCATCAGTCTGGACTCGGTCGCCCAGCCCAGGACGGACAGCACAAGCGCCAGCCGGATAATGCTGCTGCCATCTCCCGACCCGAGAGTCGCCAGGATGACGATCGCGCCGAGCAGGGTTGGCAAGCCGAGGACCACGTCGGTCATCCGGGAGATGACCGAATCCGTGGCCCCGCCATAAAAGCCGGCGAGCAGGCCCACCACCCCGCCGATAAATGTGCTTCCGATCGTCGCCAGCAGCGCCACGACCAGCGACGCCCTGGCTCCGTAGATAGTCCTGGCAAAGACGTCGCAGCCTTGGATGTCGAAACCGAACCAATGGCCATAGCTGGGCGGCTTGCGGGCATTGAGAAGCTGGCACTGGCGCGGGTCGAGCGAGGTGAACAGGCTGGGCGCCACGGCCATGACCACCAGCATCAACAGAACGGCCAGAGCCACCCAAACCATGGGAGAGCGCAAGAGCAACGTTGCGGCTTCGCCGGTCAGCGAGCGCCCAGGCCTGGTGTTTTCGACGAACTCTCCAGGCGAGCCTCCCGGCATCGCGATGGTTGTCTTGGTTTCAGTCATATCGAATCCGGGGGTCCAGGACCGCGTAGGCGATGTCCACGAGGAGATTGATGATCAGATAGGCAACGACGATGACCGTGACGGCGCCGACGATAGTGATGCCATCGTGGCTCCGGATCGATCTAACGATGAGCCCGCCGATGCCGCGGATATTGAAGACGCCTTCCACGACCACGGCCCCTGCCAGCAACCCGCCGATATCCTTGCCGACATAGGTCACGACAGGGATGAGGCTGTTGCGGAGGGCATGGATTCCGACAATCCGGCTCATCCGCAGCCCCTTGGTCTGGGCCGTACGGATGTAGTCGCTCTGCAGGCTGTCGATCACGGCCGTCCGCGTAAGCCGCGACAGCGTTACCTGATGCGCGAGTGCGAGGACCATGGCGGGCAGCAGCAGCTGATAGTAGCTGCTGGCGTCGCTGACGGTCACAGGGAACCAACCAAGCCGGACACCGAATACCAACTGGGCCAGGTTGGCGATCACGAAGCCGGGAAAGGCGATGATGACCAGGCCCAGCAGGAGATTGGCCGTGTCGAAAGCGCCGCCGGGTCTGAGCGCCGCCAGAATGCCGATGGCGACGCCAATCAGCACTTCGATTGCCACCGCCAACAGCGCGAGCCTGATGGTCGCAGGAAATGCCGCTAGCAGCTGTTCCGACACATCGCGTCCGGTGAACGATTTTCCCAGGTCGCCCTGCATCAGATCCGCAACATAGTAGCCGTATCGGACTATCAGCGGTCGATCGAGCTTGAACTCTTCGGTCGCCTGGGCAACGAAAGCTTCGGGACACTCCCTGTCTCCGCATTTGCCCGCGAGGGGGTCTCCTGGCATGCCCCATGCCAGGAAGAAGACGACAAAGGTCGTGCCGAGAAACACAGGGATGAACTGTATCAGCCGGCGCAGGATGTAACCTGTCATTTCATTGCCCTGTTCAAGCCATGTTTCCCGGCACGCTGGGTCATTCCGCAAGCGTTACCGCGGAATAGTCCGGTCGGCCGTTGGAATAGAGAGCAACGCCCTTGATCTTCGGCGAATAGCCCACCGTCGTCATCGGGTTCCATAGCGGGATGCGCGGCATTTCCTTGGCCAGCAGTCGCTCTGCCTCCTGATAGGTCCGGACGCTATCGGCAGGAGCCTCGGTCGCCGCCTTCGCGATCAGCGCGTCGAATTCGGCATTCTCGTAGGAGCCGCGATTGGAGGTTCCCTTGCTGGAGTAGAGCGGGATGAGCGCATTGTCGATGGACGGGTAGTCCATCGTCCAATTCGACGGGAACGGGCCATCCGCCTTGCCGGAGCGGGTGAAGGAGCGGAATGTCGAGTTGTCCGATAGGGCCGATGTCAGACAATTGATCTGCAGCGTGTTCTGGATGCTGTTGCAGATCGCGTCCATGGCCGGTTTGGCCCCTCCATCGCCGGCATAGTAGATCTTGATCTCCCCGCTGTAACCGCCTTCCTTGGCAAGCAGTTCCTTGGCCTTTTCGGGATTGTATTCGCAAAACTCGCCGCAGGCGCCCGCCTGATAGCCTTCGACCCCTGGTGGCACCCAGCCGGTGGCAGGCTGACCGATGCCGCTGAAGATGACGTCGATGATGGTCTTGCGGTCGATCGACATGGAAACCGCCTGCCGGATGCCTGGCTTCAGCAACTGTGCATTGGCGTCCGTGAAGGGCATGCCGAGACCCTGAAGATTGGCGCGCGGCTGCTGCAGGACGCGTCCCTCGAGGTCGGTCTTCCACAGCTCGCCGACGAGCTTCGACGCCGGAATGTCGCGCATCAGATCCAGGTTTCCGGCGATCAGGTCGTTATAGGCTGCCTCTTCGTTGGAATAGATCCGCAGTTCGATGCCCTTTAGCTGAGGATGCCGGCTGCCGGCGTAGCCGGGGAACGCGGCGAGCCTGTACCCCGTATCGGGCGTGCCGGATTCGAACTGGAAGGGCCCGGCCCCGATCGGTTTCGCGCCGAATGCCTCGGGATCCAGGAAAAAGGAATCCGGCATTGGATAGAAGGCCTTGTAGGTCAGCTGCGACTTGAAGGTCGGCACCGGCGACTTCAGCACGACCTTGAACGAGAAGTCGTCGATCACCTCAAGACCCTTCATTGCCTTCGCGGTCGGCTCGGGTGCCTTCTCGCCCTTGGGCGCCTTCGGATTGAGATCCTCGTAGCCCTCGATTGTCGAGAACCAGTCGTTGTTCGACTGCCCATTGGGGCCATAGGCAGCCCAATTCCAGGCATCGACGAAGTTCCTGGCCTTTACGGCCGAGCCGTCATGGAACGTCCATCCCTTCTTCAGGGTGATCGTCCAGACCTTGTTGTCGGTCGTCTCGATCTTCTCGGCGATGTCGTCGACGACGGCGCCAGTCTTGGCATCGGTCGTGACAAGGCCGGCCAGAATCGGCTGCAGAACGTCCGAACCGCAGCTCTCGGTCGTGTTCGTCGGGATCAGCGGGCCGGCCGGCGCGCATGCGGATACCGTGATCCAGCCCTGCTCCGCCGCCGCTGCAGGTGAACCCATGCCGCCGATGGCGCCAAAGGCCAGCAGGGCAAGAAGACTTGTCGACCTATTCATATTCTCCTCCTGACTTGGAAAATTGGACTTTTCGATCTGCGACGCGGCCGCAAGGCCGCCGGCGACGGCCAGCAAGCTCAACTGATCGTCGCCAGGCTCTATGCAAAGATGAACCAGCTACGACTGCCTGAACTGCGCAGGGTTTCCCATTCCATGGCTGGTTGTCAGCTCTGACGGTTTCCACCCGATGATCCCCCGCGCCAGTTTCGACGGCCGGGCGAGCAAGCCTGGATCGAGGGATCCTCAAACATTTCCGAACGCGCCTCCCCTCAGAAAACTCCGTGCGATTATGCGCTTGTGTGTTTATGTGTATTTGTATACATATCCACAAAACACTTGGCAAGCGGCAATTCCAGCAGCGATGGCGATGACGGCTTGGTGGGGAATGTTGCGAGCCGCGCAAGCGGAAGGACGCGCAGTGCGTCCCTCAACACTACTGGGACACGAGGGGAAACGATGGATCGCATCTTGGTCGAAGGCCTGACCGACGTCACCTGCCTCGGGGGGCAACACTCATGCCCACAACGAAGTGGATTGCCTCGCAGGCCTGCGTGGGCGGACGGCCATGCTCCGCCAGCACGACATGAACCTTGAGCGGGCCTGGGCAGCCTGCCATTCGCGGACCGCTGCTCTTGCCCTGCCATATTCACCCTGCCTCTCAGCTACTAACCAAAAGGATCGAACACCGATGCGTGAAATGTTGATGGCCAAAGGGGCCGCCAAGCTCGTGAACGTCTGCGCGGCAGTCAAGCCGGGGGAGGACGTGCTGATCATCACGGATGCAGCGCAGGACTTCTTGCTTGCAAAGGTCCTGGCCTCGGCGGTCGCCGCCGCCGACGCAAACCCGATCATCATGACGATGAGCCGGGTTAAGAACGACTCCGGCGAACCCAGCCCCGCGGTTGCCGCGGCCATGAAATCCGCCCCCGTGGTGTTCACGCCGGTTTCGGTTTCCATCACCCACACGCATGCCGTGAAGGACGCCTGCGCGGCAGGGGCGCGCATCGTGGCGCTCACCCAGTGGCTCCCCGAGATGATGATGGGCGGCGGCATCGATGCGGACTTTGCCGCGATCGAGCCGCACGTCATGAAGATGGCCGCCATCTGGGACAAGGGTTCGGAGGTCCGTGTCACGACCGAAGCGGGCACCGATCTGACGCTCGACATTCGCGGCCGCCTGGGAACGCCTCACGCCAAGACGGGCATCGTCCGGCCGGGCGACTTCCATCCGGTTCCGGATATCGAATCCCCCGTATCGCCGGTGACCGCGGAGGGGCGGATAGTGTGCGATGCATCGATCCCCTACCTTGGCATCGGCGTTCCCGATCAGCCGGTCACGCTCGAAGTGCGCGACGGCAACGTCGTTTCGATCACCGGCGGCCGAGACGCCGAAAAGGTCCGCGCCGCCTGGGAGGCGATGAACGATCCCAATGTCTACAACGTCGCCGAGATCGGCATCGGCATGAACCCGCATTGCCGGCTGATCGGCTCGATGCTCGAGGACGAAGGCGTCGCCAGCACCTGCCATATCGGCGTCGGCACCTCGATCACACTGGGCGGAACCGTCAAGGCGGCCTGCCACTACGACTTCATCATGCACAACCCGACGATCACCGTGGATGGCCGAACGGTGATGCGCGCCGGCGTGATGGAAATCTGAACAGGTCGGCCTTCAGGGAGGAGCTGAAATGAACAAAGGGCTGGGAATCTTCGTAGCCGCCGGTTTGGCGGCTACGCTCGCAACGATCGGTCATGCCGAGGAACTGACCGGGACGCTCAAGAACGTCAAGGACAGCGGCACGATCTCCATCGGTCATCGGGAGACGAGCATTCCGTTCTCCTACTATGACAACGACCAGAAGGTGGTCGGCTATTCGCAGGACATTGCCCTGCAACTCGTCGACGCGGTCAAGGCCCATCTCGGCATGGCCGAACTGAACGTGAACCTCGTGCCGGTCACCTCGCAGACCCGCATTCCGCTATTGATCAACAATACGATCGACCTGGAATGCGGCACCACGACAAACAACAAGGAACGGCAAAAGCAGATCGGTTTCTCGACCAACTTCTTTATCATCGGCACCAGGCTGCTCACCCGCAACGGATCGGGGATCTCCGATTTCCCCGACCTCGCCGGAAAGAACGTCGTCGTCTCGGCCGGCACCACCTCCGAGAAGGTGCTGCGTCAGATGAACGAAGCAAAAGGCATGGACATGCGCATCATCAGCGCCAAGGACCATGGCGAGGCATTCGTCACCCTGGAATCCAACAAGGCAGTCGCCTTCATGAGCGACGACGCAATTCTCTATGGCGAGATATCGAAGGCAAAGAACCCAGCCGACTGGCACATCACCGGAACCGCGCAGACGAACGAGGTCTATGCCTGCGGCATGCGCAAGGACGATCCGGCCTTCAAGAAGGTGATCGACGACCAGATGGCCGAGATGATGAAGAGCGGCGAGATGGCGAAGATCTACGACAAGTGGTTCAACGCGCCGATCCCGCCTCGCGACGTCGTCCTTGGCGTGCCGCTGGGGGAAGAGATGAAGAAGCTCTACGCCGAGCCCAACGACATCCCGCTGCAGTGATCCGGCACGGCACGAGGTCGGAGCAGGCGCTTGGAGAGCCGCAATGAACTACGACTGGAACTGGGGCGTTTTCTGGGAACCGACGATCACCGGGGAAGGACGCTACATTGACTGGCTTCTGTCCGGCCTTGGCTGGACAATTGCCATATCCCTCAGTTCGTGGATCATCGCGCTGTCCATCGGAACAGTGCTTGGGGTCATCCGCACGCTGCCTGGCAGAAGTGTGCGGATGGCAACAGGTGCCTATGTCGAGCTGTTCCGTAACATTCCGCTGCTGGTACAGCTCTTCCTTTGGTACTACGTCGTGCCGCAATTGTTGCCACTCGACTGGCAGTTCTGGCTGAACGGGCTTGATCCCCGTGTCATGCAGGTCGGCTCGGTGGTGCTGTGCCTTGGGCTCTTCACCTCCGCCCGCGTATGCGAACAGGTGCGGGCGGGGATCGAGGCGCAGCCCGGGGGCCAGAAGAGCGCCGCGCTGGCCCTCGGCCTCACCTTGCGGCAGGCCTACCAATATGCGCTGCTGCCGATGGCGTTTCGCATCATCATTCCGCCGCTGACATCGGAATTCCTGAACGTCTTCAAGAATTCCGCGGTGGCGCTGACCATTGGCCTGCTCGAATTGACGGGGCAAACGCGGCAGATCAGCGAGTTCAGCGCCCAGATCTTCGAGACCTTCCTGGCCGCGACCAGCATCTACTTCCTGGTGACCTATCTGGTCAGCGTCGCCATGCGCCTGCTCGAGAGGAGCATGCGGGTTCCCGGGTTTGTCGGCGGAGCCCGGTCATGAGCTACGATTTCGACTGGAGCGTCATCGGCATTTCGCTCCCCTTCCTCTGGCAAGGCATGAAGTTCACGCTGTTGCTGCTTTTGTGGTCGCTGGTCGGCGGCATCGTTTGGGGAACATGCCTTGCCCTCATGCGCCTGTCGTCGGTGCGCTGGCTGTCTTTCCTGGCGAGCGTCTATGTAGATGTGTTCCGATCGGTCCCGCTGGTTCTCGCGATTTTCTGGTTCTATTTCCTGATCCCGCTGGTCATCCAGGCCTTCACCGGCCGGGCCTCGCCGATCGGGCCCTACTACTCTGCCTTCGTCGCCTATGTGATGTTCGAGGCGGCATATTTCTGCGAGGTCATTCGCGCCGGCATACAGAGCGTACGTTCGGGCCAGATCAACGCGGCGGTCGCCCTTGGCATGACCTATGGCCAAACCATGCGCTACGTGGTGCTGCCGCAGGCGTTCCGCAACATGCTGCCGCTGTTTCTGACCAAGAGTATCATCATCTTCCAGGATACCTCTCTGGTCTACGTGATCAGCCTGAACGATTTCCTCGGCGTGGCGAGCAAGATCGGCCAGCGCGACAGTCGGCTCGTCGAACTCTATCTGTTCGCCGGCGCGGTCTACTTCGTGATCAGCTTCGTCGCATCCCAGCTGGTCGACAAGTACTTCATCCAAAAGCGGGCGTGATCGTCTTAACCGCTGAATTTCTTTGCAATTCAACAGGATAACCCATGGGCAATTTCGAATTCTTCACCAACAACCACCTGTTCGAAAACGGCTCGTCGGATCGCTTCCTGTCCAAATGGGCTGCAGAAGCGGACCTGGCTCAGCTTCGCCAAATCATCAGCGATCGGCACTCTTACGTCGCCTCGGTCGCCTTCCCCTACGAACTCGCGCTTGCTGCCATGGCCAAGCGGCTGCCGCAGAAGGTCTCGATCAACAACCTGGCGCTTCAGATCCACAAGCTGGTCCAGCACCTCGGGGATTCGCACGCCATGGTCGTGGATTGGCGGAAGCACCTGCCCGCAGGCTACAGCCCGGTGGCAATCGGCGTGAAGGGCAATCTGGGCTTCGCCTATCACCCGCAGACGCGCCGGCTGGTCGACACGCGGCACCCCTATGTCAGGGCGATAGACGGCATGCCGCTGCATCGGTGGCTGGAGGCCGCCGGCAATATCACGAGCGGCCCCTTCGCCTCTCGATCCCAGCGCCTCGCGCGCAGCCTCAGCTTGATGCGGTTCGTCGAATACATGCGGCGTGAACTCGACCTGCCCGGCTCATCGCATGTCACGCTCGAGCTGACCGATGTGGCCGGCCGCTCCGTCTCGACGGTCGAACTGCCGCTCACCGACAGGCTGGACCAGCCCGACCAGCTGCTTCCGCTCTCCAATGACAGCAAGGTCCTCCCGGGCAATGTCGGCTATCTGCGCATCTATTCGCAAAAGGACAGCGCGCTGGCGGGGCGCATCGACGGTATCATGCGCCGGTTCCAGGCAACCGATGCCCTGATCATCGATGCCCGGCAATGCGGCGGTGGAACGCGCGAAAACCTCGCCGCCCTGTTCCCGTACTTCATGCGGCCCGAAGACGGCGTCTACATCCACAACGTTGCCAGACTGCGGGCAGCGCGCGGCACGCCGCTTGCCGAACTGGTCGACAGGCTGAAAGTCGACGACAAGGCAATGGATTATCGCCTGGATCCGCGGATAGCCGCCGAGGAGCGCCAGGCGCTGGAGGCCTTCCTCGCCGATTTCCGTCCCCAATGGCAGCCGCCCGCCGAAGACTTCACGGACTGGTATTTCGGGAAGCTTCGCGCCGTTCCGGGCAAGCCGCACTACGACAGGCCTGTCTATCTGCTGATGGATTGGGGGGTCGGCAGCGCAGGCGACATTTTCGTCTCGACCTTCAAGGGATGGCGCGGCGTCACGCTCGTCGGGCTGCCCAGCAACGGGCGCAGCGGCAACAGCATTCCATTTCAGCTGGGAAACAGCGGTATCGCCGTCCGCCTGTCCACGATGGCTTCATTCCAGAAGACGGGCGAGATGTATGACGGCTACGGAATCGCGCCGGATGTGACCATGGAAGCCGAAATTTCGGACTGGCTGGGCGAAACGGACACCGTGCTCGACCGCGTCCTGAACCT
The DNA here is from genome assembly GCF_050433525.1 of Aminobacter sp. BE322. Lineage (NCBI taxonomy): Bacteria > Pseudomonadati > Pseudomonadota > Alphaproteobacteria > Hyphomicrobiales > Phyllobacteriaceae > Aminobacter > Aminobacter sp. BE322. The sequence continues at coordinate 112,475 of NZ_JBNPXB010000005.1, read as the reverse complement.
GGCCATCGCGGCCGCGCGGGACATGAGGATCGGCTGAGATGATCGTCATTCGGGAGGTTTCGAAGTGGTATGGCACGACGCAGGTGCTGGACGGTTGCTCCTCGTCCGTGGCGAAGGGCCAGGTCGTGGTGGTTTGCGGCCCGTCAGGCTCCGGGAAATCCACCCTCATAAAATGTGTCAACGGGCTTGAGCCCTTCCAGAATGGCGAGGTCGTGGTCGACGGCATTTCCGTCAACGCGCAGGATACCGACCTTCCGAAGCTGCGTTCGCGGGTCGGAATGGTGTTTCAGCACTTCGAACTGTTTCCGCACCTGACGGTACTGAAGAACCTGACACTGGCCCAGATGAAGGTCCTGAAGCGGCGAGAGCCGGCCGCGCTCGAGAAGGCGCGTCACTATCTCGGCCGGGTTGGGCTGATCGACCACAAGGACAAGTTCCCCGGCGAATTGTCGGGCGGGCAGCAGCAGCGAGTGGCCATTGCCAGGGCGCTGTGCATGGACCCCATCTGCATGCTCTTCGACGAGCCGACCTCGGCGCTCGATCCCGAAATGGTCAACGAGGTGCTCGATGTAATGACCAATCTTGCCCGGGAAGGCATGACGATGATGTGCGTGACCCATGAGATGGGTTTTGCCAAACGCGTGGCCGATCGGGTAATCTTCATGGATCGTGGGCGCATCGTTGACGATTGCGCAAAAGGCGAATTCTTTGGTAGTGCGCCGAAGTGTTCCGAGCGGGCGCAACAGTTTCTTTCAAAGATCATCAATCATTAGGGCACGACAGTATGGAACTTCAACGGACGGCATACTTTCCGAAGATGCGCGCTTCGGGCCGCGCATTGCCGCCCTTTGACCGCCTGGTAGCCTGGATATGCGCTCCGGAACGGGCCGACGGCGCCGTGGTGACCGAGCAGGAACTGGGTCAATTGGTCGACATCGGACGCACACCGTTGCGGGAAGTGCTCAATCAGGCCCAGATGATCGGCCTCATCCACCGCGAGCCCAATCGCTCGATAGAGATCCCGGCGCTGTCACGCGACGACATGGAGCAGTTGTCGGTCACGCGCGAGCAGCTGGAGGCGCTAATCGCGACGACGGTAACCGAGCGCTATGTCGCGAAGAATATCTCGATCGAACCCTTGGAACGCATAAATCGCAGGATGCACGCGCTTGCGGAGGCCGGCGATATGGAATTGCTGTTGGAGGGGGGCCTGGAGTTCCACGCCACCATGCGTGACCTGTCCGGCAATGCCGTCGCGTCGCGTCTGCTTGACCAGGTGATGATCGGTCTCGAGCGCTACCGCAAGCTGATGACCGAGCGCCTCGAACGCGGCGCCGAGATCGTTGCCGAACATGACCTCCTGCTCGAAGCCATTCGCGCCGGCGATGCGAAAGGTGCGGCCAAGGCTGCAAGGCATCACATCTCGCATGCACGCTCGCTCTATGGCTCCATAATGGAGGATCGCCGACACGGGCTCCCAGCAGCCGGCAGCTAGGCTTCGCTGGGGCGACGTCGACCGAGCAATATGGTGATCCCGACAGGAATCGAACCTGTGACCTACAGATTAGGAATCTGCCGCTCTATCCTACTGAGCTACGGGACCACTCGGCTGCACACATAGCGGCTTCGAGCGGATTCGCCAACGGTTTTTGGCGGGGGCCGGCCAAGTTCAGGCCGGGCCCGCCATGATGTGTCCGCCTCAGGCCGCCAGCGCCGTTTCCGCCAGCCGCACCCAATAGCTCACGCCGTGCGGGATCACCTCGTCGTTGAAGTCGTAGGCGGGGTGGTGGAGGTTGGCGCTGTCGCCGTTGCCGATGAAGATGAAGGCGCCGGGGCGCGCCTCCAGCATGTAGGAGAAGTCCTCGCCGCCCATCAGCGGCTGAATGGTGCGGTGCACCTGCGCGTCGCCGGCGATCCTGGCGGCCACGTCGCCGGCGAAGACCGTTTCCTCGGGATGGTTGAAGGTGACCGGGTAGTTGGCGTCGTAGTCGAGCTCGATTGCCGTGCCCGTGGCCTCCGCCACGCCGCGGCAGATGGCGCCCATGCGCTCCTCGGCCATCTTCGCCACTTCCTTCTTGAGCGTCCGCACGGTGCCGGCCAGCACCGCATGCTCGGGAATGATGTTGTAGGCGGTTCCGGCGTTGAACTTGGTCACCGAGACGACGATGGCCTCGGCCGGGTCGATCGAGCGCGCGGCGATGGTCTGCAGCGCCGCTACCAGCTGGCTGCCGGCGACGATCGGGTCGATGGCGCGGTGCGGGATCGCGGCATGCCCGCCCTTGCCCCTGACGGTGATGGTGAACTCGGCCGTCGCCGCCATGATCGGGCCCGGGCGGATGGCGAACTGGCCGACCGGCAGGCTCGGCATGTTGTGCATGCCGAACACCTTCTGGATGCCGAAGCGCTCCATCATGCCGTCCTTGACCATCTCGTTGCCGCCGCCGCCGCCCTCCTCGGCGGGCTGGAAGATGACGGCCACCGCGCCGGCGAAGTTGCGCGTCTCGGCGAGATACTTGGCGGCGCCCAGGAGCATGGCGGTGTGGCCGTCGTGGCCGCAGGCATGCATCTTGCCCGGCACCTTGGAGGCATAGGGCTTGCCGGTGATCTCCTCGATCGGCAGCGCGTCCATGTCGGCGCGCAGGCCGACCACTCCGCCGGTGCCGAGGCTGCCCCGGATGAGGCCGACCACGCCGGTCTTGCCGAGGCCGGTCACGACCTCGTCGCAGCCGAACTCCTTGAGCTTGGCGGTGACGAAATCGGCGGTCTCGAAGACGTCGAAGTTCAGCTCCGGCTTCTGGTGCAGGTGGCGGCGCCAGCCGGCGATCTCTTCCTGCATTTCCGCGGCTCGGTTCAGGATCGGCATGTCTTGTCTCGGCTTCCTGTCTGGGGGGAACCGCAAGGTTCCCGGATTCGCAATTGTGATCGCGCAAGCTCTGCCATCTTGGCGTCACATAGGCTATTTAGCAGCGGCGGCGACGCCGATGCCAGGCTTTGACCGGCTCGAGCGTTCCCATCCCGGTTTACGGAAATCTTATGGACGGCCGGTTATGATCGGCAAGAGGCGATTTCGGATTAGATGATGAAGATTGAGTTCGTCAGGAGCATCGTGATCGGCCTCATGGCCGCAACCGCGATCGGCGCAGCCCCCGCCGCAGCCAATCCGGCCCTGCTTTTCGACGTCAACACCGGCGCCGTGATCGAGCATCAGGACGCCTTCAAGCGCTGGCATCCGGCCTCGCTCACCAAGCTGATGACGGCCTACACCGCGTTCCGCGCTGTCCAGGCGGGCGAACTGGCGCTCGATTCGCCGATCAAGATCAGCAAGACGGCGGCGGCCATGCCGCCGAGCAAGATGGGCTACAAGCCGGGCTCGGTGCTGACCCTCGACAACGCCATCAAGATCATCATGGTCAAGTCCGCCAACGACATTGCCGCCGCCATCGGCGAGAATGTCGGCGGCTCGCAGGCGGCCTTCGCCGATCGCATGAACGCCGAGGCGCAGCGGCTGGGCATGGCCGACAGCCACTGGGTCAATGCCAACGGCCTGCACGAGCCCGACCAGTACACGACGGCGCGCGATCTCGCGATCCTGGTCCGGGCGATCAGGCTCGAGTTCCCGCAATACGCCTCGTACTTCAACATCGAAGGCATCGTCGCAGGCAAGAAGAAGCTGAAGAACTTCAATCCCCTGGTCGGCCGGTTCCCGGGAACCGACGGCATGAAGACGGGCTTCGTCTGCGAATCCGGCTTCAACCTGATCGCCTCTGCGACCCGCGACGGCAGGACGCTCGCCGCCATCGTGCTCGGTGCGGGCTCGCCCGACGACCGCGCCGAGGAAGCCGCCGAGCTGCTGCAGGGCGGGTTCGGCCGCGCCGGCAGTTCGGTGAGCGTCGCCGGGCTCGCGCCCTATGGCGATGATCGAATGATCGCGACCAGCATGCGCGACCAGGTATGCTCGCCCAAGGCCAAGGCGACCGCCTCCGACGGCCCGGCGCCGACCGAGGCGGGTGCCGCGCCGGAAAAGGCCGAGGCGAGCGCCACGCCGGAAAAGGCTGGGGCCGCGGCTGCGCCGGAAAAGGTCTCGATCATCCCCGAGATGACGCGCGAGCGCGTCTGGGTCGCCGTCGCGCTCGGGGGCGCCAATGGACCCGTGCCCAAGGCTCTCGCCGGCCGCGATCCGGTCGAATATGCCGACGTGCCGCTGCCGACCTGGCGGCCGGACATGCCGGCCCCGGACGGGGCGGCGCCCGCCGTCCAGGCGCAGGCGAGCAAGGCCCGGTCGTGAACCCGCAGGCCGCATTCCCGATCCCGGTGTCGGTGCTGACGGGGTTCCTCGGCGCCGGCAAGACCACGCTGCTCAACAACCTGCTCAAGGATCCGGCGCTCACCGACACGGCCGTCATCATCAACGAGTTCGGCGACGTCGCCATCGACCACCTGCTGGTCGAGAAGGCCTCCGACGGCGTGATCGAGCTTTCCGACGGCTGCCTGTGCTGCACGGTGCGCGGCGAGCTCGTCGACACGCTGGCCGACCTGGTCGACCGCCTGCAGACCGGCCGCATCCAGCGGCTGGCGCGCGTGGTGATCGAGACCACCGGCCTTGCCGACCCGGTGCCGGTGCTGCAGTCGATCATGGGGCATCCGGCGCTGGTGCACGCATTCCGGCTGGACGGCGTCGTCACGGTCGTCGACGCGGTCAACGGGGCCGCCACGCTCGACGCCCATGTCGAGGCGGTCAAGCAGGTGGCGGTGGCCGACCGCCTCGTGCTCACCAAGTCCGACCTGGTCGACGACGCCGAATGGATCGACGCGCTCGCGGACCGGCTGCGCCGCATCAATCCCGGCGCCGAAATCCGCCCGGCGGGCGAGGGGGTGGTGGCGCAGCTCCTGCAATGCGGCCTCTACGACCCCGCCACCAAGACCGCCGACGTCCGCCGCTGGCTGGGCGAGGCCGCCGAACACGCGCATCATCATCATGACGGCCATCATCACCAAGGCCATGGTCACGAGCACGACCATGCGCATCATCATGATGCGCGCGTCGGCTCCTTCACGCTGGTGCATGGCGGCGCACTGCCGTTCTCGACGGTCGAGATGTTCCTCGACCTGCTCCTGTCGACCCAGGGCGACAAGCTGTTGCGCATCAAGGGCATCGTCGAACTCGCCGAGGATCCGTCGCGGCCGCTGGTCATCCACGGGGTGCAGAAGCTGCTGCATCCGCCGGCGCGCCTGCCGTCCTGGCCGGACGACGTCCGCGGCACGCGCCTGGTGCTGATCGGCATCGACCTGCCGCGCGACTATGTCGAACGGCTGTTTTCGGCCTTCGTCAACAAGCCGGCGATCGACACGCCCGACCGCGAGGCCATGGAAAACAATCCGCTGGCGATCGCCGGCCGGTAGGATTTGCCGAATGGCTTGTCGTGCGTCCTCGGACGCTCAGCCGCCCCGTTCGACCAGGAAGCGATGGCCGCCGGCGACAGCCATCGTCTCGACCAGCCTGTGGCCGGCGTCCTGGCAGAAGGCGGGGATGTCGATGACGGCAAGCGGGTCGGTCGTCTCAAGCCACAGCCGGCTGCCAGCCGCCATGTCGGCCAGGCGCCGCTTGGCCTTCAGCACCGGCAGGGGGCAGTTGAGCCCCCTGAGGTCGTAGATTTCCGTCGTTTCGCTCACGTCACTCAGCTGCCGAACAGGCCGAGCAGCTTCTTCTTCAGCTTGGAGGCGGCGCTGCCGTCCTCGGCGGGAGCCGCCTGGGCGGCCTGGGCAGGCACTTCGGCAACGGGGGCCGGTGCCGCCGCGGCCGCGGCCTGCTGTTGCGCGGCGATCTTGGCGGCTTTCGCCGCTGCTACCGCTGCCGCCTTTTCCTCGGCCGCCTTCTTCTTTGCGGCCGCCTCGGCATCCAGCGCCGCCATCCGGCGGCCCTCGGGCGAGTCGATCCGGCCCATCCGGTCCGTCTGGGTGACGGTCCCGTCATGCGCCATGGACGGCGGCTCGATGGTCACGCGCTCACCGCGGGCCCGCCGCTTGCTCCAGTCGGAAACGAGGTTGGCCTCCTGGACGCCGACGATCGACGGCTTGACGGCCTCGGCGCTGCCGCGCGTGGCGCTGGCGAAGGCGGCCTCGTACTTGGTCTGGTATGCCTGGTAGGCCGACATCAGCCCCTGCGGCTGCGTCGAGGTCGGGCACGCGCCGGTCGGGTTGAAGGCTGCACCGGCGTCGGGCGTGCGGTTGAAGACATAGCGCTTCTCGCAGACGTCGACCTTGGGCGGAACCTTGGTGATCTCGAAGTGGTCGTAGCCCTCCTTCAGCATCTGCCAGAACGCATAGTTCGGGTCGCTGCGATAGCGCGCCATGTTGGCGGCCGTCATGCGGAAGGGGAAGGCCTGGATCTGGAACTCGGTCTGCCCGCCCTTGAAGGCTTCGAGACCGAAGGCGTAGATGTCGTCGATCTGCTCGTTGGTCATCGAGTAGCAGCCGGCCGAGGAGCAGGCGCCATGCACCATCAGGTTCGTGCCGGTGCGGCCGTTGGCGCGGTCGTAGGCGTTCGGGAAGCCGATGTTGAACGACAGATAGTAGCTCGAATTCGGGTTCATCTGCGACGGCCGCACCGAATAGAAGCCTTCCGGCGCCTGTCGATCGCCCTCGGTGAATTTCGGGCCGAGCTTGCCCGACCATTTGCAGATGTCGTAGCTGGCGATGATGTCGTAGCGCCCGTTGGTCTTCTGCTTCCAGATCTCGAGCTTGCCCTCTTCCTTGAAGATGCGGGCCATGATCGGCGACGAGCGCGTCATGCTCTTCGCCTTCATTTCGGAGAGAACCTTCTCCGACAGCCCCTTGTTCTTGGGCGCGAAGTCGTTGATGGCGGATTCCGAACATCCGCCGACCGCGAGTGCGGCGACAAGCAATCCGGCGCGAGTGATGCTGGCAATCATCGGAACTAGAATCGTCTCAATTTCGGCCGTGGCGGGTGCACGCCATCGGCTCCGGCCCGTCCTGGTTTGCTTCGACCTTAGGGTCGTTAACCTTGATAATTCCTTACCGCAAGTTTCGGCCCGTCCCCGCGCGCAAAATCCACGGCAAGTCCATTGAACTTGGCGAGGCGGCGATTTTGTGGCGAAAAGGTGCCGTGGCCAGCTTTGGCCACAGTTAACGCAATCAGAGGCTGCGGCCGATCGACAGGTACTTTTCGCGGCGCTGCTCGCGGAAGTCGACGTTGGAGCCGGCGAAGTCCTTGAGCGTCTTGGCGATCAGGTCGCCGGTGGCCGAGATTACGGCTTCCGCGTTGCGGTGCGCGCCGCCCAGCGGCTCGGCGATGATCTGGTCGATGATCTTGAGGTCGAGCAGGTCCTGCGCGGTGATCTTCATGTTGGTCGCCGCATCCTTGGAACGCGTCGTGTCGCGCCAGAGGATCGAGGCAGCACCTTCCGGCGATATCACCGAATAGATGGCGTGTTCGAGCATGAACACCCGGTTGGCGGTGGCGATCGCGATCGCGCCGCCGGAGCCGCCTTCGCCGATGACGACGGCGATGGAGGGCACCTTGAGCGCCAGGCAGGCGGAGGTGGAGCGGGCGATGGCCTCGGCCTGGCCGCGCTCCTCGGCGCCCACGCCCGGATATGCGCCGGCGGTGTCGACCAGCATGACGACGGGGATCTTGAAGCGGTCGGCCATTTCCATCAGGCGCACGGCCTTGCGGTAGCCCTCGGGGCGCACCGAGCCGAAATTGTGCTTGAGGCGGCTCTTGGTGTCGGAACCCTTTTCCTGGCCGAGTACCAGCACGGGCTCGCCGCGGAAGCGGGCGAAGCCGCCGATCATGGCCGCGTCCTCGCCAAAGGCGCGGTCGCCGGCGAGCATGGTGAAGTCGGTGAACAGGGCCCTGACGTAGTCGAGGCAGTGCGGGCGGTCGGGATGGCGGGCCACCTGCACCCTCTGCCACGGCGTCAGCGCCTTGTAGGCATCGCGCAGCGCATCGCGCGAGCGCTTCTCCAGCCGCTTGATCTCCTCGCCGACGTCGACCGCCTCGCCGTTCTCGGCGAGCTTCTTGAGCTCGAGGATTTTGCCTTCGAGGTCGGCAACCGGCTTTTCGAAATCGAGGTAATTGTACATTGGCGAGCAGACTACCACGCTTAAATAAGGGCGCCGGGGCGCCGGAATTTGTAGCGCCGCGCCAGCGGAACGAGGCACTCACATAGCGATATGGGCCCTAATCGGCAAGCGGGTGATGCTCGTTGACCAGTTTCAACAGCCGTTCTTCCAGAACATGCGTGTAGATCTGGGTGGTCGAGATGTCGGAATGGCCGAGCAATTGCTGCACGGCGCGCAGGTCGGCCCCGTTCTGCAGCAGATGACTTGCGAACGCGTGGCGCAGCACGTGCGGCGATATCTTGGCCGCCGGAATGCCGGCCCGCGCGGCCAATCCCTTGAGGTCGCGGGCGAAGACCTGGCGGGGCAGGTGCCCGCTCTCGGACGCGGCGGGAAACAGGAACGGGCTTTCGGCGAGCCTGGCATTGGCGTTGCGCTCTTCCAGCCAGCGCCGCATGGCGTCACGCGCCTTGGCCGAAAGCGGAACCATGCGTTCCTTGTCGCCCTTGCCGCGCACGACGAAGAAGCGCTCGTCGCGCAGCGCCACCGTCAGCGGCAGGCTGACGAGCTCCGAGACGCGCAGGCCGGTGGCATAGAGCACTTCGACGAGCGCATGCATGCGGGTTGCGGCCAAGCCGTCGGTTCCGGCCGCTTCCGGACTCGCTGCCTCGCTTGCCGCGCGGTCGAGCAGGCGGCCCGTTTCGCCCTCGCTCATCGTCTTGGGCAGGGCGCGGTCCTTCTTCGGACTGTCGACGATGCCGGTCGGATCGTCGCCGCGCAGGCCCTCGGCATAGAGGAAGCGGAAGAACTGGCGCAGCGCCGACAGCCTGCGCGCCTGCGACGTCGTGGCGAAGCCTCGTCCGGCGAGGTTGTCGAGATAGTCGCGGATGCCGGCCGCGTCGGCGTCGGCGAGGCGGCCGCCGAGATGGTCGGAGGCGTCCTCGAGATCGCGGCGATAGCTGGCCAGCGTGTTGTCGGCGGCGCCGCGCTCGGCGGCCATCATTTCGAGGAAGGCCTCGATGCGCGCGCCGCCGTTCATTTCTTCGGGGTGAGCTTCTCAGGCGGGATGCGGACCGAGATTTCGGCCTTCTTCGGCTCGACGAACATCACCAGCGCGACCATGGCGCCGTAGGCGATGCCCGCCAGGACCGCGAGCGTGACAAGGAACCGGAAAAGCGTCGGCATCGATGTGTTCGCCCGTCTGCCCTAAGTCGCGGTATCTGTGAGTCGTGTGCCCTTATGGGACGGCGTTCGCGCCATTTCAAGGTTGGAACGGCGCATCCGCTTGACGCCACGGGGCTTTTCATGTCGATACGCCGACGAAAGGGAAGCCATGACACCCGACGCGCACAACCCATCGCCCGACGGCTCCAGCGCTGCGCTGCTCGAGCGGCTCGGCGACCGTTCCATCGTTTTCGTCGGGCTGATGGGCGCGGGCAAGACCGCCATCGGCCGCAAGGTCGCCCAGGCGCTTGGCCTCGGTTTCGTCGACAGCGACCACGAGATCGAGGCGGTGTCGCGCATGACCATCCCGGAGCTCTTCGAGCGCTACGGCGAAGCCGAGTTCCGCGCCTTGGAGCAGCGGGTCATCGGCCGGGTGCTGGAGAGCGGCCCGCAGGTGCTGTCGACCGGCGGCGGCGCCTTCATGAACGCCCAGACGCGGGCAGCGATTGCCGCCCATGGCGTCTCGGTGTGGCTGAAGGCGGAACTCGACCTTCTGATGGAGCGCGTTTCCAAGAAGCAGAACCGGCCGCTTTTGCAGAATGCCGATCCGCGCGCCGTGCTCGCCAAGCTGATGGACGAGCGCTACCCGGTCTACGCGCTGGCCGACCTCACCGTGCCGACGCGCGACGACCGCAAGGAAGCGATCGCCGGCGAGGTGATCGAGACGCTGTGCAACCATCTCGGCGTGTCCGTCCGGATCCACGTCTCTGATGCTTCGGAGGATCACGAATGACGGGCACCGTCACAGTCGAAGTCGGGCTCGGCGACCGCGCCTACGACATCCTCATCGGCCCGGGACTGATCGCGCAGGGCGGCGAACTGGTCCAGCGGCGCCTGCCCAAGGCGCGCTCGGCAATCGTCACCGACGAGAACGTGGCTGCGGCGCATCTCGAACCGCTGATCGAAAGCCTTTCGGCGACGGGCAACCCGCCTGCCGTCGTCAAGCTCCCCGCCGGCGAAAAGACAAAGAGCTTCGAGCACCTGCAGGCGGTGGTCGACGCAATCCTGGCCACGCGGCTCGAACGCGGCGACGCGGTGATCGCACTCGGCGGCGGCGTCATCGGCGACCTGACGGGCTTCGCCGCCGGCATCGTCCGCCGCGGCATGAACTTCGTGCAGATGCCGACCTCGCTGCTGGCGCAGGTCGATTCCTCCGTCGGCGGCAAGACCGGCATCAATAGCCCGCGCGGCAAGAACCTGGTCGGCGTCTTCCACCAGCCGAAGCTGGTGCTGGCCGATACCGGCGCCCTCGACACACTGCCCGCGCGCGAGTTCCGCGCCGGCTATGCCGAGGTCGCCAAATACGGCCTCATCGACCGGCCCGATTTCTTCGCCTGGCTGGAGAGGAACTGGCAGGAGGTGTTCTCCGGCGGCCCGGCCCGCACCGAGGCCATCGCCCAGTCCTGCCGCGCCAAGGCCGACGTCGTCGCCCGCGACGAGTTCGAGACCGGCGACCGCGCCCTGCTCAATCTCGGCCACACCTTCGGCCATGCGCTGGAGGCGGCGACCGCCTATGACGGGGCGCGGCTGGTCCATGGCGAGGGCGTCGCCATCGGCATGGCGCTGGCGCACCGCTTCTCGGCCCGTCTCAACCTCGCGAGTCCCGACGCCGCGGCGCGCGTCGAGGCGCATTTGCGCGATGTCGGCCTGCCGTGGCGCATGTCGGACATCCCCGGCAGCCTGCCGGACGCCGATGCGCTGTTCGGCTACATCACCCAAGACAAGAAGGTCACCCGCGGCGCGCTCACCTTCATCCTGACGCATGGCATCGGCCAGTCCTTCATCGCCAAGGATGTGCCGGCCTCCGAAGTGCTGTCCTTCCTCAAGGAGAATCACCCGGGATGAGCGCTGCCGGCTGGATCGTCGCGGCGGTTCTGGCCGGGCTGATCCTGGCCTTTCTGGCGTTCCGCCACAGGCTGCTGGCGGTCCTCGGCTATGAGATCGTCGCACTGACGCCGCTGCGTTCGGCGCATGACGAACTGCGCGGAGCGGTGGACGAGTTCCACCGCGAGGGGCACGTGGTGAAGCAGGACCGCGACCAGGTTGGCGGCCTCCTCGACCTGCGCGAGCTCGAAGTCTCCGACGTCATGGTCCACCGCACCAACATGCGGCTGTACAACGCCGACATCGCGCCGGAAGCGCTGGTGCGCGAAATGCTGCAGAGCCCCTATACGCGCATGCCGCTGTGGCGCGGCACTATCGACAACATCGTCGGCGTCATCCACGCCAAGGACCTGCTGCGCGCGCTCAACGAGGTCGAGGGCGACTACGCCAGGGTCGACGTGCTCAAGGTCGCCTCCAAGCCCTGGTTCGTGCCCGACACCACCACCCTGCAGGACCAGCTCAACGCCTTCCTGCGCCGCAAGCAGCACTTCGCCATCGTCGTCGACGAATATGGCGAGGTCGAAGGGCTGGTGACGCTCGAAGACATCATCGAGGAGATCGTCGGCGAGATCGCCGACGAGCACGACATCGACGTCCAGGGGGTCAAGCAGGAGTCCGACGGTTCGGTGGTCGTCGACGGGTCCGTGCCGATCCGCGACCTCAACCGCGCCCTAGACTGGCACCTGCCCGACGACGAGGCGACGACGATCGCCGGTCTCGTCATCCACGAGACCCAGTCGATCCCGGAGGAGAAGCAGGCCTTCACCTTCCACGGCAAGCGCTTCATCGTCATGAAGCGCGACAAGAACCGGCTGGCGCGCATCCGCATCAGGCCGGCGACGGTGGAACCGCAGCCAGGCTCCCCAAAGTCCTGACTATGGTCATTGACCATAGTCATAATTGCGCTATCTTGTTTGCAGCAAGGGAGATGGTGCGATGACCGCTCGCGTATCCAAATCCGAGTTCAAGGCGAAGGCGCTCGAATATTTCCGCGAGATCGAGGCGACCGGCGAGCCGCTGATCGTCACCGATCATGGCAAGCCGAAGCTGGAAATCCGGCGCATCGACGAAAAGGACCGCAACCCCTTGGAAGTGCTTAAGGGGTCGGTGCTTCGCTATGACAATCCGTTCGAGCCCGTCGGCGTGGAGGACTGGGACGCGTCGAGATGATCGTCCTGGACACCCACGCGCTCGTCTGGTGGATCGGCGGCGACGCCTCGAGACTGTCAAAGGCCGCGAAGCAAGCCATCGACGGGGCACTGGCCGCGGACGGTGTCGTCGCGTCGTCTATCTCCGCCTGGGAGATTGCCATGCTGGTCTCGAAGGGGAGGCTGAATTTGGCGATGGATGTCGAGCGCTGGCTGGGCCTCGCCGGCGGGATCGAGGGCTTTCGCTTCGTCCCGGTCGACAACCTGATCGCTGTACGCAGCGTTACCCTGCCTGGCGAGTTCCATGCCGATCCGGCGGATCGCATGATTGTCGCGCTTGCCCGTGAACTGGCGGTGCCGCTGGTAACGGCCGACAGCAAGATCGCGCTCTATCCGCATGTGAAGAGCATCTGGTAGCTCAGGGAGCCGTCACTCCTTTGCCAACGCGTGCGGATCGAGGATCGCGCCAGAGCAACCTGGCTGCTGCGAGGCCGAGCGCGGCCCCCGCCAGCTGCGCGGCGATGAAGGCTGGTGCGTCCGAGGGCGCTATCCCGGCAAAGGTGTTCGTGAGCGCGCGCGCGACCGTCACCGCCGGGTTGGCGAAGGATGTCGACGAGGTGAACCAGTAGGCGGACAGGATGTAGAGGCCGACCGCCGCCGGCGTCGATTTCGGCGCCCGGGCGATGCAGCCGAAAATCGTCAGCACCAGGCCGGAGGTTGCCACCGCCTCGCCCAGCCACTGGCCGGAGCCGCTGCGGGCCGTCGCCGACAGCTGCAGGACGGGCAGCTCGAACATGGCATGCGCGACAGCCACGCCGAGGATTGCCCCGGCCACTTGCGCGGCAGCGTAAAGCGCCAGGTCCGACCATGCGAGGCGCCGTTCCAGCGCCATGGCCAGGCTGACCGCCGGGTTGAAATGCGCACCCGAAACCGGTCCGAATATGGTGATCAGCACGACCAGCGCCGCCCCGGTCGCGAGTGCGTTGCAGAGCAGGGCGAGCGCGACGTTGCCGTCCGACAATCGCTCCGCCATGATCCCCGAGCCGACGACGGCGGCAAGCAGGAAGGCGGTTCCGAGCGCTTCGGCCAACAGGCGGCGGGGCATCGGCTCGCCGGTCATTTCGCCGGGCCGCCGGCCTTGCCCGAAGCGCCTTCCATCCGGCCGATCTCCTCGAGATGGGAGGTCAGCGCCATGCGGTCGAGGCTGGCGATCGGCAGGGAGGTGAACGCCCGGATTCGGTTGCGCATGTATTTGAAGGCGGTGACGAAGGCCGCTTCCTTGTCGATGTCGGTGCCCTCGGCATGGCTGGGGTCCTCGATGCCCCAATGCGCATTGGCGGGATGGCCGGGCCACACCGGGCAGGCTTCGCCGGCCGCGTCGTCGCAGACGGTGAAGATGAAATCCATCTGCGGCGCGCCTTCGACCGCGAACTCGTCCCAGGTCTTCGACCTGAAGCCATCTGCCGGATAGCCGTAGCTTTCGAGTACCTTCAGCGCAAACGGGTTGACCGCGCCCCTGGGCTGGCTGCCGGCGGAGAAGGCGTTGAAGTTGGGCGCCCCGTCCTTGCGCAGGATGCCCTCGGCGAGGATCGAGCGGGCGCTGTTGCCGGTGCAGAGGAAAAGCACGTTGAAGGGCCGGTGGGTCACGGGATCACTCCAATGGAACGCAGCAGGGGGAAAGCAGCGGCGCGCAGTCTTCGGGCCTGCCGCCGCAGCAGTCTTGCAGCAGGAAGGTGAGGACGCCGCGCAGCGCAGGCAGGTCGGCGCGGTAGACGATCGAGCGGCCGTTGCGGTCGCGGCTCGCCAGGCCGGCGCGGACGAGCACGGCGAGGTGCGCCGACATGGTGTTCTGCGGCACGCCGAGGCGGCGCGCCAGTTCGCCGGCGGCTATGCCATCGGGCCCGGCGGCGGCAAGCCGTCGGAAGGCCTCCAGCCGCGTCGGCTGGGCAAGTGCGGCCAGCGCCTCGATCGTTTCGTTTGCATCCATATATCCAGACTAGTGGATATATGTGACGGCCGGATGACGGTTCGTTGCCGTCCGGTTGGGAGTTGCTGGGCTACCAGCGCGTCGCTTCGCCGGGTGCCGCGGGTTCGATGGCGAGCGCGTGCAGGCCGGCCTTCAGCTCGGCTGCCAGTGCCTCGTTGACGGCGCGGTGGCGATCGATGCGGCTCATGCCGGCAAAGGCGGGTGCAACGATGCGGATGCGGAAATGCGTCTCGCCGGCGCCGTCGAAGACCGCTTCATGGCCGCCGTCGACATGGTGATGGCCGGCATGCAGGTGGCTCTCGTTGATGACCGCAAGCCGCTCGGGCGAAAATGCCTTGTTGAGCTTGTCTTCGATGGACGCCTGTATGGACATCGGGCTCACCTTTCACCACATGTGTCTTCGTCGCCACCAATCACAGCCTTCGGGCTCGATTGGGCCGCAAATCAGGGGTTAGGGCGATCATCCTGGAAATGTCAATTCTTGTTTCGCCGCTCGTTCAGGCGGTAAATGTCATCAGATGAAGCCGAACCCGAAATATTTCGACAAGATCCGCGTCCGGCCCGATCCGGAAGCGGAGGCCAAGGCGCGCGCGCCGCTCTGCCAGTGGGACGGCTGCAACGAGCCGGGCACGCATCGCGCCCCGGTCGGCCGCATGGCCGAAGGGCAGTATTTCAAATTCTGCTTCCACCACGTGCGGGAGTACAACAAGGGCTTCAACTATTTCTCCGGCCTCGCCGACAGCGAGATCGCACGCTTCCAGAAGGAGGCGCTGACCGGCCATCGCCCGACCTGGACCATGGGCGCCAACAGTTCGGCACGCTCGGCGCCCGATTTCGCCCAGCAGCGCTCGGGCCGCGCCGGCTACTACGCACGCATGCGCGACCCGTTCAACATGTTCGGCGGCCAGGGCGCGACGCGCCAGCGCAAGGCGAAGCCGCTGGAGGCCAAGGCGCTGGAGACGCTCGGCCTCGATTCGAAGGCTACTGGCGCCGACATCAAGGCGCGCTACAAGGAACTGGTGAAGCGTCACCACCCCGACGCCAATGGCGGCGACCGCGGCTCCGAGGAGCGCTTCCGGGATGTGCTCCAGGCATACCGGGTGCTCAAGCAGGCGGGATTGTGTTGAGCCAGCCGCGGGCGCGGCCTTTTTCCAACTATCCTCCGGCTGGAAAAGGCATTAAGACCGCCCGCGAAGAAATTTCGATTACCGGCGTAGCTGAGGCTCCGCGCGTGGAGAGGTCATGAACAAGGTCGATCGCGACATTGCCAACCTGCCTGACACGACGGTGTCGGTGAAAGACACCTTCGGGTTCGATTCGAAGATGGTCGTGCCGGCCTATTCGGTTGCCAGCGAGCATGTCCCGGACGTCGATCCCGACTACCTGTTCGACAAGGCGACCACGATGGCGATCCTCGCCGGCTTCGCCTACAACCGCCGCGTCATGGTCTCGGGCTATCACGGCACCGGCAAGTCGACCCATATCGAGCAGGTCGCCGCCCGCCTCAACTGGCCCTGCGTACGCGTCAACCTCGACAGCCATGTCAGCCGTATCGACCTCGTCGGCAAGGATGCCATCGTCGTCAAGGAAGGCATGCAGGTCACCGAGTTCCGCGACGGCATCCTGCCCTGGGCCTACCAGCACAACGTCGCGCTCGTCTTCGATGAATATGACGCCGGCCGTCCGGACGTGATGTTCGTCATCCAGCGCGTGCTCGAATCCTCGGGCCGGCTGACGCTGCTCGACCAGAGCCGCGTCATCCGCCCGCACCCGGCCTTCCGCCTGTTCGCCACCGCCAACACGGTCGGCCTCGGCGACACGACCGGCCTCTACCACGGCACGCAGCAGATCAACCAGGCGCAGATGGACCGCTGGTCGATCGTGACCACGCTGAACTACCTGCCGCACGACAACGAGGTGGCGATCGTCATTGCCAAGGCCAAGCACTACCGCGACGCCAAGGGCAAGGAGATCGTCAACAAGATGGTCCGCGTCGCCGACATGACGCGCTCGGCCTTCGTCAACGGCGACCTGTCGACGGTCATGAGCCCGCGCACGGTCATCACCTGGGCCGAGAACGCCGAGATCTTCGGCGATGTCGGCATGGCCTTCCGCCTGACCTTCCTCAACAAGTGCGACGAGCTCGAGCGTTCGGTCGTGGCCGAGTTCTACCAGCGCGCCTTCGGCGAGGACCTGCCGGAATCATCCGCCAACGTCGTGTTGGGGTAAATCCGGCGAGCATGCGGTGACGTCGGCAGCCGAGATACCCCCACCCCTAACCCCTCCCCACAGGGGGGAGGGGGACTCGGCACCGTCGCTTCTCGCCGTGACTGGTGCCAATAAGCTGCCGGCGATGGAAATTTCCCCTCCCCCTTGTGGGGAGGGGCTAGGGGTGGGGGTAAGTTCTCTAGCCAGCATTCGGAGCCATTGATGGCAGGGCCGGGCGACAACACGCGCAACAAATCCAAGACGGGCGCGGAGGCGGACAGCTTCAAGCGCGCGATGACGGTGTGCATGCGCGCCATTTCCGGCGACAACGAATTCGAGGTCGCCTTCGCCAAGGAGCGGCCGGCGCTCGCCGGCAACCGCGCCCGTCTGCCCGAGCTGCCGAAGAAGGCCACCGCCAACGACATCGCGGTGACGCGTGGTCTCGGCGACTCCATGGCGCTGAAACGCGCCTGCCACGACAACCGCGTCCATGCCCGGCTCGCGCCCGAGGGCAAGCAGGCCCGCGCCATCTACGATGCCGTCGAGCAGGCCCGCGTCGAGGCGATCGGCAGCCGCGCCATGGCCGGCGTCGCCGAGAACATCTCCTCGATGCTCGAGGACAAATACGCCAAGGCGAACCTCGCCGAGGTCACCGAACAATCCGAAGCGCCGCTCGAAGAGGCGCTGGCCCTGATGGTGCGCGAGAAGCTGACCGGCCGCCCGGCGCCCAAGAGCGGCGAGCGCATGGTCGGGCTCTGGCGCAAATGGGTGGAGGACAAGGCCGGCGCGGACCTTGGCCATCTCGCCCAGAATCTCTCCGACCAGCAGGCTTTTGCGCGCGTCGTGCGCGAGATGCTGGCGTCGCTCGAAATGGCCGAGGAACTGGGCGACGACCAGGAGACCGAGGACAACGAGGACCAGGACGACGAGGAACAGCAGGGCGACGACCAGAGCGAGGAGGGCGGCGAGGACGACTCGGGCGCCGACCAGTCCGAATCCGACGACGCCGAATCCTCGGCAGAGGAGGAGCCGTCGGGCGAGATGGAGGCGGCCGACGCCACCTCCGACGACATGTCCGACGACGACGATACCGATTCCGAGACGCCGGGCGAGGCTCGCCGCCAGGACAATCCCTTCGCCAACCTGCCCAGGGAAATCGACTACAAGGTCTTCACCACGTCCTTCGACGAGACGGTGGGTGCGGAAGAGCTGTGCGAGGAGGACGAACTCGACCGCCTGCGCGCCTTCCTCGACAAGCAGCTCGCCAACCTGCAGGGCGTGGTTGGCCGTCTCGCCAACCGCCTGCAGCGCCGCCTGATGGCGCAGCAGAACCGCTCCTGGGATTTCGACCTCGAAGAAGGCTATCTCGATCCGGCCCGCCTCGTGCGCGTCGTCATCGACCCGATGCAGCCGCTGTCGTTCAAGCAGGAGCGCGACACCAAGTTCCGCGACACGGTCGTCACGCTTGTGCTCGACAATTCCGGCTCGATGCGCGGCCGGCCGATCACGGTCGCCGCCACCTGCGCCGACATCCTGGCGCGCACGCTCGAGCGCTGCGGCGTCTCGGTCGAGATCCTCGGTTTCACCACGCGTGCGTGGAAGGGCGGGCAGGCGCGCGAGAAGTGGCTGAAGGACGGCAAGCCGGCAAATCCCGGCCGCCTCAACGACCTGCGCCATATCATCTACAAGAGCGCCGATGCGCCGTGGCGCCGTGCCCGCCGCAACCTCGGCCTGATGATGCGCGAGGGCCTGCTCAAGGAGAACATCGACGGCGAGGCGCTGCTGTGGGCGCACCAGCGCCTGATCGCGCGGCCCGAGCAGCGCAAGATCCTGATGATGATCTCGGACGGCGCCCCGGTCGACGATTCGACGCTGTCGGTGAACCCGGGCAACTATCTGGAGCGCCACCTGCGCGCCGTCATCGATCTGATCGAGACGCGCTCGCCGGTCGAACTGCTCGCCATCGGCATCGGCCATGACGTCACGCGCTACTATCGTCGCGCCGTCACCATCGTCGATGCCGAGGAACTGGCCGGCGCCATGACGGAGCAGCTCGCCTCGCTGTTCGACGAGGAAAGCGCGCGCGATCACCGCCGCGGCGGCTTCCGGCGCGCCGGATGACCTCCCGCCTGGCCCGATCGCGGCAGTTCGCATGCGCGGCGGTCGCGGCGCTGGCCATGTCGGCGTCGCTGACCGGTTCGTCGATCGCTGAAATTCCGTCGGTCGAGCAGGTCGAGGTTTCCGCGCGCACGATCGACAAGTTCCAGGTCGGCCGCGACGAGACCATGTTCGGCCCGCTCGAATTCGTCGGCGGGCTCGAGCTCACCTCGTCGTCACGCAATCTCGGCGCGCTCTCGTCCTTCCGCTTCCTCAAGCCGGGCGGCGATTTCATCGGCGTCGCCGACACCGGCTTCTGGTTCTTCGGCCGCGTCGTCAGGGATGCGGACATGCGGCCGGTCGGGATCGAGAATTTCCGCATGGTCCAGATGGTCGACGCCTCCGGCAACGTCATCGAGAAGAAGTGGCTTGCGGATGCCGAGGGTCTCGATGTCAGGGACGGCATCGCCACCGTCGGTTTCGAGCGCACCCACCGCGTCGCCCAGTTCCGCATCGAGCCCGACGCGATGAAGTCGGATTTCCGCCAGCTCGACTTCGTCGTGCCGCGCAACGAACTGCGCCAGAACCGGGGCTTCGAGACGGTCGCCTATTCCAAGGACAAGGGCGGGCTGGTGGTGGTCTCCGAAAAGAGCCTCGACCAGGCCGGCAACATCTTCGCCGCGATCATCGAAGGGCCGAACAAGGGCGTCTTCACGGTCCGCCGCGACGGCGAATTCGACATCACCGACGGCGCCTTCCTGCCCGGCGGCGACCTGCTCCTGCTCGAACGCAGCTTCTCCATCGCTTCCGGGGTGAAGATGCGGCTGCGGCGGATCGCCGACGACAGCATCGGCCGCGGCCAGGTCGCCGACGGTCCGGTGCTGTTTACGGCCGACATGGGCTACCAGATCGACAATATGGAAGGGCTCGACGTCTGGCAGCGCGAGGACGGCGCGCAGATGGTGTCACTGATCTCGGACGACAACCACTCGATCCTGCAGCGCAATCTCTACCTGGAGTTCAGGCTCCACGAGGATTGAGCCGAGGCTCTCCCTCCCTTTCGAGGGGAGGGTGGCCAGCCGCAGGCTGGTCGGGTGGGGTAACCTCCGAGCGCCGAGTTCACGCCGGCCCCACGCACGCAAAAAAAGCGAGGGGTCCCCCAACCCCTCGCTGCCTGCAACTTGTTGCCTCGGGGTATCCTCCCCGTGAGGCGTCCGGCGGTCAGGCTGCCAGGTGGTTCGAAGCGGCCTGCGCGTAGTTGCGGCCGAAGCGGTTGGCGAGGAAGGCGTCGAGCGCGATGTCTTCCTGGCGGATGAAGCCCTTCTGCGGCAGGGCGCCGTTGGCCAGCATGTCGAGCACGGCGCAGATGCCGGAAGCCGTGGTGATCTGGATGGCGCTGCGGACAAGCTTGCCCAGCTGGCGGCTGTAGATCTTGTTGGCGTAGCTTTCCTGCAGCAGGCGACCGCCCTTGCGGCCGCTGACGGTGACGAAGATCACGACCACGTCCTGCAGCGTCGCCGGCAGGGCGTTTTCGAGGATGTCCTTCAACACTTCGCGGCGGTGGCGCAGGCCGAGGTCGTTGAGCAGCGCCTTCATGATCGCGGCGTGGCCGGGATAGCGGATGGTGCGGTAGTTGAGCGTGCGCACCTTGCCTTCGTAGGTCTCGCACAGCGTGCCGAGGCCGCCCGAGGTGTTGAACGCCTCGTAGGTGATGCCGTCGAGCGAGAACTCCTCGCGCTCCTCGAGCGGCGGGACTTCGATCAGTTCGCCCTCGACGATCGCCTCGCAGGGCTCGCAATATTCGTTGATGACGCCGTCGGTGCTCCAGGTCAGGTTATAGTTGAGCGCGTTCGACGGGTACTGCGGCAGGGCGCCGATGCGCATGCGCACGCTCTCCAGCGAATCGAAGCGCTTGGCGAGATCGTTGGCGACGATGGAGATGAAGCCCGGCGCCAGGCCGCACTGCGGGATGAAGGCGCTGTTGGCCTTGGCCGCCAGTTCCTTGACGATACGGGTCGAGGCGACGTCCTCGGTCAGGTCGAGATAGTGCACGCCGGCCTTGGCAGCAGCCTCGGCGATCCTGGTGGTCAGGTGGAAGGGTGCCGCCGACATCACGGCGAACTTGCCGGCCAGCACGGCGTCCAGCGCGCCGGCCTCGGCGATCTCGACCTGTCTGGTCTCGACATTGCCGCCGACTTCCAGCGCGTCGAGCGCGGCCTGCGAGCGGTCGACCACGGTCACCTTGTAGTCGCCGGTCTCCGCCAGCATGTCGGCGATGGTCGAGCCGATCTTGCCTGCGCCTACGACAACGATCTGTTTCATGGTCATGTCCCCTTGGAGTGCAATTTCGCGCGCGATTCTACGGCCGCGTCTCGTCGAAAGGCAGTATCGAGAACGACGAAAAGACAGTATGTTTTGTGCGAAGTGACGAGATACATCGGCGAAATGACAAGCGATCCCGACCGTGCCCTGCTTAACCTCCTGCGCGAGAACGCGCGCGCCTCGACCGCCGAGCTGGCGCGCAAGCTCGGGGTGTCGCGGACGACGGTGCAGAGCCGGCTGGAACGGCTGGAAAAACGCGGGGTGATCGCGGGCTACAGCGTCAGGCTGTCGCCCGACTACGAGAAGAATCTCGTCCGCGCCCACATCCTCGTCACGGCACTTCCCAAGGTGTCGGCGGCGGTGGAGGCGGTGCTGCGCCGCATCCCGGAGGTGCGCACGCTGCATTCGGTGAGCGGCAATTTCGACATGATCGTCGTGGTCGAGGCGCCGTCGGTCAGGGACCTCGACATGTTGATCGACAGGATCGGCGCGCTCGAAGGCGTCGAGCGCACCTTGTCGTCGATCATCCTGTCGACGCGGATAGACCGATAGCGGGAATCAGCCGGCAGCGAGGGCCGGCTGGGTCCAGCGTGCGGCGATCAGCCTGTAGGGGATGAGCGCGAAGACCGCGATCAAGAGCTTCACGATCAGGTCGCCCAGCGCCCACGACACCCAGCGCGGCGCCTCGGTGGCCATGACGCCGAACAGCGGGGCCGGTTCGAGCGCAAACGCGTCCTCCGGGCCGATGAAGGCGAAGGCTGCCGCGAAGGCGACGCCGAAGAAGATCGCCGTGTCGAACACCGAGCCGACCAGCGTGCCGAAGATCGGCGCGCGCCACCAGCTCTGGCGGCGCAGCCAGTTGAACACGGTGACGTCGAGCAGCTGCGCGGTCAGGAATGCCGCGCCCGAGGCCGTGGCGATGCGCGCCAGCCTTGCAGCGGCGGTGTCGAAGGGAATGAGGCCATAGCTGAACAGGACCGGCGGGATGACGATCGAGCAGACCACCGCGGTCATGAAACCGACGAAGACGATCCGCCGCGCCATCTTCGGGCCGTAGCGCCGGTTGGCGAGGTCGGTGACCAGGAACGAGAAGGGATAGGTGAAGGCGCCCCAGGTCAGGACGTCGGCAAGCGCGAGCGATCCGACCTGTCCCTGCATCGGGAACTGGACGAGGATGTTGGAGGCGACGACGACAAGCGCCATGGCCGCCACGAAGGGCAGGTATTTTGAACCGGAGTTCATTTTTTTATCCTGGGTGATGGAACCAGCTTTGCGGGCAGTGCCCGGGCATTTGGTCGGAGCCTCTATCGTCCTTGCGGGCGCTCAGAGGCTCCAGGCGGTCGTCCCCCGCCTTGATTCGCTATCAGGCAGCCTGCTCGGCGGTCTTCTTGGCGATCTGCTTCTTGAGCAGGCGGGCGCGCTGCGACAGCTCGGCAACGTCGGCCTTGGCCAGGAAGGCGTCGAGACCGCCGCGGTGCTCGACCGAGCGAAGCGCGTTGGCCGAAATGCGCAGGCGGACGTTCTGGTTCAGAACTTCCGAGATCAGCGTGACATTGACCAGGTTCGGCAGGAAGCGACGACGGGTCTTGTTGTTGGCGTGGCTCACATTGTTGCCGGTCATGACGGCCTTACCGGTGAGTTCGCAAGCGCGGGACATGTTACATACCTTCAGTTCTGGCGGACCAAGCGGCTGTGACGCACCTAATATGGCGCGCGGTCTCAGTCAGGCGGCCTCATGGAAAAAGTTGGCGTTCCATAGTTGCATTTCACCGGCGCGTCAAGCGCATGCGTGGTTCTTGCGACTTGCCCCCAACTTCATACAAAGGCCGGAATTGCTTCTATAACCGCTCACGAGGGACGCGAACAGCCGGAAGCCCGCTTCCGCTGAAGTTGAGGTTATTCGCCAATGCGCCGCATCGCGCTTGCCCCGCTCGCACTGGCCCTGGCGCTCTTGCCATCGGTGGCGCCGGCGGCGCAGCAGACCTTCAGGGGCGACTATTCGCTGTCCTTCCTCGGCATTCCCCTGGCCAGGGCCAATTTCGACAGCAGCTACGACGGCGGCACCTACGCGATCAGCGGCAAGGTTTCCAGCGCCGGGCTCGGCGCCATCTTCGACGATACGCGCGGCACGATCTCGTCGCGCGGCAGCATCGGCGAGGCGGGCATCCGGCCGACCTCGTTCCGCGCCGACTACGTGTCCGGCAAGAAGGCCTCGCTGGTGGACATCCGCTTCTCCGGTGAAAAGGTCACCAGCACCGAGGTCGTTCCGGCCCCCAAGAAGCGCGGCAAGACCTGGATACCGCTCGGCGCCGACGACCTGCGCGGCGTCGCCGACCCGATCGCCGCGACCATCGTCCGCGCCCCCAGCCTCGACAAGGTCTGCGGCCGCACCGTGAAGATGTATGATGGCGAGCTCCGCGTCGACCTGCGCCTGACGGCCGTCTCGACCGGGGAGATGTCGACCAAGGGCTTCAAGGGCCAGACCGTCACCTGTCGTATGGGCTTCCAGCCGGTCTCGGGCTACCGGACCGACAAGAAGGCGCTGGCCTTCCTGCGCGACCGCAGCCGGATCATGGTGACGTTTGCGCCGGTCGGCGAAACCGGGGTATACGCACCGATCTATGCCACCGTCGGCACCGAGATCGGCACGATCACGGTCAGGGCGCGGCGGTTCGAAGCGACCGAATAGGGCGGCTGCGCCCGGGGGAGGGGTAGTGGCGCGGGCGACACTCATTGGTTTTTCTGCGGTCGCCATGTGGGCGCTGCTGGCGCTGCTCACCGACGCGTCCGGCTCGGTGCCGCCGTTCCTGCTCACGGCCATGACATTCGCCATCGGCACCGTCGTCGGGCTTGTGGCGCGGCTGTTCATGCCCAAGCCCCAGCAGCGGGTGAGAATTCCGCCACAGGTCTGGGTCATCGGCATCGCCGGCCTGTTCGGCTACCACTTCTTCTACTTCACCGCGCTGCGCAACGCACCGGCGGTCGAGGCCAGCCTGATCGCCTATCTCTGGCCGCTGTTCATCGTGCTGGGCTCGGCGCTGATGCCGGGCGAACGCCTGCACTGGAACCATATCGCCGGCGCGCTGATGGGGCTCGCGGGCACCTTCCTCATCGTCACCAAGGGCGGTGGGCTGGCCTTCGACCCGCGCTACAGCTTCGGCTATGCCATGGCTTTTGCCTGCGCGTTCCTGTGGTCGGGCTATTCGCTGTTGTCGCGGCGCTTCCCGGCGGTGCCGACCACGGTCGTCACCTGGTTTTGCCTGGCCACCGCCGTGCTCTCCTTCATCGCGCACCTGGCGCTCGAGGAGACGGTGCTGCCCGCCGATGCCGGCCAGTGGCTGGCCGTGCTCGGGCTCGGCCTGATGCCGGTGGGGGCTGCCTTCTATGCCTGGGACATCGGCGTCAAGCGCGGCAACATCCAGGTGCTGGGTGCCGCGAGCTATGCGGCGCCGCTCTTGTCGACGCTGGTGCTGATCGTGGCCGGGGTGGCCGAGCCCAGCCTGCGCATCCTTGCGGCTTGCGTGCTGATCACCGGAGGCGCGGTGCTGGCGGCGAAGTCGCTGATCTTCGGCAGGCGGTCCCAAGGCCGCGCGGCCACCGACGGGGCCGGGGCCTGACGAGCCGGCCTACATCGGCTCCCAGCCGGGCTCGGCGAGCTCGAACTGCGAGAACTCGAAGCCTGGCGAAACGGTGCAGCTGACGAGCGTCCAGTCGCCAAGGCTGCGCGCGGTCTGCCACCAGCCGGCCGGCACGATGATCTGCGGCCTTTCGCCGGCGGCGAGGTCGACGCCGAGGCTATGGGACGAGATGCCGCCGCCCGCCTGGTGCAGCCTGATTTCGATCGGGGCACCGGCGTGGAAAAGCCAGATCTCGGCCGCATCCTTGACCCGGTGCCAGGCCGAGACGTCGCCGCGCTCGAGCAGGAAATAGATCGCCGTCGAATGCCCGCGCGCGCCATGCGGGCCGCCGGCCGGGGCGTCGCGGAAGGTCTCGGCATACCAGCCGCCCTCCGGGTGGCGGCGCATGCCCAGCGTGGCGATGATCTCGGCGGCATACATCTCAGAAACTGTCCTTGCGCCGGCGGATTTCGGCGAAGACGTCGACGTCGGCCGCCTTTTCCATGCCGAGATGCTTGCGGATCGAAGGATCGGCCCAGCGCAGGAACGGGTTGGTGGCGAGTTCCTCGCCGACCGTCGTCGGCAGCGTCGCCTTGCCTTCGGCGCGCAGCTTCTCGACCGTTTCGGCGCGCGCCTTGAGCCGGGCGTTGTCGGGATCGACCGTCAATGCGAAGCGCGCGTTCGACAGCGTGTATTCGTGGCCGCAATAGACGACCGTGTCGGCGGGCAGGGCAGCGAGCTTCTTCAGCGAGCCGTGCATCACCGGCGCAGGGCGCTCGAACAGGCGGCCGCAGCCCAGCGCAAACAGCGTGTCCGCGGTGAAGACCACCTTCGACCTGGGCAAGTGGTAGCAGACATGGCCTGCCGTATGCCCCGGCGTCTCGATAACCGCGATGGTCTCGTCGCCGAAGGGGATGACCGAGCCTTCCTCGACCGTGTCGTCGATACCCGGAATCCGGTCTCGCTCGGCTTCGGGCCCGACGATGCGGAGGTTGAAGCGCTTCTTCAGCGCCAGATTGGCCTCGACGTGGTCGCCGTGATGATGAGTCGTCAGGATCATCGACGGCCGCCAGCCGCGGCGTTCTATCGCCGCCAGGATCGGGCCTTCCTCGGGCGCATCGACGATCGCCGTCTCGCCGCTTTGGGGGTGGTGCAGCAGCGCGCCGAAATTGTCGGTGCGGCACATGAAAAGCTCGATCTCGACCGCCATCGCGAAACTCCGTTCATCCCGAGACGATAGGGCGCGCGCCCCCGCCTGTCACCCCAATTGCGGGGATCGCGCTTCGCATCGTTGAAGTCCGCGCGTCTCGCCGCTACCGTCGCGCCATGAACTCCGACATCGTCGACCTTCGCTCGTTCTATTCGACACCGCTCGGCCGGCTGGCCGAACAGTCGATCACCATGGCGCTGTCATCGGTCTGGGCCGGTCTGCCCAACGAACGGCTCGTCGGGCTCGGCTATGCGCTGCCCTGGCTCGACCGGTTCGGTGCCGATGCCGAGCGCGTGTTCGCCTTCATGCCGGCGACGCAAGGCGCGGTGGTGTGGCCGTCGGTGGGGCCGTCGTCCACGGCGCTCGTCTTCGACGAGGAACTGCCGCTGGTCGATTCCTCCATCGATCGGATGCTTCTGGTGCATTCGCTCGAACATGCCGAAAGCCCGCGCGAGACGCTGAAGGAGATCTGGCGCGTGCTCTCGCCCGCCGGCCGCGTCGTCATCGTCGTACCCAACCGGCGCGGAGTCTGGGCACGCTTCGAACATACGCCGTTCGGCACCGGGCGGCCGTTCTCGTCCGGCCAGCTCAACGAACTCCTGCGCGAGGCCAACTTCACGGTGGCCTCGTGGTCGGATGCGCTGCACTTCCCGCCGTCGCGGCGGAAATGGATGATGCGCTTCCACCATCTGTTCGAACGCGCCGGCCGCAGCTTCTGGCCGATCTTCTCGGGCGTCATCGTCGTCGAGGCGCAGAAGCGGGTCTATCAGGGCGTGCCGGTGGCGCAGCGGGCGTCTCGCCGCGTCTTCGTGCCCGTCCTGTCGCCGAGCGGCGCCACGCGCGGCTTTCCGGCGCTGCGGCGCGGGGATGGACGCGGCGGCTGAATCGTCTCGCGGGAGGCTGGCTGCCTCTTCCATTCCGCCACGGTTGCGGCAAACTCTTCCGGCGTAACCCTTGGGTCAGGCGTCGATGCTGAAGGCACTGGCGTTGATCATGTGCCTGGCTTGCGATGCGCCGACGGGCGGCGCTTTGCAGGCGGAGGCGGTTGCGGTCGATGTCGAGCTCGTGCTCGCCGTCGACGTCTCGCGCTCGATGGATAGCGAGGAATTCGCCCTGCAGCGCGCCGGCTACGTCGAAGCCCTGCGGCATCCCGACTTCGTCGAGGCGGTGCTTGCCGGGCGCTATCGGCGGATCGCCGTCACCTATTTCGAATGGGCGGGCACGGTCAGGCCGGAATCGACCGTGCCCTGGCAGATCGTCGACGGGCCGGCGAGTGCCGCGGCCTTTGCCGCCAGGCTCGAGGCGCGGCCCTTCGGCGGCTATCGCGGAACCTCGATCTCCGGCGCGGTCGCGCATGGTGCCGATCTCCTCCGGAACAACGCGGTGGAAAGCTGGCGCCGCGTCATCGACGTCTCCGGCGACGGGCCCAACAATGCCGGCCCGCCGGTCACCTTGGCGCGCGATGCCGCATTGGCGCAGGGCATCGTCATCAACGGTCTGCCGATCCTGATCCGGCCATCGGGGACGGTCGACGACCTCGACCGCTATTATGCCGAATGCGTCATCGGCGGCTCGGGATCGTTCGTCTTGCCCATCCGCGACATTGCGGAGTTCGCGACCGCGATCAGGCGCAAGCTCATCCTCGAAGTCAGCGGAACGGATGCGCCGCCGCTGCCGGTCAAGGCCGAGGCCGCCCCCGCCGGCTATTGCATGGCCGGCGAGCGCGACAGGCGCATCTATTCCGATCCGTATTACCCGGAACTCGACCGGTAGGGGCGGGTACGCAGTGTCCGGCGGTCGATCGGACAAGCGGTCACATCTGCTTGTCCGGCATGTGATGAACCAGATTGCCTTCAAATCGGCATGCTCGCTTCCTAAATGGCGGCTCAAGCAACGCAGTCCGCCATTCCGGCGATAGCAACGGGAAACACGGTCCTGACCGACGTCATCCATGAAAAGCGTACAGCCGGGCAGGCTCCCGTCCGGCGGGCCATGCTCATCGTCAATCCTCGCGCCCGTCGCGGCGGCGGCTCGATCACCGAGGCGAGGCAGGTGCTCGAGAAGGCCGGCATCGCCATCGAGGAGATGGTGACCAGCAAGGACGAGAACGCCTCCGAGATCATCTCGCGCAACGCCGACCATTTCGACATGGCCATCGTCGGCGGCGGCGACGGCACGCTCAACAACGCGGCCGCCGGACTCGCCTATACCGGCCTCACGCTCGGCGTGCTGCCGCTTGGCACCGCCAACGACTTCGCCCGCACGATGGGCATCCCGCCGGATCCGGTGAAGGCGGCGGAGATCATCGCCGCCGGCCGCGAGGTCACGGTCGACCTCGGCGAGGTCAACGGCCACCTTTTCTTCAACGTTGCCAGCATCGGCTTCAGCGCGGAGCTGGCGGCCGAACTCACCGAACACGCCAAGAAGCGCTGGGGCACGCTGGGCTACGGCATCGTTGCGGCACGCATCCTGATGCGCTCGCGGCTGTTTTCGGCCTATGTCGACCACGACGGCACGACCGAGAAGATCCGCACCATGCAGGTCTCCGTCGGCAACGGCCGCCACTATGGCGGCGGCATGACCGTCGAGGAGACGGCGACCGCCGACGACGGCTGGCTCGACCTCTACAGCCTCGAGGTCGATCACTGGTGGCGGCTCTTGCGGCTGTTGCCCAGCCTGCGCAAGGGCACGCACGGCCAGTGGGACGACGTGCGCGCTTTCAAGACCACCGAGGTGACCATCCGCACCAAGCAGCCGCGGCCGGTCAATACCGACGGCGAACTTGTGACCTGGACGCCGGCGCATTTCCGCATCCGGCCGAAGTCGGTGCGGGTCTTCGTGCCGAAGCCTTAGTCGGGGCCGCCTGCGTGTCGATGACACGCTTGTTGATCCATCCCTGCGATACGCTGCCGCCGTTGAGTGGCACAATGGCGGGGTGACGTCGCGATTCGGATGACCAGCGGGAGGATTCGCATGACGGGCAATTCGGACAACAAGGCCCATCCCGAGCCTCTGCCTACGAGTGTTCCCGACGGTGGGTTTCCCATCCATCTCAAGATGGCGCGCCAGGCACTGGCGGGCTCGCCGGTGCGCCGGTCCCTGACCTGGCTCTGCATCGGCATATTCGCCGTCATCGTCGCCACCTCGATCGGCCAGATCGTTCTCAACCGCTGGAGCAAACCCTTCTACGACGCGCTCGAGCGGCGTGATCTTGAGGCGTTCCTCAACCAGCTCATCGTGTTTGCGGCAATCGCCGGTTCGCTGCTCGTCCTCAACGTGCTGCAGCAATGGCTCAACCAGATGATCCGCCTCAAGCTGCGCGAGGGGCTGACGGTCGACCTGATCACCGAATGGCTGCGCCCGGGGCGCGCCTTCCGCCTTGCCAATGCCGGTGCGGTCGGCGTCAATCCGGATCAGCGCATGCAGCAGGATGCCGGCCATCTCGCCGACCTCACCACCGACCTCGGCGTCGGCCTGCTGCAGGCTTCGATCCTGCTCGCGTCCTTTGTCGGCGTGCTCTGGAGCCTGTCCTCGGGCTTCGTCTTCAATGTCGGCGGCAGCTCCTTCAGCATTCCCGGCTATATGGTCTGGGCGGCGATCATCTATGCCGGCTCGGCTTCGTGGCTGAGCTGGCTGGTCGGCCGGCCGCTGATCGGGCTCAACAGCGAGCGCTATTCGCGCGAGGCCGAGCTCAGGTTCTCGATGGTCCGCATCAACCAGAACATCGATGCCATTTCGCTGGCGCGCGGCGAGGCCGACGAGAAGCGCCGCCTGCAGTTGGACCTGCAGGGCGTGCTGGTCGCGCTCAGGCGCATCTTCCTCACCCAGATCAATCTCGCCTGGGTCACCGACGGCTACGGCTGGTTCACCGTGGTCGCGCCCATCCTGGTCGCCGCGCCGGTCTATTTCGCCGGCGACCTGAGCTTCGGCGGGCTGATGATGGCCGTCGGTGCCTTCAACCAGGTGCATGCCTCGCTGCGCTGGTTCATCAACAATGTCGGCGCCATCGCCGACTGGCGCGCCACGCTGATGCGCGTCGGCGTGATCCGCAGCGTGCTGGTCGCCGCCGACGTGCTGCACGAGACGGAAGAGCGGATCAGCTTCGGCGAGAGCTTCGACGGCAGCCTGGGGCTCGACGCGCTCGAACTCGTGTCGCCGAGCGGCCGCACCAAGCTTTCCGACCCGCATCTGAGGGTCAAGGCAGGCGAGCGCCTGCTGGTGACGGGCGAGGCGGGCGCCGGCAAGACGCTGCTGTTCAGGGCACTCGCCGGCCTCTGGCCGTGGGGCCGGGGACGGATCGAATTGCCCGCCGGCAAGCAGCTCACCTTCCTTCCCCGCGCCTCCTACCTGCCGCCGGGCTCGTTGCGCACCGTGCTGTCCTACCCCTCCGACGGCCGCGAATTCGCCGATGAGGACTTTGCCACGGCACTCGGCGCCGTCGGGCTGGAGCGCCTGGCGCCGTCGCTCGACCGCGTGGCGTCGTGGAACGAGGAGCTCAACAGCGACGAACTCCGGCTGGTGGCCTTCGCGCGGATCAGGCTGCACAAGCCCGACTGGGTCATCATCGACGAAGCGTTCGATACGCTGGATGCGGCCGCGCACCAGCGGGTGCGGCAGATGTTCGAGGGCGAGCTGGCCAAGACCGGCGTGGTCTATTTCGGGCCGGCGCGCAACAGCCGCGACCTGTTCGACAGGACCGTTCATCTCGCCAAGGACAAGCGCGGGCCGGCACTCAAGCGCGTGCGCATCAAGGAGATGGCGGAGGCGGCCGCCACAGCCTGAGGCACCCGTGCGCTGACGGAGCAAGTCCGCGATGCATCGCACGGCTGGCAGGCTCAACGGCCGCGGACGCGGCCGTGAACCGAGCGGCTATTTGCCGATATTCTCCAGGTCGTACGGCGTGGTCTGGTAGACCCGGTTGATCCAGTTGCCGAACAAGAGATGCGCGTGCGAGCGCCAGCGGTTGAGCGGCCGGCGCTGCGGATCGTCCCCAGGGTAGTATTCGTGCGGCACCGCGATCTTCACGCCGGCGGCGACGTCGCGGTCGTACTCTTCCTTGAGCGAGGTTGAGTCGTATTCGATGTGGTTGAACATGTAGAGGCGGTTGCCGGCCTGCTCGGCCAGCAGGCTGGGGCCGGTCTCCTCAGATTCCATCAAGAGCTCCAGGCCCGAGCCGTCGGGAATGTCTGCGGCGCGCACCTCTGTCCAGCGCGACACCGGAATGGCGAAGTCGTCGGAGAAGCCGGCGAGATAGGGCGAGGCCGGGGCATTGTTGTTGTGGCGGAACACGCCGAAGGCCTTGTGCTCCAGCGTGTGCTTGGGGACGCGGTGGAAGTGCCATGCGGCCGCCATTGCGCCCCAGCAGATGAAGAACGGCGAATGGACGTTGGTCTTCGTCCAATCCATTATCTGCTGGAGTTCGTCCCAGTAGGTCACTTCCTCGAAGGGCAAAAGCTCGACCGGCGCGCCTGTGACGATGAAGCCGTCGAACTTGCGCTCCTTCACCTCTTCCCAGGTCTGGTAGAAGGCGATCAGGTGGTCTTCGGAGGTGTTCTTGGCCTTGTGGTTGCCGATGCGCACCAGCGTCAGTTCCACCTGCAGCGGGCTCGCGCCGATCAGGCGGGCGAACTGGGTCTCGGTCCGCACCTTGTTGGGCATGAGGTTGAGCAGCCCGATCTGCAGCGGGCGGATGTCCTGGCGGAGCGCGGTCTGCTCGTCCATGATGGACACGCCCTCTTTCACCAGCACTTCGCGGGCGGGCAGCTGATCCGGGATCTTGATCGGCACTGTGCGAACTCCAAACAACAAAAAACCGGCATTGCTGTCGCAAAGCCGGTTTACGGATCGCAAACGGCCCTTTAGCGACTTGTTTAACGTGGCTGCAAGCCGACCGGCCAAATCACCACGGATCGAGGCCTAGCTATTACGCCTGGCAACGGATTGCGTCAACCGTGACCCAATCGTCCGGCCAGGGCGGCCGCTTTCGCCGGTTTTCCTCGACATTGCCGGCCCCGAGGGGTATTTCCGCTGCGGCCTCCGCCCGGAGGCGCCAATCCAGGATTTTCGACATGACCAAGGCACCTGAGCAGATTCGCCCCGAACCCCGCGCCGGCATCATGGACATCGCAGCCTATGTCCCCGGCAAGAGCACCGCTCCGGCGGGCGTCGCCAAGGTCCATAAGCTCTCGTCGAACGAGAATCCGCTGGGCGCCTCGCCGCATGCCATCGAGGCGGTGAAGAAGCTCGCCGAGAAGATGGAGTATTATCCGGACGGGTCGTCCTCGCGCCTGAGACAGGCGATCGCGGCGGCCCATGGGCTCAACCCTGCCAACATCCTTTGCTCCAACGGCTCGGACGAGGTGATCGGCCTGCTCGCCCAGAGCTACCTCTCGCCGGGAGACGAGGCCGTCTACAGCGAGCACGGCTTCATGGTCTACAAGATCTACACCCAGGCCGCCGGGGCCACGCCGGTCGTCGCCAAGGAAGATTCCGAGAAGGCCAGCGTCGACAACATCGTCGCTGCAGTGACGCCGAGGACCAGGATCGTCTTCCTTGCCAACCCCAACAACCCGACCGGCACCTACCTGCCGTTTGAGGAGGTGCGTCGCCTGCATGCGGCGCTGCCGAAGAACGTGCTCCTGGTGCTCGACGCCGCCTATGCCGAATATGTCCGGCGCAACGACTATGAGGCGGGCGTCGAGCTGGTCGCGGCCAACGAGAACGTCGTCATGACCCGCACCTTCTCGAAGATTCACGGGCTGGGCGGCATGCGCATCGGCTGGATCTATGCGCCGTCGCACATCATAGACGTGCTCGAGCGCATGCGCGGGCCCTTCAACGTCAACGCGGCGGCGATCGAGGCCGGCGTGGCGGCAATGGAAGACCGCGGGCACGTCGAACGCACCATCGCCCACAATGCCCAGTGGGCGGAGTGGCTGGTCAATGCGTTCGAGAGGCTCGGACTGCGCGTCACGCCCTCGGTCGGCAACTTCCTGCTGGTCCACTTCCCCGATGACGGCAAGCACTCGGCGGCGGCGGCCGACGAGTATCTCACGGCGCGCGGTTATATCCTGCGCAGGGTCGCCGGCTACGGCTTCCCAAATGCGCTGCGCATGACCGTCGGCACCGAAGAGGCAAATCGCGGTGTCATCGCTGCCCTCACCGAATTCCTGAAAAGCTGAAAAATGTCCGAACCCCTGTTTGAAAAGATCGCCCTGGTCGGCATCGGCCTGATCGGCTCGTCGCTGGCGCGCGTCATCCGCCGCGAAGGGCTTGCCCGCCACATCGCCATCTCCACCCGCAGCGCGGCCACGCTGGCCCGCGCCGAGCAGCTCGGCCTCGGCGACAGCTACTCGGCGGACGCCAAGGTGGCGGTCGCGGATGCCGACCTCGTCGTCGTCTCGGTGCCGGTCGGCTCGTCGGGCGCGCTGGCCGAGGAGATCGCGCCAGCGCTGAGGCCGGGCGCCATCCTCACCGATGTCGGCTCCACCAAGGCCTCCGTCATCGCCCAGATGCGGCCGCATGTTCCGGAAGGCGTGCACTTCATCCCCGGCCACCCGCTCGCGGGTACGGAGAAGTCGGGTCCCGACGCCGGCTTCGCCGACCTGTTCGAGAACCGCTGGTGCATCTTCACGCCGCTGCCGGGCACCGATGCCGCGGCACTCGAGAAGCTGTCGGAGTTCTGGCGCCGCTGCGGGTCCAACATCGACACGATGGACCCCGAACATCACGACATGACGCTCGCCATCGTCTCGCATTTGCCGCACATCATCGCCTACAACATCGTCGGCACCGCCGACGATCTCGAGGCGGTGACCAAGTCGGAAGTGATCAAGTATTCGGCCTCGGGTTTCCGCGACTTCACCCGTCTCGCGGCTTCCGATCCCACCATGTGGCGCGACGTCTGCCTGCACAACAAGGACGCGATCCTCGAGATGCTGGCGCGCTTCTCGGAGGATCTCGCCTCGCTGCAGCGGGCGATCCGCTGGGGCGACGGCGAGAAGCTGTTCGATCTGTTCACCCGCACCCGCGCCATCCGCCGCTCGATCATCCAGGCCGGCCAGGAAATCGACGCGCCCGACTTCGGCCGCCAGGCGATCGAGCATCCGGTGAAGAATTAGGGAGTAGTGAAGTAGTGAGTAGCGAATAGTGGCTTGCGTCAGCCGTTCAGGCTGCGTTCGGCCTACTCGCTACTCGCTACTCGCTACTCGCTACTCGCTACTCGCTACTCGCTCACACGCAGTCGTTGTTCCATTTCGGATTGAGCGTGGTGCCGTAGAGCTTGAAGCATTGGTTCGGCGGTGCGGAGAAACGCAGGTCGAAGACCTTGCGCCAGCCTTCCCAGACGAGCCCGGTCTGCTCCCAGCCTACGAGCCACACGTCCTTGGCGTAGGGCGGGATGTAATATGTCTTCTTGTTGCCGAGCGGCATTTCGCCCGTCTCGAACGATCTCGGCTCGCCGTTCTCGCTGTATTGCAGCTGGAACTTGGCGACGAATCCGCCCTCGTTGAAGACGGTTACATAACCTTCCAGTGGCGGGATCGGCAGCGGCGGATTCGGCACGGTATCGTTGAGCGCGCATTCCCACCTGTCGTTGGTGAAGCCGTAATATCCGTCGAACGGGCACTCCATTTTCCGAACCAGCATCGTCTTCTGGTTCGGATCGATGTCGGCGACCAGATAGTCCTGATACGACGCCGAGCCGGAGCGGAAGAACGGGATGCTGGAGTTACCGATGGTGCCGACCCGTTCGCAGGTTGGATGGATGTGGCCGGCAAACACCGCCGAGACCCCGTATTCCACCATGATCTCGTTGAAAGTGGTGACACCCGGCTCGATGAAATTGTCATGATAGTCGTGGAGGTTGACGATGATGATGTCTCCACGGTTGCGGGCGATCGCCAGGTCGTTCCTCAGCCAGTAGAAAGACGGCTTGATGAAGTAGAAGTCGCGGCGCGCGGCTCCCGCGTTCCACGAATTCCAGTCGTCCTGGTAGGAAGGGAAATTCTGGAGCTGGACGAAATGCACCCTGCCGATGTTGAAGGAATATGCGAGGCTTCCCGTATAGTCCGTCCGCAGTTCCGGGAATTTGTAGTAGGAAACCTCGGTAAAATCGTACCGTACCAGGCCGGAATTCGACTTCAGCCATCCGTACATGAAATCGACCATGCGGGTGGCGCCGTTGTTGTTGTACATGTCGTCGACATTGTTCTGGTAGTCGTGGTTGCCCAGGCCCGGATAGAGGGGCATCTGCAATATCGAGGCGATCTGCCGAAATTTGTCGAGCTGCCAATCGTGACCGAAGGCGGTCAGGTCGCCATTGGCAACGACGCCCTTGATCGGGAAAGGACTGCTTGAATCCTTGCGGCTCTTCGCAAGGGCATTCATGCTTTCATATTGCTCCCAAATCTGGCGTTGAGAGTTTTGCTGGATCTGCTCCTCGGTCTTGAGGCCGGGCGGCAGGATGTCGTCGTACCATGGGTACTGGGGGTCGGATGACCAGATCATGCCGAAGGGAGAGTCAGTCGCAGTCATTGCCATGTCCTCCACTCGCAAGGGTTGTATCTTGCAAGTGCAGATTGCATCCATTGGCTGTACGAATGCAATAGGCAACTTAAGGTAGTCGAGGGTGTCCACGGCGGCCGCCTGTCCGGACGCGATGGCGGCCGGCGTCGAAGCCGATCGTGCTGCCGGGGCTGTCGCTACCGTGCTACCGCCGGCACCATGCCCAGGGGAATGAAGCCAAGCGTCGCCTTGCCGCTGGCGATCTTCAGCGGCAGGGTCGGCGCGTCGCCGAGCGCCGCAAGGCCCGACAGCACCGCCTCGATCCGTTCGCGCTCCTCGGGAATGGCTTCCGACAGGATGGCCGACAGCTTCTTGGGGGCGAGAATCTTGACCTCCAGGTCGGCGTCGACCAGCCCGTCTCCGGCGACCGACCACGGTCCGCTGACCGAAACCCCGGCGCTGCCGCCGGTGGTGAGCGTCATGGAACGGATCGTGCCGGCCCTTCCGCGCAGGCGCAGGTCGGAATTCGCGACCATCTCCACGCCGTTGGCCAGCGAGGTGTCGGCGCTGCCGTCCAGCGGCGGCAGCTTGCGGCCCTGCAGGGCGGCCGGGTCGACGATCAGCCCGGTAAAGGTCGCGGCCAGGTCGAGGTCGGCGCCGTTCGGGCGCAGGTGGGTCTGGATGTTTTCCGCGGCGAACAGCGGCATCGGCACGCCGTCGGTGAAGGAGGCCTGTCCGGTCAGCTTGCGCGCCTCCACCGACAGCCGCTGCGGCACCGGGTTGGCCAGGCGGGCGCTTGCATGCAACAGCTCCCAGTCGAATTGCAGCTGGGGCAGGTCGGGGGCGGTCACGCGCAGCGGCCCATCGAGTTCGACCAGCGCGCGCGACGGCTGGTAGATCTGGGCCACGGTGCGCAGGTTGCCGGCGCTCGCCGAGATGCGCTGCCGCGAGTCCTCGTATTCGACCCGGTCGCAGGTCAGGCCGATGCGGAACGGGAAGCCCTTGATGCCCGGATTGACGCAATCCGCGGCAATGCCGTTGCCGTTGAAATCGGCGATCGCCGCGCGCACGGCTTCCTCGGATCTGCCGGCAAACCAGAACCAGCCGGCGCTGTAGCCCCCGAACAGGACGATGATGAACAGGCCGAGCCCGAGGAAGCGGCGGGTGTAGTTCGTTTTCGGCTCTCGGCTTGACGTCATGCTCGGGCTCTCGTTAACGCGTGTGCGGACCACCAACAGGGTTGGCGATATGGGCGATTTTTGGGTGTTTGGCTATGGCTCGCTGATGTGGCGGCCGGGATTTGCCCATGTCGAGACGCGGCGCGCCCGCCTGATGGGCTTTCGTCGCTCGCTGTGCATCCGCTCCTGGGTGCATCGCGGCACCGAACGGCGCCCCGGCCTGGTGCTCGGCCTCGACCATGGCGGCTCTTGCGTCGGCATGGCGTTCCGCGTCCCCGGCGACCTGCGCGACGAGGTCATCGCCTATCTCAGGGAGCGCGAGCTGGTGACCAGCGTCTATCTGGAGCGCGAGCTGGCGATCCAGCTCGACCAGGGCAACAAAGTCCCGGCGCTCTGCTACATCGCCGACCGCAAGCACCATCAGTATGCCGGCAATCTCGATGCCGCCCATGCCGCCGAGATCGTCTCGGGCGCGGTGGGCGTGTCGGGCCGCAACGAGGACTACGTGCTCAGCGCCGTCGCGCATCTCAAGGCGCTCGGCATCCGCGACCACTGGCTGGAAGATGTGGCGCGTCGCGTCCATCCATGAGTGTCAGCAGCGAAAAAATGCATGCCCGATTTTCGGCGGCAAGGCCGCCGGGTTCGCGCTATGCATAGCCCATGCTTTTCGAAAGACCTTCCGACGACACGCTCTACGATGCCCTGATCGCCCGCGATCCGGGCTATGACGGCCTCGCCTATGTCGGCGTCACCTCGACCGGTATCTTCTGCCGGCTCACCTGCGCCGCCCGCAAGCCCAAGCGCGAGAACGTGCGCTTCTTCGACACCGCGGCCGAGTGCCTGCATGCCGGCTTCCGGCCCTGCCAGCGCTGCCGGCCGATGATGGGGACGGGCGCGCCCGAGCCGCTGGTCGCCACGCTGCTCGATGCACTCGACCGCGAGCCCGAACGCCGCTGGCTGGAGGTCGACGTGGTCGCCATGGGCTTCGACGCCTCGACCGTGCGCCGCGCCTTCAGGCGCCGCTTCGGCATGAGCTTCCTCGAAATGGCGCGGCTGCGCCGCATCGGCAAGGCGGCGGCGCACCTGGCCGAAGGCGACAGCGTCACCGATGCGCAGCTCGACGCCGGTTTTTCGTCCGGCAGCGGTTTTCGCGCGGCAGTGACGCGGCTGCTCGGCGAGACGCCGGCCAGGCTGCGCGGCAAGGCCATGCTCAAGGCCGACTGGATCGAGACGCCGATCGGCCCGATGATCGCGATCGCCGACCTTCATGCCCTGCACATCCTTGAGTTCCTCGAGCGCAAGGCGCTGGCGACGGAGGTGAGGAAACTGCAGGCCGCCACCGGCTCGGCCATCGCCTTCGGGCGAACCGCCCCCATCGACCAGATCGAGGACGAGCTCGGCGCCTACTTCGCCGGCACCTCGACAGAGTTCGCCACGCGGCTCGCGCCGCTGGGCACGCCCTTCGAGCAGCAGGTGTGGGGTGGACTGCGGCGCATCGCCGTGGGCGCGACGGCAACCTATTCCGGCCTCGCCGCAGAAATCGGCAATCCCGCCGCGGTGCGCGCAGTCGGCCGCGCCAACGGCGCCAATCCCATCGCCGTGGTCATCCCCTGCCACCGTGTGGTCGGCGCGGCCGGCGACCTGACCGGCTACGGCGGCGGGCTGTGGCGCAAGCGCTGGCTGCTCGAGCACGAACGGCGGATGGCGGCGCGCTAGAGCCATTCCAGGAAAAGCGCGCAGCGGTTTTCCGTTCCGGAATTGCGACAAAACAAAGAGATAGAGTGTTTCCGCGATTCGAAGAAAAGCGGAAACGCTCTAACCTCTGACCTCTACGCCGAGTTCCTTGAGTCTCTTGACGGCCGTGTCCGGCATCGGCGGCGGGTTCTCCGACCTGGCCGCCTCGATGAGGAACGCGTCGCAGGCGGCTTCCGTCTCGGCGATCAGCCGCCGCATGAATTCCTCCTTGTCCAGACCGGCCGGAATAGGAGGCAGGAAGCGTGCCTTGATCGTGCCGGGATGGCGCAGGAACTTGCGGCGCGGCCAATAGAGGCCGGCGACATGCGCCACCGGCACCACCGGCAACTTGAGCGCCGAGTAGAGCTCGGCGATGCCCCATTTGTAGGCCGGCTCGTCGCCGGGCGCGCGGCGCGTGCCCTCGGGATAGATGATCAGCTGGCGGTCGTTCTGCATCTCCTTACGCGTCGCGACCACCACCGCCTTCAGCGCCGCCGAGCGCTTGCCGCGGTTGACCGGGATCATGCGCATCTTCTTGATGTACCAGCCGAAGAAGGGGATCCACATCAGCTCGCGCTTGAGGATGTAGAGCGGGTCGCGCAGGTAGGGGAAGAAGGCGATCGCATCCCAGAAGGAC
Source organism: Aminobacter sp. BE322 (assembly GCF_050433525.1). NCBI lineage: Bacteria > Pseudomonadati > Pseudomonadota > Alphaproteobacteria > Hyphomicrobiales > Phyllobacteriaceae > Aminobacter > Aminobacter sp. BE322. Next base: position 73,646 of record NZ_JBNPXB010000005.1, on the reverse strand, counting down.
TGGTGCTTGGGCGCGAGGATGAACGGGCCCTCCGGCAGGTTCTCCATGCCGGTGATCTCGCTTTTCGTGCCGGCGACCTTTTCCTGCAGCCACAGGCTCGTGCGTGCCCAGAATTTCGGCACGAACCAGGCGCGGTGCCGCGGCGCCAGGAAGAAGTAGGGCGTCCACAGGATCATCTGGACGACCAGGCTGACATAGAAGACGAGGTTGAACGCCAGCGAGCGGATTTGGAGCATCTTTTGCGTGGGGTGCCTGAGGACGGGAATCCGCCGTTCGTTACACCAAGCGGCCAAAAAAAGAAAATGCCTGTCGCAGCGAAGGCTGGCCCTGCCTGCTATTCGGCGGCTTCGGCCTGCACGACCAGCACGTTTTCGGTGCTCGGCTTGACCGGCACGATCCCGCGCGCCAGCGCCAGCAGGTATTTGTTGTACTCGATGAACAGCACGCGCAGCGCCTCCGGCTTGGCCAGCCAGTTGCCCTTGTCGAGCCTGGTGTTGACCACCGGATAGGGATCGAGGGTGGCGCGAGGCAAAAGCCGCCCCAGCTCGAGCAGGCTGCGCGGCATGTGGTAGTTGTTGGTGACCAGGATGACGCGCTGGTAGGCGTGGTTCTGCACCCACTTGGCGCTTTCCACGGCATTGCCGATCGTGTCGAGCGCGGCGCGGTCGATGTCGACGCGGTTGAACAGCGCCGTGTCGCTGCCGGTGGCGAGCTGCAGCTGGCGGCGGGTCGCGGAGGGGTGCACGCCGCTGATCAGGAGGCGCTCGCCCTTGTCGGCCTTGAGCAGGTCCATGGCCGCGTCGAGCCGCGACTGGCCGCCGGTGAGCACGATGATGGCATCGGCCTTCGACGGGTTGTCGGGCGTGCTCAGGCTGCTCACATGGGTGGCGAATATGCCGAAACCGCCGGCGAATACGAGCGCTGCGATGACGAGAACGAAGAGCATGCGGCGCAGAACGACGGTCCTCCGGCGCGGGCCGCGCACGGCCGGGCGGAACCTTGGTGCTGAAACCGTCCCCGATGCGGCGAGTGCGTCCTGTCCCATCACGGCACCATGATTATGCAGGCTTTGCGGCATTTGCAGAGCCCAGTTTCGCACATTCCATGACGATGCGACACATTTCGTGATGAGATGCTCATGTCCTACATCCCGTCCGGCTGGTGCATGTCGATCTCGTCGAGATAGGCGACGACGGTGAAATGCGAGGTGGCCGCGGTCAGCGCACCGATCACGGCAACCACCACGGCCACGCCGAGGTAGCCATTGGCGCCGATGGCGAAGTTGCCGAACAGGGCGGTCGCCTGGTCGGCCTGGGGGGTGGCGAGATTGCGCGACGACCACCACGAGAAGACGATGAAGACCAGCACCGCGGCCAGGCCGCCGGCAGCCGCGCCCTTCATGCCGGTGAGCAGGAAGTGGCGGCGGAACTCGCGGGCGATGAAGCGCGCTTCGGCGCCGACGAAATGCAGGACCTCGATGATGTGGCCGTTGCCGGCCATGGCGCCGCGCGTGGCGAAGACCACCGACAGCACGGTCGCGGCGAGCATCAGCACGAGCACGCCGGTGCCGATGGTCACCGTCGTGCGCGCCATCGCCACCAGCCGGTCGACCCAGGTGCGGTGATCGTCCAGCGAAGCGGTCGGGACCTTGGGCGCGATCGCCTCGCGTATGGCCTGGAAGTCGGGCGGCCCGTTCTCGTCGATGGTGACGATCACCAGGCGCGGCACCGGAAGTTCGTCAATGTTCAGCCCCTTGCCGAGCCATGGTTCGAGCAGGCGCGCCGTGGCGTCGCGGTCGACGATCCTGGTGGCGCGCACGCCGGGGAATTCGCTGGCGATGCGCGCTGCGGTCTCGAGGGCTGCCTCCATGTCCAGCCCCTCGGCCGGCTTGACCTGGATCGTCGCCTCGCGCGAAATCTGGCTCTCCCAGACCGAGGCGGTGTCGCGGACGAGCGTGACCGCGCCGAACGTCAGGCACGACAGGAAGGTCATGATGGCGATGACCAGCACCAGCGCCCGGCCGGCGACGTTCTGCGACGGCACGATGGGCGCTGTCCGGCGCTGGACGTGCGATTGGGCGCGCTGCGGCGCGGCGTCGTCGAACTCGTCCTCGAATTCGGGCTCGTCCGCATGGAGCTGACCGGAACCGTCAATCATAGATGTCGAGCCTCCCGCCGGTGAGGATCATGCGACGGGCGTCGACCTGGTCCATCAGGCCGAGGTCGTGGGTGGCGATGACGACGGCGGTGCCGAGCCGGTTGAGCTCGATGAACAGCCTGAGCAGGCGCCGCGCCAGCGGCGGGTCGACGTTGCCCGTGGGCTCGTCGGCGAGCAGGACCTCGGGCTGTTCGATCAGCGCGCGGGCGATCGCGGCGCGCTGCTTCTCGCCGCCCGACAGCACCGGTGGCAGCACGTGCATGCGCTCGCCGAGCCCGACCCACTTCAGCAGTTCGGTGACGTCGGTGCGGTAGCTCGCCTCCTCGCGGCCGCGCACGCGCAGCGGCAGGGCGACGTTCTCGTAGGTGGTCATGTGGTCGAGCAGGCGGAAATCCTGGAATACCACCCCGATGCGCCGGCGCAGCAGCGGCAGTTCGGCCCGGGTGATGCGGGAACGGTCCTTGTCGAAGATGCGGATCAGCCCGCGCGTCGGCTTGAGCGACAGGAACAGCAGCCGCAGCAGCGTGGTCTTGCCGGCACCGGAAGGCCCGCTCAGGAACTGGAACGAGCGCTCGGGAATGTGGAAGGAGACATCGCGCAGGATCTCCGGACCCATTCCGTATCTGAGGCCGACATTCTCGAAGCGGATCACGTGCTGCTGACCTTGATTGATCCCGTAAATGGTTCGGGACCCTCGCCGCCCGTTTCTACGAAACGACCATGGGTCCGCATGGTTAACGAATGGTTAATTTCCGGACCGTGTCGAGGCGCGAAACACCCCGGTGGCGAAGCATTAACCAATTCCGTTTACCCACTTCCGGCAGAATGTCTAAGGGGTCCGATGGCTGACGCGCGGAAAGCACGCCCGGTTTCCGGCGAAATCATGGCCGCAGGCAGCCGCGACACATGCGCCCAGGCGCCGCAGCGCGACCTGGCCGACATCGTCGATGCGGATTTCGAAGTGCTGCCCGCCGGCCCGGCCGACGGCGAATCAGGCGCGGCGCAGGCGGCCTTTCCCGACCAGTCCGCCGTGACGGAGGGCATGGACATGCTGCGCCTTGCCGGGACGCGGCAGCCCGCGCCCCGCAGCCGCGGCGGCGCGGCCTTCTGGCTCGCAGGCGTTGCCTTGGCGGCCGCGGCCTTCTGGGTGTCCGGCGGCCATGCCGTCCTGCGCGCGTCGGCGCTGCCGTTCTCCGGCCCGGGCGCATCGTTCCGGATCGCCGAAATCAATTCGCGCGTCGACCTGTCCGGCCAGAGGCCGGTGCTGCTCGTCGACGGTGCCGCCGTCAACGATGGCAGCGGCACGTCCGAACTGCCGCCGATCGACGTCTCGATCGCCACCAATGACGGCAGGATGCTGCACTACAGGCTGGGGACAGGGGCCGCCCGCGTTGCGCCTGGGGCAAGATGGGACTTTTCGAGCCGCCTCGACGTGCCTATGAACGGGATACGGACCGTTACGGTCGCTTTCTCGGAATAGGATGACGTCATGCCGGTTGTGCGCGACAAGGAAATCGAGGTGCTGTTCTCCGCTTCGGCGATTGCACGGCGCAATCTGGAACTCGCCAAGGACATCGCGGCGCACGACTACACCGACCTCTTGGTGATCTCGGTGCTCAAGGGGTCCTTCGTCTTCGCCGCCGACCTGATCCGCGCCATGCACGACGTCGGCCTGTCGCCCGAGGTCGAGTTCATCTTCATCTCCAGCTATGGCTCGGGCACCACCAGCGGCGAGGTGCGCGTGCTGCGCGACATCGACAACGAGGTGAAGGGCAGGGACGTGCTGCTCATCGACGACATCCTCGAATCGGGCAAGACGCTCAAGTTCACTCGCGAGCTGATGCTGTCGCGCGGCGCCAAGAGCTGCTCCATCGCCGTGCTGCTCGACAAGCGCATGCGCCGGCAGACCGACCTCAACGCCGACTATGTCGGCTTCGACTGCCCCGACTACTTCGTCGTCGGCTATGGCATGGATGTCGCGCACGCCTTCCGCGAACTGCCCTTCGTCGGGGTCGTCAAGGGCGACGCCTGACGCCGGGGCAGGCGTGAAATGGCGCGGCCTTCAGGAATCGTCAACCTGTCGCGGCAAATATCGCAGCATGGCAAAGCTTCTGATCGTCGAGGACGATGAGTCCGTCCGCACCCTCGCCGCCCGCGCGCTCGAACGCGCCGGCCACACTGTCGATGTCGCCTGCGACGGCGCACAGGGGCTGGATTGCATCCGCGCCGCGGGCGGGCGTTTCGACCTGATCGTCTCCGACATCCGCATGCCGGAGATGGACGGCATCGAGATGGCGCAGGCCGCGGCGCGCGCCTTTCCCGGCCTGCCGATCCTGTTGATGACCGGCTATGCCGACCAGCGCGAGCGCGCCGAGGAACTCGACGCCATCATCCTGGACGTGGTGCAGAAGCCGTTCACTCTCGCCGACATCCGCGACCGCGTTTCGCTGGCGCTGGTCAGGTCCGGTCAGTCGACGGCAGCGCTTGCCGGCGCCGCCTGAGGCGCACGCCCACCGACATTGAGCGCGAAGATGCCCGCGCCGACGATGAGCAGCGCGCCGATCAGCGTGCCGCCGTCCGGCACCTCGGCAAAGAACAGGAAGCCCCACAGCGGCGCCCACAAGAGCCCGGTATATTCGAAGGTCGCCGCCCTGTTGGCGGGGGCCAGCCGGTAGGCCTGCCCCAGCAGCACCATGCCGACGGCGGCGATGATGCCGCAGGCCGCCATCATCAGGAAGTCGTGCAGCGTCGGCCATACCCAGGGCCGCATCAGGAAATCGAGGCTCGGATGCCCCGCCCGCGGCAGGCCGGCCGCGGCGAAGACCGCGGTTATGGCCAGGGCTCCCACCAGGTAGGCGGCGTTCTGGTAGAAGGCCATGGTCGTGGCGCTTTCGGCCGTGCCGATCCTGCGCGCCATCAGCTGCGAGAAGCTGTAGAGGAAGGCCGACGCGAGCGACAGCAGTGCCGCCCACTCGAAGATGCCGGCGCCGGGATCGACCATGACGACGACGCCGACGAGGCCGGTGGCACCCGCAGCCAGGCTCCGCCACGGCACCCGCTCGCCGAGATAGGGGCCGGCCAGCGCCATGATGATCAGCGGCGCCATGAAGAACAGCGCCGCCGCATCGGCGATCGGCAGCGCCGGTATCGCCAGGTAGTAGGCGCAGTAGGACACGAAGAGGATCGTCGAGCGCGAGGCGAGGAAGCGCCAGTTGGGCGAGGCGAGGGCGCCGAGGCCAACGTCGCGGTGGACCATGAACAGAAGCAGCGGCAGGGCCACGACCGCCCGGATCAGCAGCGCCTCGCCCACCGGATAGGTGCCGGCAACGGCCTTGATCAGCGCGTCCTGGATCGAAAACACCAGCACACCCAGGCACAGGCAGAGGATGCCGAGAAGCGTTCTGTTCATGAAAGTGGTTGCCTGAAGCTGTTGCGACTGCCTGTTGAAGCGCCCGGACCGGAGCCCCGGTCCACCTTCCCGGATTGCGACCTGCCAAGAAAAAACCCGCCGAGAAAACCGCGGCGGGTGAAAGTGAGGACGGTAAACACCAGTCCGTAGCCGCATCTGACGGCCACCTTCCAATGGGTGAGCGGACTATCGGTTGCCGTTTGACTCTATGCAAACGAATTGAAATGATGGCAGTCATTAGAAATCCTGATGCCTGGCGGGGGTGGCCATGTCCGTCCGTCTCGACAGCGATCTGCTGCGCACCTTCCTCGCCGTGGCCGAGAGCGGCAATTTCACCCGCGCCGCCGAGGCGGTTGGGCGCACTCAGTCGGCGATCAGCATGCAGATCAAACGCCTCGAGGAGGTGATCGGCGGCGAGCTGTTCGTGCGCGGCGCCCGCGGCGTGGCACTCACCCGGCGCGGCGGCGACCTCGTCGGCAATGCCCGGCGCATCGTCGACCTGCTCGACGAGACGGCTTCGACGATGCGGGTTCCGCAACTGGGCGGGCCGGTGCGTATCGGCATTCCCGAAGAGTATGGCCAGCCGGTCCTATCGCGGGCGCTGGGCGCCTTCGCCAAGCGACATGCCCAGGTCGAGGTCACCGTCAGATTCGGCTATTCGGCCGCCCAAATGGCCGCCCTTGCCGCCGGAGAGCTTGACCTGGCTGTGGTTTTCGAGTGGCAGGCGCCTTCCGGAGCCGAGGTCCTGATGCAGGATCCGACGGTCTGGGCTTCCTCCAACCACCATCATATCCACCAGGAGCGGCCGCTGCCGATCGCCGTCTACGGCCGCGACGGCTGGTCTCGCGATTATGTACTCGATTCGCTGGAGAGCCGGGGCATCGACTACCGCTTCGCCTATACCAGCGACACCACCAACGGCCTCGTACTCGCCGTGACCGCGGGCCTTGCGGTCGCGCCGATTTCGCGCAGCAACATCCCGCCCGACTGCCGCGAACTGACCGAGGCCGACGGCTTCGGTCAGATCGATACGACCCGCGTCGTGCTGCACCGGAATCCGCGTGCCGTGAGCGAAGCCGTGGACGCCATGGCGGATGCCATCCGCGACGCTTTCCATCAGCGCGGCTGATCGCTGGACCAACCGATTTCTCCTGACATTGATCCTGACAAAAGGCTGTCAGCAGGACCGTGCTAGGGTCTCAGCCAGTGAAGAGGAGGAGAAGATGATCACATTCTACCACGCCCCCTGGTCCCGCTCCTCGGGCATACTCTGGCTCCTCGAGGAGCTCGGCGTCCCCTACGAGATCGAGAAGGTCAATATCCGCGCGCCTGGCGGGGCGCCGGAGGACTACCGGGCCATCCAGCCCAACAAGAAGGTGCCGGCCATCGTCCATGACGGCGTCGTCGTCACCGAGCGGGCGGCGATCTGCGCCTATCTCTGCGATGCCTTTCCCAAGGCCGGTCTCGCGCCGGCGGTCGGCGATGCGATGCGCGGGCCCTATCTCACCTGGCTCGTCTATGCCGATGCGGTGTTCGACCCGGTGCTGGCCGCCAAGGCCCACGGCCACGAGTTCATGGGCGGCGGCTATTCCTACGGCTCGTTCGCCGAGATGGTCGCCAATCTCGAACGTACGCTGTCGTCGCGGCCCTACATCGCCGGCGACCGCTTCACCGCGGCGGACACGCAGATCGGCGGCGGCATCAACTACGGCATCCGCGTGCTGAAGGTCCTGCCGGAGAAGCCGGTGTTCCGGGCCTACTTCGAGCGGCTGGCGGCGCGGCCCGCCTTCCAACGCTACAGCCAGAAGGACTTCGAGCTCGCCCGCGAGGCCGGCATGGCCGGCTGACCGGGGGCGGCGAGAGGCCGTCCGCGGCTTTCCGATGTTGCATGGGCCCGATTGATGCGCCTGGGCCGGGATACCGCCCCGGTCGCCGGGCGCGACGGCGCCGGGCGTCGGTTGCAGCTACTTGAGCTCGAGCAGGCGTTCGAGATACTGGCGCTCGAGTTCCGGGCTCAGCGCGTTGCCGAGGCGCTTGCGGATCGCATCGAGGATCTGGCGGGCGCGCTGCACGTCGATCTCGTCGGGCACCTTGACGGAATCGCCGAAGTCCGGGCCCGTCGTGGCGCGCGGCCGGCCGAGCGGATCGCGGTCGGCGTTGCGCTGGCGGCCGCCTTCCTCGCTGCCGCCCTCGTCGCCCTGCATCGCCTGCATCTGCTGCATCATGTCCTGGGCGCCCTTGCGCAGCGCTTCCAGCGCCCGGCCCTGGTGGCCGACGGCGCGGTCGCCTTCACCGTCGCGCAGCGCGCCCTCGGCCTGGTTCATGGACTTGCCCGCCTCGCCGAAGCCTTCGCCCGGCTTGATGCCCAGGCCTTCGAGGCCCTTCATCAGCGCCTCCAGGTCCTTCTCCAGCTGGCCCTGGCCCTCCTGCAGCTGCTTGAGCGCGTCGGCGAATTCCTGCGGGGTCATCGGACGTCCCTGCTGGCCCCGGCCCTGCTGCTGGTCCTGGCCGGGCTGGCCGTTGTCGCCGAACTCTTCGCCCTGGTCCTGGCCCGGCTGCTGGCCGCGCTGCATCTGGTCCATGCGGAAGGTCTCGTTCATCGTCTCCTGCTGGCGCCGCATGATCTCGCCGAGCTTGTCCATCTGCTGGCGCAGCTCGGAGTTCTGCTGGCCCTGCTGGCCGCGCTGGCGCCGTCCCGCCTGCAGGTTGTTCATCATGTCCTGAAGCTGCGACAAGAGCTCCCTGGCCTGGTCGCGATTGCCCGACTTCGCCAGGTTCTCGATCTGGTCGAGCATTCGCTGCAGGTCGCTCTGGCGCAGCTCTTGTCCGGGGGCGGGCAACTGCGCGTTCTGGTTCTGCTGGGCACGCTCGGCGAACTCGCGCAGGAACTCGTCCATGGCGGCGCGCAACTCGGCCATCAGCTTGTCGATCTCCTCGTCGCCGGCGCCGCGCTCCAGCGCGTCCTGCAGCGCCTGCTGCGCCTGACGCAGCCGCTTCTCGGCGGTGGAAAGGTCGCCCTCCTCGATGCCGAGCGCCACCTCCCAGAGATAGGAGACCACCTCGCGCAGCTGGTCGTCCGTCGTCGCCATCTTCAGGCGGGTGCGGGCGCTGATCAGCGCCAGGTAGTGCGACAGGTTGTCGATCGTGTCCTCGGGCCGGAGCGTGATGGCGTCCATGAGGGCGAGCACGCGGGCCTTGGCGTTGGCATCGAGGCCGAGCAGCCGGCGCTGCTCGATGACCGCCCGCGCCAGCGGATTGGTGAAGGGCCGCTCGGGAAGCACCAGCGTCTTGGTCTCGCTCCTGGCCTCCTGGCCGGCGTCGTCGACGGCGAGAAGCGTCAGCTTCACCTCGGTACCGGCCCAGACATGCTCGGTCAGGTCGCGTGTCGCCTTGGTGGGCTTGTTGCCGGCGCCGCGGCGCGGCAGCGACAGCGGCATTTCCGGCCGCCCGTAGAGTGGCCGTGCGCCGGGCGCCTGCGGTTCGGCGAGAGCGAAGTCGGTCCGGGCGGAGGCTGCGCCGTAGTCGTCCTCGATCTGGTAGCTGAGCTCGAAGGTGCCGTTGACGGCGCGCCTGGGCTCGCCGACGAAGCGGATGGCCGGCGGGCTGTCGGGCGTCACCGCAAAGGCCCAGCTGCCGAGTTCATCCTCGCCGGACTTGAGCGTCAGCCGGCCTTCGGCGTCGAGCTTGTCGGAGAACTGCCGCACCGCGGCGACCGGCCCGGCGGCGGCCGGCTTTGCCGCGTCGGTCTTCGGCGCGGCCGGCGCGATGTCGCGCGCCTCACCGTCCGGGGCGGTGAAGGCGAGCGTCTCCTCGCCGGTGCCGCCGGTGACGCGCAGCGACAGCTCGCTGCCTTGCGGCACCGTGAGCACGGCTGCTTCGCGTCCGGCGCCGGCCGTCAGGAAGATCGGAGCCTTGCCGGTATAGGGCGGCGGCGTCACCCAGGCGTCGATGCGCGGGGGCACTGCGTCGCGCGCCGCATGCGTCTGGAAAACGTCGCCGACACGGCCGCCCCACGGCCCGAAGGAAAAAGCGAAGGCAATCACGAACAGCAGCGCCGCCGCCGCGCGCAGCGCCCAGGGATCGCGTTCCGGCACCCGGGTTCGCGGCAGGTCGCCGCCCAGCCTGCCGAGCCTCTCGGCCATGCGCTTCTGGTGTTCGCGCCAGAGCGCGTCGGCGAAATTGTCGGGCCGGCCCGAGGGGCGGTCGGTCTGGACCTGCACCGGCGTGTGTTCGAGCTTGTTCGCCCGCTCGACGCGGCTGTCGATTTCGGCCCAGGAGGGCAGCCGGAAGAAGCGCAGCGGATAGAGCGACGCGAGGCCCGCGACCGCGAATGCGGCGCCAAGCACCAGCCGCGCCATGTCGGGCAACAGCCTGAAGACCCCCAGCCAGGACAGGCTGAGGAACAGGCTGGCGATGACGAGCAGCGGCAGCACCAAGGGCCAGCCGCGCTCGACCAGCATCGCCGTGCCGATGGCCAGGCGCGTCCTGCCCAGGCTGGCGGCTATGTCGCGATGCAGTGCTGATCTGGCCCGTTCGGTCATCGGCCCTTCCGGTTGGGCGGCGCATCCCGCGCCGCCATCGCTAGAGAATATCATCAATCACGGCGAACGCGAGGCGACCAACACAATCGTGAAAGGAGCCGCCGCCAAGGTGATGCTTGCCAAACTCGCTGCTGATTGAATGCGGTTGGTCGGTTGTGCGTCCTTCGACAGGCTCAGGATGAGGACCGGCGCTGCTGGCGCTGTCTCGTTGGACTTTTCAGCAGGACCGCCAGCGCTATCACTGTCTTGTCGAGTATTTCCAATCGACGCCCGTCAACCGGTTCCAATCACCTGACGCTCACCAGCGCGGACGGTCCTCATCCTGAGCCTGTCGAAGGACGCACGGCCGACCAACTGCACCAGACCTGTGGCTGCTCGGTCTCCTCCTCACAGCCAGTCCGGCAGCGAGTCGAGTCCGATCAGCTCGTCATAGGTCTGGCGCTTGCGCACGACGTGGAAGCGGTCGCCGTCGACCAGGACTTCGGGCACTAGGAGCCGCGTGTTGTAGGTGCCCGCCTGGACCGCCCCGTAGGCCCCGGCCGTGCCGACGGCGATCAGGTCGCCGGCCTCGAGCCTCGGCAGGTCGCGGTCGAGGCCGAGATAGTCGCCGGTCTCGCAGACGGGGCCGACGATGTCGACCGACATGCGCGGGGCATCGGCCCGTGGCTGAACCACCGGGCGGATGTCGTGATAGGCGTCGTAGAGCGTAGGCCTGATCAGGTCGTTCATCGCCGCGTCGACGATGAGGAAGTTCTTGGCGTCGCCTTCCTTCACGAAGATCACTTCGGACACCAGGATGCCGGCATTGCCGACGATCAGGCGGCCCGGCTCGAACATCACCTTGAGCCCGAGCTTGGCGACGTGCTTGTGCACGATCCTGGCATAGGCGTCGGGCAGTGGCGGCGGATTGTTGTCGGTCTTGTAGGGAATGCCGAGGCCGCCGCCGAGGTCGACATGGTCGATGGCGTGGCCGTCGGCCTGCAGCGTCTCGACCAGGTCGGCCAGCAGCGCGAAGGCATCGTCGAAGGGCTGCAGCTCGGTGATCTGGCTGCCGATATGCATGTCGATGCCGGTCACCTCGATGCCGGGCAGGCTTGCTGCCCGGGCATAGACCTCGCGGGCGCGCTGCATCGGGATGCCGAACTTGTTCTCGGCCTTGCCGGTGGAGATCTTCTTGTGCGTCTTGGCGTCGACGTCCGGGTTGATGCGCAGCGAAACTGGCGCCTTCGTGCCGTTGGCCAATGCGCGATGCGATAGCAACTCCAGCTCCGGCTCGGATTCGACGTTGAAGCACAGGATGCCGGCCTCGAGTGCAAAGTCCATCTCGCGCGCCGTCTTGCCGACGCCGGAGAACAGGATCTTGCTTGCCGGAATGCCGGCGGCCAGCGCGCGCCGCATCTCGCCCTCCGACACCACGTCGGCGCCGGCGCCGAGCCTGGCGAGCGTCTTCAGCACCGCCTGGTTGGAGTTGGCCTTGAGCGCGTAGCAGACCAGCGCGTCGAGATCGGCGAAGGCCGCGGAAAAGACCTTGAAGTGCCTGGTCAGCGTTGCCGTCGAATAGCAGTAGAACGGCGTGCCGACGGCGGCGGCGATGTCGGTCAGCGCCACGTCTTCGGCATGCAGGACGCCGTCGCGGTAGTCGAAGTGGTTCACGGCAGTAGGCTTTCGAAAGGTGGGGTGCCGCTCAGATCAGCGGATCGAGGATGAAGGGCTTGTCCGCCACCGGTTTCTGCGGTTCTGCGGGCACCGGCTGGCCGGCCTTCTGGGCGTCCTTGCGCGCCTGCACGGCGGCGTCGTAAGGCGTGTCGAGGCCGCCCCTGCGGCCGCAGGCCGAAACCAACCCGACCGCAGCGATCAGCCCGAGCGTCACCAAAATCCTGCCAGCGGTCATGATCCATCCGTCCGCGAAAATTCCCCCGCTGCTTGTAGCGGAGATTCTTGGGCTTTGCACCCCGGCTCGATCACGCTTTCGTAAGGCGCTTCTTCCAGTAGCGCACCTGTTTCTTGACCTCGGCGGGCGCGGTGCCGCCGAACGAGGTGCGGCTCTTCACCGAGTTCTGCACCGACAGCACCGAGAAGATGTCCTGGGTGATGCCGTCATGGATCGCCTTGAGCTCCTCGAGCGTGAGCTTCTCCAGCCCCACCTTCTTGCTTTCGGCCAGCGCCACGGCCCGGCCGGTGACGTGATGGGCCTCGCGGAACGGCATGCCGAGCGAACGCACCAGCCAGTCGGCGAGATCCGTCGCGGTCGAGTAGCCCGAGCCGGCCGCCTTCTTCATCGCCTGCTCGTTGACGGTCATGTCGCCGACCATGCCGGTCATGGCGGCGAGCATCAGGTCGAGCGTCTCGGCGGCGTCGAACACCGCTTCCTTGTCTTCCTGCATGTCCTTCGAATAGGTCAGCGGCAGGCCCTTCATGACGGTCAGCAGGCCGATCAGGTGGCCGTTGACGCGACCGGTCTTGGCGCGCACCAGCTCGGCCGCGTCGGGGTTCTTCTTCTGCGGCATGATCGAGGAACCGGTGGAGAAGCTGTCCGACAGGCGCACGAAGCCGAACTGCGGCGTCGACCAGATGACGATCTCCTCGGCCAGCCGCGACAGGTGCGTGGCGCAGATCGCCGCCACCGACAGGAACTCCAGCGCGTAGTCGCGGTCCGACACGCTGTCGAGCGAGTTGCGGGTCGGCTCGCGGAAGCCGAGTGCCTTGGCCGTCTGGAAGCGGTCGATGGGGAAGCCCGTGCCGGCAAGCGCTGCCGCGCCCAGCGGGCTCTCGTCCATGCGCTCGATCGCGTCGCGGACGCGGGAAAGGTCGCGGGCGAACATCTCGACATAGGCCATGCAATGGTGGCCGAAGGTCACAGGCTGCGCCGTCTGGAGATGGGTGAAACCGGGCATGACGGTCGCGGAATGCTGTTCGGCGCGTTCGAGGAAGGCGGCGATGAGGCCCTTCAGCGCGACCGCGACGCGGTGGAACTCGTCCTTGACCCAGAGGCGGAAGTCGGCCGCCACCTGGTCGTTGCGCGACCGCGCCGTGTGCAGGCGGCCGGCCGCCGGGCCGATCAGATCGGCGAGGCGCGCCTCGACATTCATGTGGATGTCTTCCAGCCGGGTCGAGAATTCGAACTTGCCGTCCTCGATTTCTCGCAAGATCGTGTTCAGGCCGTGAGCGATTTTCTGTTGATCCGCGGCCGAAATAATGCCCGTTTCCGCCAGCATCTCGGAGTGGGCGACCGAACCGCGGATGTCCTGGGCGTAGAGCTTCCTGTCGAAGCCGATGGAGGCGTTGATCGCTTCCATGATCGCGGCCGGGCCCGAGGCAAAACGTCCGCCCCACATCTGGTTGCTGGCCTTCTTGTCGCTCATCGTGATACCCCGGCTCCGGAGAGAAACTGAACAGATGGACCGCAGAAAATGTTTCCCGCGCCACGCCATATCCTGATTGCCGCCGTTGCGGGCGTGTTCGCCGGCGCGGTCGCGGTATATGTCACCACCACCCTTCGTGGCAACAACGACACCGAGCTGGCTGCCGGTACGGCGGCCACCGTCGCCGCCGACGCCAGCAGCCAGGACAAGGTCTGCGCCGCCAAGGCCGACGCCGCCAAGAAGATCGGTGCCGCCGCCACCGGCCAGGTGGCGGCGATGATGCCGGCCGACCCGCCCCAGTCGCTCAAGGAACTCGCCTTCAACGGCCCTGATGGCAAGCCGATGACCATCGGCGACCAGAAGGGGCGCGTCCTGCTGGTCAATCTGTGGGCGACCTGGTGTGCGCCCTGCCGCGCCGAGATGCCGGCGCTGGACGCGCTGGAGCGCGAGATGGGCGGGGAGAATTTCGAGGTCGTGGCGATTAACGTCGATACCGGCGACGACACCAAGCCGAAGAAGTTCCTGCAGGAGATCGGCATCGCGTCGCTCGGCTACTACCGCGACAACACGCTGACCGTCTTCAACGATCTCAAGACGCGAGGCCTCGCGCTCGGCCTGCCGGTCACGCTGCTGATCGACGGCGAGGGCTGCCTCCTGGCCAACATGAACGGCCCGGCGGAATGGGCGAGCCCGGACGCCAAGAAGCTGATCGAGGCGGCATTGGCGCTGTAAGGGCGGCGGCGCTTGCGCCGAATTGTGGATATGCAGCCGCGGGTTGCATGACCATCGGCGCTCTTTCGCCGGCTGGCTCGGCGAAAGGGCAGACGGCCGCATGCTACAGGCAGTCAGCCCTTTCCTTAGCCGGCATTTTCAAAGCCGGCGGAGTGGCGGTTTTTCGGCAAACCATTTTCGGTTTTCGGAAAAGCGAAACTGATTTCCGGAGCTGCGCCGCAAGTGAAAGCGATGCGCGCCGGCCGCGACCTTCATACGATCGCTACAAAACTGTTGTAGGGCTGTCACAAACCGTCAATACTGCTCCCCGCGGAACTAAACCTTTCGCCAACCAGAACGGGAGTGAGACATGAAGACCCTAGGCTTCGCGGCCGGATTTGCCGCGACAATCACGATGTTGTCCAGCACCTCCGCCTTCGCCGTCACGGAGATCACGTGGTGGCACGCCATGACCGGCGCGAACAACGAGGTGGTCGAGACTCTTTCCAAGGAATTCAACGCCAGCCAGAGCGACTACAAGATCGTTCCGGTCTTCAAGGGCACCTATCCCGAGACGCTGAATGCCGGCATCGCCGCGTTCCGCGCCAAGCAGCCGCCGGCGATCATGCAGGTCTTCGACGCGGGCACGGGCACGATGATGGCCGCCGAAGGCGCCATCAAGCCGGTAGCCGAGATCCTGTCCATGGGCGGCCAGGCCTTCGACAAGAGCCAGTACCTGCCCGGCATCGTCTCTTATTATTCGAAGCCCGACGGCACGATGCTCTCGTTCCCCTACAACTCGTCCTCGCCGATCCTCTACTACAACAAGGACATCTTCCAGAAGGCGGGCCTCGACGTCGACAATCCGCCCAAGACCTGGCCGGAAGTCTGGGAAGCGGCCAAGAAGATCAAGACCAGCGGCGCAGCTCCCTGCGGCTTCACCTCGACCTGGCTGACCTGGATCCATACCGAGAATTTCGCCGCCTGGAACAACCTGTCCTACGGCACCAACGAAAACGGCATCGCCGGCACCGACGTCGAGCTGAAGATCAACTCGCCGGTCTTCGTCAAGCACTTCCAGGAACTGGCCGACCTCGCCAAGGACGGCACCTTCAAGTATGGCGGCCGCACTTCGGAGGCCAAGCAGATCTTCCTCGCCGGTGAATGCGGCATCTTCACCGAGTCCTCGGGCGGTCTCGGCGACGTCGTCAAGTCGGGCATGAACTACGGCACCGGCCAGCTTCCCTACGAGCCGGAAGCCCAGGGCGCGCCGCAGAACACCATCCCCGGCGGCGCGTCGCTGTGGGTGTTCAACGGCCTCTCCGACGACCAGTACAAGGGCGTCGCCGCCTTCTTCAACTTCCTGTCGCAGACCCCGATCCAGGCGCGCCTGCACCAGGTATCGGGCTACCTGCCGGTCACGCTTGCGGCCTACGAGGAGACCAAGAAGTCCGGCTTCTACGACAAGAACCCGGCCCGCGAGATCCCGATCAAGCAGATGATGGGCAAGGCCCCGACCGAAAACTCGAAGGGCGTCCGCCTCGTCAACCTGCCGCAGGTCCGCGACATCGAGAACGAAGAGTATGAAAAGATGCTCGCCGGCCAGCAGACTGCACAGCAGGCGCTCGACAACATCGTTGCGCGCGGCAACAAGGCGATCCAGGAAGCGCTGGGGAACTGATCCGGTCGGTCCGACCAGGATTGCCCTCACCCTTACCCTCTCCCCGTGAAGAACGGGGAGAGGGGGCGTCCACGTTCCCGCTTGTCCCTTCTCCCCGTCCTTCACGGGGAGAAGGTGCCGGCAGGCGGATGAGGGGCGGCGCAAACGCTGAGCCGACAGGCGGTTTCTGAGACAATCAGCCCGCCCTTGGCAAACCGCCCAACACGAGGCCCGTATTGACCCCACGCGTCGTCTTTCCCAACAAGATCCTGCCCTATCTGCTGGTGGCGCCGCAGCTGGCGATCACGCTGGTGTTCTTCTACTGGCCGGCCAGTCAGGCGCTGTACCAGTCGATGCTCAGGGAGGACCCGTTCGGCCTGTCGTCGAAATTCGTCTGGTTCGCCAACTTCAAGAAGGTGCTGTCGGACCCGAACTATCTCAATTCGGTCCAGGTCACGATCGTCTTTTCGATCGCCACCGCCGTCGTCGCCATGGGCACGGCCCTGCTGCTCGCCGTCATGGCCGACAAGGTGGTGCGCGGCAAGGGCATCTACCGCACGCTGATGATCTGGCCCTACGCGGTGGCGCCCGCGATCGCCGGCATGCTCTGGCTGTTCCTGTTCAACCCGTCGATCGGCTCGCTGGCCTACGGCCTGCGCTGGCTCGGCATCCGCTGGGATCCGCTGCTCGACGGCTCGCAGGCGATGGTCCTGGTGGTCGCCGCCGCGGCCTGGAAGCAGATCAGCTACAATTTCCTGTTCTTCGTCGCCGGCCTGCAGGCGATCCCCAAGACGCTGATCGAGGCGGCGGCCATCGACGGCGCCAAGCCGACCAAGCGCTTCTGGACGATCGTCTTCCCGCTGCTTGCGCCGACGACCTTCTTCCTCCTGGTGGTCAACACCGTCTACGCCTTCTTCGACACCTTCGGCATCATCCACGCCGTCACCGGCGGCGGCCCGGGCAAGTCCACCGAGACGCTGGTCTACAAGGTCTACAACGACGGCTTCGTCAATCTCATCCTCGGCGACTCGGCAGCGCAATCGGTGATCCTGATGGTCATCGTCATCGTGCTCACCGCCATCCAGTTCCGCTATGTCGAGAAGAAGGTGCACTATGGGTGAGCGGCTTTCTCCCTTCTCCCCGTTCACGGGGAGAAGGTCCCGGCAGGGGGATGAGGGGCGGAGCTGCCCTTCGCATGTGGGGCGCTGCCCCTCATCCGGCTTCGCTACGCTCAGCCACCTTCTCCCCGTGAACGGGGAGAAGGAAGGGGAGGCCCGCCCATGACCGAACACCACCCCATCCGCACCTTCATCTCCCATCTGGTGCTGATCCTCGGCATCCTGGTCGTGGCGTTCCCGATCTATTACACCTTCGTCGCCTCGACCCATTCGCTGCAGACCATCCTGCGCCCGCCGCTGCCGCTGCTGCCGGGCGGTGAGTTCTTCAACAACTATCGCGAGGCGCTGTTCGGCGGCGTCGGCCGCATCGGCGGGGTCAGCGTCACGACGCTGCTCCTCAACACCACCATCGTCGCCTTCGGCATCGCAATCGGCAAGATCGTCATCTCGATCCTGTCGGCCTATGCCATCGTGTTCTTCCGCTTCCCCGGCCGGATGTTCTTCTTCTGGCTGATCTTCATCACCCTGATGCTGCCGGTCGAAGTGCGCATCCTGCCCACCTACAAGGTGATGGTCGATCTCGGCCTGATCGACACCTACACCGGCCTGATCGTGCCGCTGATCGCCTCGGCGACCGCGACGCTACTGTTCCGCCAGTTCTTCCTCACCATTCCGGGCGAACTGGTCGAAGCGGCGCGGGTCGACGGCGCGGGGCCCTGGCGCTTCTTCAAGGACATCCTTCTTCCCCTGTCGCGCACCAACATCGCGGCGCTTTTCGTCATCCTCTTCATCTATGGCTGGACGCAATATCTCTGGCCGCTTCTGGTCACCAACCGCAACGACATGAACACCATCGTCATTGCGCTGAGGAAGATGATCTCGTTCGCCGATGCCGACACCGAATGGCATCTGGTGATGGTCACTTCCATGCTAGCCATCGTGCCGCCGATCCTGGTGGTCGTGTTCATGCAGCGCTGGTTCGTCCGCGGCCTCGTCGAAACGGAGAAATAATGGCAACCGTCGATCTCAAGGACGTCCGCAAGGTCTATGCCGGCGGCGTCGAAGCCGTGAAGGGCGTGTCCATCGCCATTCCCGACAAGGCGCTGTGCGTGCTGGTCGGCCCCTCCGGCTGCGGCAAGTCCACGCTCTTGCGCATGATCGCGGGGCTGGAGACCATCTCGTCGGGCAGCTGCGCCATCGACGGCAAGGTGGTCAACGCGGTCGGCCCGACCGAGCGCGACATCGCCATGGTGTTCCAGAACTATGCGCTCTATCCGCATATGAAGGTCTACGACAACATGGCCTATGGCCTGCGCAACCGCGGCACGCCGAAGGACGAGATCGACAAGCGCGTGCGCTCGACGGCCAGGACGCTGGAGCTGGAACACCTGCTGGAGCGCCGCCCGCGCGAACTGTCCGGGGGCCAGCGCCAGCGCGTCGCCATGGGCCGCGCCATCGTGCGCAGCCCCAAGGTGTTCCTGTTCGATGAGCCGCTCAGCAACCTAGACGCCAAGTTGCGCGGCCAGATGCGTGTCGAGATCAAGAACCTGCAGCGCAATCTCGGCGTGACCTCCGTCTACGTCACCCACGACCAGTTGGAGGCGATGACGCTGGCCGACGTTCTGGTGGTGATGAATGCCGGGCTGGTCGAACAGCTTGGCGCGCCGCTCGATATATACGAGAAGCCGGCGTCGACCTTCGTCGCCTCCTTCATCGGCGCGCCACCGATGAACCTTCTGCCGCTGCGCAGCGGCCAGCTCGAGGGCGCGGTGACGTTGCCTGCCGTCCCCGCCAACGCCGTGACGCTCGGCTTCCGGCCCGAGGATTGCGAGGTCGGCGCCGACGGCCCGGCCTCCGAGGGCGGGCTCAGGCTGATGGCAAATGTCGAGGGCGTCGAGCCTGTCGGCGCCGAGAGCTTCCTCTACTGCCAGGCGGCCGGCAGCCGCGTCGTCGTGCGCGTGCCCGGCCGCACCGATGTCGTGGCCGGCGACCAACTGCCGGTCTTCGCCCGGCGCGAGAAGCTGCATTTCTTCGGCAGCGACGGCAAGCGGGTCTGAGGCGCGCCTAGTTGGTGGACGACGAGGGTCGGGCGGAGAGCGTGCCGCTCTTCGGCCGCGGCGCCAGGAAGCGGCCCTCGAAATAGCGGAACGAGATCTCGGCCATCGCGATGGTCAGGAGATAGGAGCTGCAGAACAGCAGCAGCCGATAGGCGACGGGCAGGCCGCCGGCCGGCACGTCGACATGCCGGAACAGCAATTGCCAGGCGATGGTGATTGCCAGCGCATGATAGACATAGGCGCCGTAGGAGATCTCCCCGATCCGCTGCAGCAGCGGATGCCGCAGCAGCCAGTCGAGTGCCGGGTGCCTGGTCGCGGCCAGCGCGACCAGGCCAGCCGACGCGGCTATGATCGCCGAATAGGCGACGATTTCCCTATGCTGGCCCCAGATGATGCCCGAGACGACGTTGCGCAGCACGTCGATGCCGCGCGCGCCGACGACGGCGTGGTTCACGTAGACATAGGTTGCCGCGTAGCCGATGAAGGCGATCAGGCCGAAAGCCGCCAGCGGCGTCGCGATCCTCGCCAGGAGCTGCCTGCGGCTCGCGAATGCGAGCAGCGAGCCCGCGGCAAAGGCGTCCATGTGCAGGAACGGGCCCGAATAGATGGCGTAGGCCTTGGCCTCGTCGGCCCAGGCGAGCGCCGTCAGCCCCGCCGATGCGAGCCCGCGCAGCGCCGGTGCCAGGGGCAGTGCCGCAAGCAGCAGGGCGACCACGATCCTGCGCGGGACGAAGACCAGGATCACCCCGTAGACCAGGTAGAACTGCATCTCCACCGAGATGGTCCAGAGATGTCCCGCCGGCCAGCCGGCCAGTTCGCCGCGGCCAAGCGCCATCGTCACGTTGTTGAAGAAGCCGAGCAGCGATCCGGCAGCGAGGCCGTCGACCTGCCCGCCGAGGAGAAGCGTGAACCCTATGCCGGCCAGTACATAGAGATAGTAGACGGGAACGATCCGGCGGATCCTGCGGCCGAAGAAGCGGACCAGCCGCTGTCTCGGTTCTGCCTCGTCCTCACGGCCGATCACGCTCAGGGTGACGACGAAGCCCGAGATGACGTAGAACAGCCAGACCCCGGTCCATCCGAAGGGCATCAGGCCGCTGTGCTGCGCCACCACCGCGGTCATGGCAAGGCACCGCAGCGAATCGACCGGTCCGACCCGGCCCCCGCCGGAACCTTGCGCCCAAGCTCTTGCCATGCCGTCCTCGCCGCAACGGGCGCTCTCTTCGACCGCGACCGGTCGCTCGGAGATTCAACGGGACAAGAATGGCGGCGGGGCCGGCAAACGCAATATCGCCGGCGCTCACCTCAAAGGATGCTCTGCACCGATCCGGAGTAGCTTCGCCGCCGCCGCGGCGGGACCGGCAGCCGAAAGGCGTAGGCGGTCGGCATGGCCGCCCTCGCGGTCAGCGCGTCGGAACCGGGACCTCGCCGCGATAGTCGTAGAAGCCGCGGCCGGTCTTGCGGCCGAGCCAGCCGGCCTCGACATATTTCACCAGCAGCGGGCAGGGGCGGTACTTGGAGTCCGACAGGCCGTCGTGCAGCACCTGCATGATCGACAGGCAGGTGTCGAGGCCGATGAAGTCGGCGAGCTGCAGCGGGCCCATCGGGTGATTGGCGCCAAGCCGCATCGCCGTGTCGATCGCCTCGACCGTGCCGACGCCTTCATAGAGCGTGTAGATCGCCTCGTTGATCATCGGCAAAAGGATGCGGTTGACGATGAAGGCCGGGAAATCCTCCGACACCGTCACCGTCTTGTCGAGGTGATGGACGTAGTCCTTGGCGCTCTCGAAGGTCTTGTCCTCGGTGGCGATGCCGCGCACCAGCTCGACCAGCTTCATCAACGGCACCGGGTTCATGAAGTGGATGCCGATGAAGCGCTCCGGCCGGTCGGTCTGTGCGGCCAGCCGCGTGATCGAGATCGACGAGGTGTTGGTGGCGAGGATCGCCTCGGGGTTCAGCTGCGGGCAGAGCTGCGCATAGATCTTGCGCTTGATCGTCTCGTCTTCGGTCGCCGCTTCGATCACCAGGTCGGCGCTGGCGAGGTCGGCCATCGCCGGGGCGGACGAGATGCGGGCCATGGCGTCCTTGCGGGCCTGCTCTTCGAGCTTGCCCGAATGCACCTGGCGGGCCATGTTGCCGTTGATGGTGGCGATGCCCTTTTCGATGCGATCGGGCGAAATGTCGTAGAGCTGCACGTTGTAGCCGGCGAGTGCCGATACATGCGCGATGCCGCTGCCCATCTGGCCCGCGCCGACAATGCCGATCGTCTCGATCTTACCCGTCATCACACTCGTCCCGTCGAAGGCTTTTTTAGATTTGTGCAATGCAAACTAAATGGCCGGGGTAGCGTTCGTCTACCCCGGCCATCACATTTTAATACCGCAGTCGGCGGGGCGTCAAAGCGCCTTTTCGAGTTCCGGCAGGACAGTGAACAGGTCGCCGACGATGCCGTAGTCGGCGACCTGGAAGATCGGGGCTTCCTCGTCCTTGTTGATGGCGACGATGACCTTCGAGTCCTTCATGCCGGCGAGGTGCTGGATCGCACCGGAGATACCGCAGGCGATGTAGAGGTCGGGCGCCACAACCTTGCCGGTCTGGCCGACCTGCCAGTCGTTGGGGGCGTAGCCGGCGTCGACGGCGGCGCGGGAAGCGCCGACGGCGGCACCGAGCTTGTCGGCCACCGGCAGGATCACTTCCTGGAACTTCTCGGCCGAGCCGAGCGCGCGGCCGCCCGAGATGATGATCTTCGCAGACGTCAGCTCCGGACGGTCGCTGTCCGACAGCTTGTTCTCGACGAAGGAGGACAGGCCGGGGTTGGCGGCGGCGGCGATGGTCTCGACGGCTGCCGAGCCGCCCTCAGGCGCTGCCTGGAACGAGGCGGTGCGCACGGTGATCACCTTCTTGGCGTCGAGCGCCTGCACCGTCTGGATGGCGTTGCCGGCGTAGATCGGGCGCTTGAAGGTGTCGGGCGAAACCACCTCGATGATCTCCGAGACCTGGCCGACGTCGAGCAGGGCCGCGACGCGCGGCGAAACGTTCTTGCCGGTCGAGGTGGCGGCGGCGACGATGGCGTCGTAGCTGCCGGCGAGGCCGACGACCAGGGCAGCGGTCGGCTCGGCCAGGCGCTCGGCCAGTTCTTCTGCCTCGGCGAGCAGCACCTTGCGGACGCCCTTGAGCTTCGAAGCGGCATCGGCGGCTGCCTTGGCGCCCTTGCCGGCCACCAGCACGTCGACGTCGGAACCGATCTTGAGCGCCGCCGACAGCGCCTTGGCGGTCTGGTCGGAGAGCGAAGCGTTGTCGTGTTCGGCGATGAGGAGAATTGCCATTCTTTTGTCCCTTTAACAGCTCTGTCCTGGAAACATGTCAGGCCGTGCCGAAAATGGTGGGCTGCGAGAACCGGAGCGGAGCGTACGTTCAGTACGTGAGCACCGGAAGCGCAGCAGCGCGCCATTTGCAGGCCGGCATCACATGTTTCCCTAGAGGACGCCGGCTTCGTTACGCAGCTTGTCGACCAGCTCGGCGACGGACTTGACCTTGACGCCCGCCTTGCGGCCGCCCGGTTCCTCGGTCTTGATGACCTTGAGGCGGGGGGCGATGTCGGCGCCGAAGTCGGCCGCCGTCTTTTCGTCGAGCGGCTTCTTCTTGGCTTTCATGATGTTGGGCAGCGAGGCATAGCGCGGCTGGTTGAGGCGCAGATCCACAGTCACGATCGCCGGCATCTTGAGCTCGACCGTCTGCAGGCCGCCGTCGACTTCGCGCGTCACCTTGGCCTTGTCGCCGCCGAGTTCGATCTTCGAGGCGAACGTGCCCTGGGCCCAGCCGAGCAGGGCGGCCAGCATCTGGCCTGTCTGGTTGGAATCGTCGTCGATCGCCTGCTTGCCGAGCAGCACCAGGCCCGGCTTCTCGGCTTCCACCACGCCCTTCAGCACCTTGGCGACGCCGAGCGGCTCGACTTGATCGTCGGTCTTGACCAGGATGGCGCGGTCGGCGCCCATGGCGAGAGCGGTGCGCAGCGTCTCCTGCGCCTGGGCAGGCCCGATCGAGACCACCACGATCTCTTCGACCTTGCCGGCTTCCTTCAGCCGGATCGCCTCTTCGACCGCGATCTCGTCGAACGGGTTCATCGCCATCTTCACGTTGGCCAGCTCAACGCCAGAACCGTCGGCCTTCACCCGAACCTTCACGTTCGCATCGACAACCCGCTTGACCGGGACGAGAACTTTCATCGGCTTGGTACCTCTCTGAAAAGCGATTTATTGCGCGCTATAGCAGCGCTTGGCCCGCTGCAATTGTCGATTGCCGACATATTGGGCGGAAAAACAGACCTGACCATGCGCTTTCGGTCGCGGGTGGCTGCCGGAAGCGCGCGGACCGTAGTTGCGGGCGAAGCGCGCTGTCAATATCCGTATGGACGTCAAATCGTTTGAAAATCGCGCTGCCGCGGCCCGCTAGCTGCGGCCCCAGCGCGGCGCCGGCGAGGCCGGCGGCGGCTCGACCGGAGCAGGCTCCGCGGCTTGTCCCGCTTCGGGATTTTCCGCGATCACGGGGACCGCGTCCTCGGCCGGGGCAAACAGCGGCACGTCGCGGCTGCGCAGGAACAGCACCAGTACGGCACCGGCGACGATGCCGCCGACATGGGCCGCCCAGCTCACTTCGTCGTCGCCGCCGATGGCGATCATCAGGAACTGGAAGGCGACCCACAGGATCAGCGGGATCCAGGCCGGGATGCGCAGCGGGATGCGGCCGAAGGCCAGAACCCACACCTTCACCCGGGGGTAGAGGATGAGATAGGCGGCGACGATGCCCGCGATCGCGCCCGACGCCCCGATCAGCGGCGTCTGCGAATCCGGCAGGATCAGCCCGTGCAGGAAGGCGCCGGCAACGGCGCAGAGCAGGTAGAAGGCGAGGAAGCGGAAATGGCCCAGCGCATCCTCGACATTGTCGCCGAACACCCACAGGAACAGCATGTTGCCGCCGAGATGGAAGATGTCGCCGTGCAGGAACGAGTAGGTGATGTAGCTCAGCTTCTCGGGGATGATGATAAGGTCCGGCGAAAGCTCCGCCGTGTCGTTCACCACCGAGGGTATGTAGCCGAGGCCGAGCACGGCGGCGGTCGCGAAGTCCTCGCTGCCGACGGTGGTGACGAAATAGGCGATGACGTTGATGGCGATCAGGCCGAACGTCACATATTGCAGCCGGATGTGGCGCAGATGGTTGGAATCATACAGCGGAATGAACATGCTCACGGGTGCGCCCTCCCGGCGCCAGGGCATTTGTCGCCCTGGTCAGCGGTTCTGTCCGGGCACCCATAGCACATCGGATTTTCCGTTGTCATTGACGACGCGGGCGGCCACGAACAGCAGGTCCGACACGCGGTTGATGTAGCGGATGCCCTCGCGATTCACATGCTCGGCCGGGTCCTGCGCCAGCGCCACCATGACGCGCTCGGCCCGCCGCGCCACGGTGCGGGCGAGGTGCAGGGCCGCGGCCGCCGGCGAGCCGCCGTTGAGCACGAAGGACCTCAGCGGCGAAAGGTCGGCGTTCAGCCTGTCGATGTCGGCTTCGATGCGCGCGGTCTGCGCGGCGATGATGCGCAGCGGCTCGTAGCCCAGGTCCTTGCCGCCCTCCGGCGTCGCGAGGTCCGCCCCCAGGTCGAACATGTCGTTCTGGATGCGGCCGAGCATGGCGTCGATCTCGGGGTATGCCGTGCCGGTGTGCACACGCGCCATGCCGATGCAGGCATTGGCCTCGTCGACGGCACCATAGGCCTCGACGCGCAGGTCGGATTTAAGCCGGCGCTCGCCCGTGCCCAGCCCGGTCGTGCCGTCGTCGCCGGTGCGCGTGTAGATCTTGTTGAGCTTGACCATGGCGTTCAGCCGCCGCGCGAGAAGTACAGCGCGAGCAGGATGAAGACCAGCGCGATGGCCTGCAGGAGCACGCGCGCCTGCATCAGCTTGTTCGACGTGTTGGCCGAGCCGCCGCGCATCATGTTGAACAGGCCGCGCACCAGCACGATCGCGACGGCTGCCATGAACACGATGGCGATGATGTTGAATGTGGTTCCCATGCGAGGTTCCAGTTTCCCTTGGACGTGGGCCGGCTCAGGCCTGCCGGGCCAGGATCTTGTAGAGGAGCGAGGCGGGCAAGATGCGCTTCAGCATGACGCCGATTCGCGCCGGAGTCGTCACAACATAATGCGGTCGCGGGCGAGGCGACAGCAGGGCGTGTCGCAATACCGCATGCACCGCCTCGGGCCCCAGCTTCAGCGACGACTTGCTGCCGCCGCCGCGCAGCCGCGCCAGCTGCGCCTGATAGGCTTCGCGATGCACGGAGTTCTCATGGTCGATGTAGCGCAGGAACCAGGGCAGGCCGTTGCTGGCGATCTTGGAGGCGATCGGACCGGGCTCGATCATGGAGACATGCACGCCCGAGCCTTCGAGCTCCTGGCGCATGCACAGCATCAGGCCCTCGAGCGCATGCTTGGAGGCGGCATAGGCGCCGCGGAACCGCACCGGCGTCAGGCCGAGGATCGACGAGCAGTGGACGATGCGGCCGTGGCCCTGGCGCCGCATCACCGGCACGATGCGCCGGGTCAGGTCGTGCCAGCCGAAGAAGTTGGCCTCGAACTGGTCGCGGAGTGCTGCCATCGGCAGGTCCTCGACCGCGCCGGCCTGGGCATGGGCGCCGTTGTTGAACAGGGCGTCGAGCCTGCCGCCGGTGCGCTCGAGCACGGTTGCCACCAGCGCCTCGATCGACTGCGGCTCGGCGTAGTCGAGATAGAGCGCTTCCAGTCCGTCCGCCTCGAGGGCGGCGATATCCTCCGGCCTGCGCGCGGTGGCGAACACGCGCCAGCCTTCCGCCTTCAGCGCGCGGGCGCAGTGGGCGCCGATCCCGGACGACGTTCCGGTCACGATAATCGTGCGTAACTCCTTGATCGTGTTCACGTCGCTGCCGCCAAGACTTGCAAACCGGGGCAAACCCTTCCCATATTCGCGGCCTGGAAACAATCGGAGGGAGCGGCAAACTGGATCTGTTGCGCAGGATCGTGGCCATCCGGCGCGTGCTCTACGACGCAGCCGGCCACTTCCATGACGACGACGGCTGGGCCATGGCGAGCCATCTCGCCATCTCGGCGCTGATGGCGCTGTTTCCATTCCTCATCTTCGCCACCACCTTGGCCTCGTTCCTGGGCGCCGACAGGTTCGCCGAAACCGCCGTGCACCTGGTGTTCGACACCTGGCCGGAACAGATCGCGGCCCCCATCGCCCGCGAGGTCGTCAACGTGCTCACCGTGCCGCGCACCGACCTGCTCACCTATGGCGTCCTGCTCGCGGCGTTCTTCGCCTCCAACGGCATCGAGGCGCTGCGCACCTCGCTCAACCGTGCCTACCGCGTCCGCGAGACCCGCACCATCTGGTTCCGCCGCACCCAGAGCCTGATCTTCGTGCTCATCGCGACGATCGGCTTCGTCGCCATCAGCGTGCTCTTGGTCTTCGCGCCGATCATCGCGCGCATCCTCGAAGCCAAGTTCGAGTGGATCAAGCCCTATATGGGCACCATCACCGTGTGGCGCTTCTCCATCGCCTCGGCGGTCATCGTGCTCGGCCTGTTCGCGGTCCACAAATGGCTGCCCGACGGTCGTCGCGGCTTCCTCAGTCTCGTGCCGGGCATCATCTTCACCCTGGTCGCCTGGCTCATCGGCTCGACGGTGTTCGCCGCCTACCTCGACACCTTCGC
The DNA here is from genome assembly GCF_050433525.1 of Aminobacter sp. BE322. Taxonomy (NCBI): domain Bacteria; kingdom Pseudomonadati; phylum Pseudomonadota; class Alphaproteobacteria; order Hyphomicrobiales; family Phyllobacteriaceae; genus Aminobacter; species Aminobacter sp. BE322. Next base: position 46,894 of record NZ_JBNPXB010000005.1, on the reverse strand, counting down.
TTCCTATGTGACGACCTATGCCGGCCTCGCCTCGATCCTGATCGCGGTCGTTTTCCTCTACATCATCTCGGCGATCTTCATCCTCGGCGGCGAGCTCAACGCCGCCATCAGCCGCTATCTCGAGGCGCGCGCCCGCGTGCCGGGCTGAGCCGTCGCCAGGCCGACGCCCAGCGTGGCGATCGCCATGCCCAGCAGCTGCAGCAGCGACAGCTGCTCGCCGAACAAAAGCCAGGCGATGACCGCCGTCACCGCCGGCACGAGATAGAACAGCGAGGCGACCTTCGACATGGCGCCGTCGCGGATCATCACCATCAGCAGGAAGATCGCGCCGATCGATAGCACGAAGACCAGCCAGGCGAGCGCGAAGATCAGCTCGCCATTGACGGTCATCTGCTGGGTCTCGAAGGTGAAGGAGGCGAGGGTCGTCAGGACGCCGGCGCCGACATATTGCCAGAAGGTTCCCGTCACCAGGTCGCCCGAGGCGCCGGCCCGCTTCTGCCAGATCGTGCCGGCGCTGATGCCGGCCATTGCGATCAGCGACGCCGTCAGCGTCTGCCAGGTCACGCCGCCGATGCTGCCGAGCTTGGGCGACAGCACGATCACCACGCCGACGAAGCCTACCGCAAGCCCCAGCCAGTGGCGCGGGCGGATTTCCTCGCCGAGGATCGCGCCGGCCAGAAGTGCCGTCACCAGCGGCTGCAGTCCGGCGATGAGCGCCGAAAGGCCGGCGGGCAGGCCGTGGCGGATCGCCCAGAACACCCCACCCAGATAGACCCCGTGCAGCAGCATGCCGATGAGCATGGCATTGAGCGCAGCCCGCTGCGGCAGGGGCCTGGAGCCTATGGCCAGCATGATGCCGCCGAGGATCAGCGCCGCGATCACGAAACGGACAGCCAGGAAAGTGAACGGCTCGGCCCACGGCATGGCGTAGCGCGCGCCGATGAAACCGGTAGCCCACAAGAGTACGAAGGTGGCCGGGATCAGCCGCTTGGCAGGTGTCATCGTGGGGTCCGGTGTCTGACGCGTTTGGGGCGGGGTCTTTGGGAACTTAACGGGATCGCTCTAATGCCGAATATTAGGGCAAGCAAAACGAAACGGTTGATCCATAGAGTCAGCAGACCTGATCGACGAGGCGATCGGGGGGGGATGCTTGCCCGGGAGGCGGCCTGGGATAGTTGCGCTGGCGGCCTTGGAAAGGACCGAGCATGCTGTGGAATCTCGACCCGGGCTGGCTCATGATGGCGGTGGCCTTCGTCGCCGTCATGGCCTTTTTCTTCGGCGCCGCGCTCGACGCCATCATGAAGGACGACGGCTTCGGCCCCATTGGAAACACGGTGCTTTTCACCGCCGGCTTCTTCGGCGCCGTGCTGCTCGCCAACAATATGGGCATCATCCTGCGCGACCTGAAATTCGCGGTCGCCTGGGGACTCGGCGGCGCGTTCGTCTTCATCAGCCTGCTGGCGCTGCTCAAGGCCGGCATCGCCCGGATGCTATAGTCCCAGGCGGGATCGTACCGCCTCCGGCGTCTCGCCCGCCGCGCGCAGGGCGGCGAGGCCGGTGTCGCGCAGGCTCTTGGAGAGCTTGCGGCCGTCCGGCCCGAGCACCAGCCCGTGGTGGAAATAGCTCGGCTCGGGCAGGCCGAGGAACTCCTGCAGCAGGCGCTGGACCGATGTCGCGAAATAGAGGTCGCGGCCGCGCACCACGTGGCTCACGCCCTGCAGCGCGTCGTCCACCACCACCGACAGGTGATAGCTCGTGGGGATCTCGCGGCGGGCAATGACGACGTCGCCCCATTGCCCGGGCTCGGCGGCGATTTCCTCCGTGGCGGTCATCGCCTCGTCCGTCCATTCGCGCCAGTGCAGGGGGCCTTTCAGGCGCGCTGCGGCCGCTTCGGCGTCGAGGCGCCAGGCGAAGGGGGCGCCGGCGGCGATGCGGCGCCGGCGCTCGCTTTCCGCAAGCGTCTTGTCGGCGCCGGGATAGAGCGGCGCCCCGTCGGGATCGCGCGGCCATTTCGCCCCGCCCGCCTCGTGTTCGACGATCGCGGCGCGGATCTCGCCGCGGCTCATGAAGGCGGGATAGACGAGCTCCTCGCTTTGCAGCCGCGCCAGCGCCGCCTCGTACTCGCCGAAATGCTCGGACTGGCGCCGCACCGGCTCCTCCCAGGCGAGCCCGAGCCAGGTGAGATCGCGATAGATGCCGACCTCGTATTCCGGGGTGCAGCGGGTGGGGTCGATGTCCTCGATGCGCAGCAGCAGCCGGCCGCCGGTCCGGTCGGCCATGCGCCGGTTGGTCAGCGCCGACAGCGCATGGCCGAGATGCAGCTCGCCATTGGGGCTGGGCGCGAAGCGGAAGACAGGAGCCGTCATGAGCGTTGCGGTTTCGGATTGAACGTCTGCTTCGCCGATTGCTACGTTGTCGGCCCGATCCTCACAAGACATGCCATGCGCCGCATCTCCAGCATCGACGACATCAGCCGCGGCCTCGACGAGCTCTGCGCCATCGATCCGCGCCTCGGCGCCGTCCGCGAAATGGCGGGCGAGGTGCCGCTCCGGCTGTCGCAGCCCGGCTTCGCCAGCCTCGCCTCGATCATCGTCTCGCAGCAGGTGTCGACGGCGAGCGCCAGGGCGATCTTCGGCCGCTTCTCGACCCTCGTCGATCCGCTGACGCCGGAAGCGCTCCTGGCCGCGGGCGAGGAGGTGTTCCGCACGGCCGGCCTGTCGCGGCCCAAGCAGCGCACGCTGCTCGCCGCCGCGCGGGCCGCCGCCGACGGCCTCGATCTGCACGGCCTCTGCCGGCTCGACGCGCGCGAGGCGATGGCCGCGCTGGTGGGGATCCCGGGCATCGGGCCGTGGACGGCCGAGGTCTACCTGCTCTTCGCCGCCGGCCACCCCGACATTTTTCCCGCCCGCGACGTGGCGCTGCAGAGTGCCGTCGGGCACGCGCTCGGCATCGATCCGCGCCCCGGCGAGAAGGCACTGATTCGGCTTGCCGAATCATGGGCGCCCTGGCGAGGGGTCGCTTCGCGGCTGTTCTGGGCGTATTATCGAAACACCCGCGGTCGCGATGGCGCGCCGCCTGCGGGAAATCCAGCTTGAATCGACGCAATCGCGGCTTTTTGAGCGATTTTCCGGCCAGCCAGGCGCTTCACATTCCTGTCACCTCGGGCTTACAGTATTCGCGCCGTTAGGTTCGAAGACCAAGGAGGTAAGCGAAGTGACGGTTGCCGTGTCTCCGGATGGGCTTCCAGCACTAGTGCTGAACGCGGATTATCGCCCGCTCAGCTACTACCCCTTGTCGTTGTGGTCCTGGCAGGATGCGATCAAGGCGGTGTTCCTCGACCGCGTCAACATCGTCGCCGAATACGAGCACGCCGTCTCGTCGCCCACCTTCTCGATGAAGCTGCCGAGCGTCGTCAGCCTCAAGAACTACGTCAAGCCGTCGCGCTATCCGGCCTTCACCCGCTTCAACGTGTTCCTGCGCGACCGTTTCCAGTGCCAATACTGCGGCACGCCCGAGGATCTGACCTTCGACCATGTCATCCCGCGCCACCGCGGCGGGGCCACGACCTGGGAAAACGTCGTCGCGGCCTGCTCGCCCTGCAATCTCAGGAAGGGCGGCATGATGCCGGCGCAGGCCAAGATGTGGCCGCTGCAGAAGCCGTTCCAGCCGACCGTGCACGACCTGCACAACAACGGCCGGCTGTTCCCGCCCAACCATCTGCACGAAAGCTGGATGGACTATCTCTACTGGGATGTCGAACTGGAGCCTTGATGAAGGCTGATCTCCCCCCTTGTGGGGGAGATGTCCGGCAGGGCAGAGGGGGGTGCGAAGGATCGCTGCCCGCCCACGACCATCACCCCCTCCTGAACGCGCCGCGGAAGGCGACGACGGCCAGGATCGCGCTGGCGATCACGTTCCAGCCGGCAAACGACAGGCCCAGCACCCTGAGCGCCGCCTTGTTGCAGGAGGGCGGCACGACATCGTTGAGGACGTCGAGCAATCCCTTGCCGCCGGTGTCGACCGGGCCGGCGACCGCCGCACAGTCGGTCGGACCCTGCCACCAGGCCCATTCGACGCCGGCATGGAAGACCGCCAGGTAGAGCCCGTAGGTCATCAGCAGCCCGCCGGCGACCAGCAGGGCACGCGTCGTCCAGGCCGGCCACCGCATGACCGAGGCGAGTGTCGCCAGCGCCATCAGCGGCACGCCGACATAGTAGGGGGTGCGCTGCTCGAGGCAGAGCTTGCAGGGCATGTAGCCGCCGATGTGCTGGAAGCCGAGCGCGGTGCCGACGACGACGGCCATGGCGACGGCGAGGAAGAGCGCCGTCGCGGTCAGGCTGCGGCGGCTGGTGTCGGAGGCAAGCGAGGTCATGGGGCGAGGTCCGAATGGGTTGAGCCGGTCAGGCGAGATACTTGACGAGAAGATAGAGCAAAATCAGGGCGGCGGCAGCGAGCCCGGCGAGCAGGCCGAGGCGCTTTTCGATGAAATGGCGGATCGGATCGCCGTAGGTCCTGAGCAGCCAGGCGAGGAACAGGAAGCGTGCGCCGCGGGCGACGATCGCCGACACGATGAACCAGCCGAGCGGGAAGCCGACGACGCCGGCGAGGATGGTGACAACCTTGATCGGCGGCAGGTGCGCCAGGCCCGAGGTGACCAGCATCAACAGGATGATGCCTGTGCCGGAGGCCACCTTGAGGGCCTCGAACTCGTCGAACTTGCCGTAGAATTCGAGCACCGGCCGGGCGATCGCCTCGAAGGCGTAGTGCCCCAGGTACCAGCCGGCGATGCCGCCGAGCACCGAGGCGACCGTCGCCACCAGCGCGTAGCGATAGGCGCGGTCGGGCCGCGACAGCGCCATCGGCAGATAGAGCACGTCGGCCGGCACGAGGAAGATCGAGCTCTCGATGAAGGCGATGATGGCCAGCCACCATTCGGCGGATTTCCGTGCCGCGAGCGACAGGGTCCAGTCGTAGAGTTGGCGAAGCATCGGGCCCTCTTGGATTGCGCGCCTTGTGTAGGCAGAAATGTCGCGCCGCACAATGCCGGCGCCATTCACGAATGTGAAACACGCCAGGCGTGCACGATCAGTCGCACAATCGCGTGCGGAGACGGTTGACGGACGGGCCGCGGACCGTATAGTCCGCCTCCGTTCTGCCCGCTCGCGGCAGGCCCCTATGGCGGAATTGGTAGACGCGCTCGACTCAAAATCGAGTTCCGCAAGGAGTGCTGGTTCGATCCCGGCTAGGGGCACCATTTCCACTCGCGGAGGAGCGGAGACGACCGTCCATGCTCGAACGGCGCGACAGCTACGACGCCCTCTATCGCGACTTCCGCTGGGACATCCCGCATAAATTCAACATCGGCACGGCCGTGTCCGACCGCTGGGCCGCGGTCGATCCCGGCCGGACGGCGCTTTTCGAATACCGCGCCGAGGGCGAGGCCGAGACGCTGTCCTTCGGCGAGCTCGCCAGGCGCTCCAATGCCTTCGCCAACGCGCTGAGGGCCCGCGGCGTGCGCCGCGGCGACCGCGTCGCCCTGCTCCTGCCGCAGAGCTTCGAGACGGCGATCGCCCATGTCGCCATCTACAAGCTCGGTGCCGTCGCCGTGCCCTTGGCGCTGCTGTTCGGCGTCGAGGCGCTCGAATACCGGCTGCAGACCGCGGGCGTGCGCGCGATCGTCACCAATGCCGCCGGCTTCGCCAAGGTCGGCCAGATCAGCGGCCGGCTGCCGGAACTCGAGACCATCGTGGTGGTCGGCAGCGGCGGCGCCGACGACTTCCAGCGCCTCGTTGCCGGCCATTCGCCGGTCTTTTCGGCCGAGCCGACCGGCCCAGACGATCCGGCGATGATGATCTTCACCTCCGGCACCACCGGACCGCCCAAGGGCGCGCTGCACGGCCACCGCGTGCTGCTCGGCCACCTGCCGGGCATCCAGATGGCGCAGGAATTCATGCCTGAGCCGGGCGACCTGATGTGGACGCCGGCCGACTGGGCCTGGGCCGGCGGCCTGCTCAACCTGCTCTTGCCCGGGCTTTATTTCGGCCTGCCGGTGGTGGCGGGGCGCTTCGACAAGTTCGACCCGGAGGCGGCGCTGGTGCTCGTCGAGAAGATGGGCGTGCGCAACGCCTTCATCCCGCCGACGGCACTGCGCATGCTCAAGGCCGTTCCCGACATCGGCAAGCGCTTCCGGCTGTCGCTGCGCAGCATCGGTTCGGCCGGCGAATCGCTCGGCCGTGAAACCTACGACTGGGCCGCCGCCCAGCTCGGGCTGACGGTGAACGAGTTCTACGGGCAGACCGAATGCAACGCGGTGCTGGCCTCCTCGGCCGGGATCGGTGTCAGCCGGGGAGGGGCCATCGGTAAGGCCGTGCCCGGACATCGCGTCGCCATCATCGACGGCGAGGGTCGCCGCGTGCCCGTGGGCGAGCCCGGCCAGATCGCCATTGCCCGGCCCGACCCGGTGATGTTCCTCGAATACTGGCAGAACCCCGAGGCGACCGAGAAGAAGTTCATCGGCGAGTGGATGACCACCGGCGACCAGGGCATCGAGGACGCCGACGGCTACGTCACTTTCTTCGGCCGCGACGACGACGTGATCACCTCGGCCGGCTTCCGCATCGGCCCCGGCGAGATCGAGGACTGCCTCACCGGCCATCCGGCGGTGGCCCTGGCGGCCGCCGTCGGCAAGCCCGATCCGCTGCGCACCGAGATCGTCAAGGCCTATGTGGTGCTCAAGGACGGCGTCGTGGCCGATGCCGCGCTCGCCGAGGAGATCAAGCTCTGGGTGCGGGAGCGGCTTTCGGCGCACGAATATCCGCGCGAGGTCGAATTCGTCGATTCCATGCCGCTGACCACCACCGGCAAGGTCATCCGCCGCATTTTCCGCGAGCGCGCTCGCCGCGAGACGCGGCCTACCTAGCGCTTTCCGAGCAGGCCGCGCATCCCGTCGCGCAGTTTGACCGCCAATTTCCGCGTCTTCCGGTAGAGATGCAGTTGCGAGGCGGCCTGGCGCGTGGCGCGGTCGGCGTCCGGGGTCAGACCGACCACGATGGTCCCGAACGGCTTGCGCTCGCTCCACATGCGCCCGACCATCGGATGGTCCGGCACCGCGCAGGAATCCGTCATCATGATGTTTGGATCCTCGAGGTGGCGCGCGGTGACGTCCATCATCAGCAGCGCGCCGGGCGAGAACCGCGACAGGCTCTCGTCATAGGCGGTTTTCCAGGTATAGGCGATGCCGGCTTCGACGAACACCACCAGGCTGGCTACGGTGCGGCCGTCGAGGGTCAGCGAATGGATGCGGCACAGGTCGTGTTCGGCCATGCGGTGCACCGCCTCGCGGGCGAAGGCCGCGCGGTAGCGATCGATCACCATGGCGGTGCGCTTGCGGCCCTTCCAGCCCGAGGCCTCGAGCGTCAGGAACTGTTCGATGGCGTGGCGCACCTCTTCCTGGTTGCGGGCTACCTTGTGTTCGACGGTGCCCTGCTCGGCGAGCCGCCGGCCCAGGCGCCTGAACTCGCCATGGTGCCGGCCGCCCAGCGCCGCCTTGAGATAGTCCTCGCCGTCCAGCTCGCTTTCGAGGAAGGGGCGGTCGAAGCGGCCCGTCGTCTCGATCGGCAGGCCGCGTGCCTCGGCCACCGCGCCCAGCACGCGGGCGACCGCGCCGTCGAGCCGCATGTCGGGCATCACGAAGACGCGCGGCAGCTTGAGGCGGGGCCGCGCCAGCATGGCGAAGAAGTCCTCGATCACGCCGGCGGGGTCGTCGCGGTCGACGAGCGGCATGCCGAGCGGGCCGAACGGGCTCGACCAGGTCCGCATCACCGGCACGCCGAGGGGCACGGCCGGTCCCTCGACGGAATAGGGCACGAGCAGGCGCAGCCTGTTGCGGTATTCGGTGCCGTCGCGGATGACGGCAAGCCGCACCTCGCGGTCCTCCAGCCGGGGCATGGCGGGGGCGAGGAAGCGCGGGTTGAAGAAAATGTTGGGCTCGATGGTGCGCGTGCACAGATGGTCGAGCTCCTCGACCAGGTCGAAGCCGGCCGAGGCGGTGTAGATCGCCAGCCGCCGCTGCGGCCGCTCGGAGGAGACGAGTTCGAGCTGTGCCTGGTCGGCGGGGTGTCCCGGCGCGTCGGCGAGGCCTGCGATCATCGAGCCGGCCGGCCCGCCGCTCACCTCCTCGAGAAGGGGAACCGCCGCCATCACCCAGCCTCCCTGCCGCGCATGGGCACGAACACCAGCATGACGATGCCGAGCCTGCGCCACACGGTGAAGGCCAGCGCGCTGGCCTCGAAGATCATCGCCGCCGAGGTGGCGATGGCCGCACCCCACAGGCCGAGGCTCGGGATCAGCGCCACGTTGATGGCGATGTTCAGCGCCAGCGTCATGGCGTAGACGAGGGCGCAGACGTTCTGGTTGCCGCTCATGGTGAGCAGGCTCTCGCAGGGACCGACCGCCGAGCGCGCCACCACCGCCGCCACCAGCAGGAACAGCAGCGGATAGCCGGCGTCGAAGCCGGGCCCGAACAGCATCAGCAGCGGCTCGCCCAGGATGAGCACCACGATGCCCATCAACAGCGAAGGCCAGAAGGTCCAGGCCACCGTCTCGTGGGCGAAGGCGGCCAGCTTGTCGGGCTCGGCATGGGCGAAGCGGGCATAGCGCTGGGCGACGCCAGCCTTGACGGCGAAGTAGACGAAATGCACCAGCGCCAGCGTCTTCACCGCGGCGAAATAGACCGCCACCCGATCGGGGTCCATGTAGAAGCCGACCATCAGCACGTCGGCGTTGGTGAGCAGGAAGAAGAAGCTCTCGACCAGGAAGATCGGCAGCGAGATCTTCAGCCAGTAGCCGAGGCGGACGGTGCGCGGGCCGGGGGGAACGCGCCGCTCGGCGCGGGCGGGAATTTGGACGAGCTGGCCGAGCGTGGTCGCATAGGTGGCGGCGATCGCCGCCAGCACCGCCGTTTCGGCCGTCGCCGGCAGGCCCGAGGCGAGGGCCGCCGCCATGAAGGCCAGGATCAGCACCGGCCGGATGATGTAGGCGGGCAGCAGCGCCGAATAGGCCCAGCTGTTGGCCCGTGCCTGCCCCTGCAGCAGGTCGGACAGCGCGATCATCGGCAGGCAGAACATGCCGAGGAAGAACGGCACGACGTAGTAGGCCTCGATCCTGGCCGAGACGAGCCAGACGCCGGCAGCGCCGAGGGCCGCGATCGCGGTCGAGGCGAAGAGCACGAGCCGGCGGCTGGCGCGCAGTATGCCGCGCAGCTCGGCGAACATGCCCTTCTCGCGGTATTCGGGGATGAATCGGATGACCGAGGTGTGGAAGCCGAGGCACGACAGGCTGCCGGCGATCACCATGGCGACCCAGACCAGCACGAAGATGCCGTATTCGAAGCTACCCATCCAGCGCGCCAGCAGCACCTGGCTGACGAAGGCGATCGCGGCGCTGACGATGCGGACGGCGAAGGCGAACAGCGACATGCGCCCGGCCTCGCCGCGCTCGTCGGCGCTGAACAGCGCGGCGTCGATCCGGCGCAGCGCCGGCATGGCGCGCGCGGCGATCGGCCCCGGCAGCAGGCGCTCGGCTGTCGTCGCTGCGGAAAAGCGCAACGCAAACTCCATCTTCCGCAATATTCCCGCTCAGGCTCTACTGGAGAGCGATTAAGAAACGGTTGGATGACGCGTGTATCGCGGGGAGGACCCGGTGACCTCGGAAGAAGAACGCAAGTCGATGCTCAGGGCGCATTCGATCGGCCCCACGATGATCCGTTACCTGGAGGAGATAGGCATCGAACGGCTCGCCGAGCTGCGCGGCGCCGATCCGCACGAGATCGCCATGCGCATGAACATCGCGCTCGGCCGCCGGCACATCAATTCGCTCGGCATCGCGGCACTGCGCAATCTCATCGCACTGGCCGAACGCGAGGCGCCCTGAACGTGAAAGGCCCGGCACATGGCCGGGCCTTTTCGCATTCGTGGACCTGCCCGGTCAGGCGAAGGCGCCGTGGCAGTGCTTGTACTTCTTGCCCGAGCCGCAGGGGCAGGGCTCGTTGCGGCCGATGCGGCCCCAGGTCGACGGATCGTTGGGGTCGCGGTCTTCCTCGGCCACCACGCGCGCGTCCTGCAGCACGGCGACCGAACCCTCGCCGAAATCGTCTTCGCCGGTGGTGCCGTCGATGTGGTGGCCGTGCATCTCCGGGGCCTGCGGCGGCGGCGCATCCGCCGCCTGGCGGACGAGCTCGACGCGCATCAGCTGCGCCGTCACCGCCTGGCGGAGATTGGCCAGCATGGCCTGGAACAGCTCGAAGGCCTCGCCCTTGTATTCGTTGAGCGGGTCGCGCTGGGCGTAGCCGCGGAAGCCGACGACCGAGCGCAGGTGGTCGAGATTGACCAGATGCTCGCGCCACAGGTGGTCGAGGGTCTGGAGCACGACCGAGCGCTCGACATAGGTCATGACATCCGGGCCGAAGCGTTCGGCGCGATCGGCTGCCGCCTGGTTGGCCGCAGCCGTGATGCGCTCGCGGATGTCTTCCTCGGCGATGCCCTCCTCCTTGGCCCAGTCGGCGATGGGCAGGTCGAGGTTGAGGTACTGGATGACGTCTTCCTTGAGGCCGTTGACGTCCCACTGCTCGGCGTAGGCGGTCTCGGGGATGTGCTTGCCGACCAGGTCCTCGATCACGTCCTGGCGCATCTCGGCGACGGTCTCGGACAGGCTCTGGGCGTCCATCAGCTCGATGCGCTGCTCGAACACCACCTTGCGCTGGTCGTTCTGCACGTCGTCGTATTTGAGCAGGTTCTTGCGGATGTCGAAGTTGCGCGCCTCGACCTTCTTCTGCGCCTTCTCCAGCGCCTTGTTGATCCAGGGGTGGATGATGGCCTCGTCTTCCTTGAGGCCGAGCTTCTGCAGCATGCCGTCCATGCGCTCGGAGCCGAAGATGCGCATCAGGTCGTCCTGCAGCGACAGGAAGAACTTCGAGCGGCCCGGGTCGCCCTGGCGTCCCGAGCGGCCGCGCAGCTGGTTGTCGATGCGGCGGCTTTCGTGGCGTTCGGTGGCGAGCACGTAGAGGCCGCCGGCGGCGAGCGCCTTTTCCTTGAGGCGGGCGACGTCCTCGCGGATCGCCTTTTCCCTGGCCTCGCGCTCGGGACCGGCGGGCATTTCGGCCAGTTCCTCGGCGATGCGCATGTCGGCGTTGCCGCCGAGCTGGATGTCGGTGCCGCGGCCGGCCATGTTGGTGGCGATGGTGATGGCGCCCGGCTTGCCGGCCTGGGCGACGATCGCCGCCTCGCGCTCGTGGTGGCGGGCGTTAAGCACTTCGAAGTTCTTGAAGCCGTCCTTGCGCAGGCGTTCGGCGAGCTGCTCGGATTTCTCGATCGAGGTGGTGCCGACCAGCGTCGGCTGGCCCTTGGCGTTGGCTTCCTTGATCTCGCGGACGATCGCCTTGTACTTCTCCTCGACCGTCCGGTAGACCTCGTCGTCCTCGTCGAGGCGCTTGACCGGCAGGTTGGTCGGAACCTCGGTGACGTCGAGGTTGTAGATGTTGCCGAATTCCTCGGCTTCCGTCAGCGCCGTGCCGGTCATGCCGGCGAGCTTGTCGTACATGCGGAAGTAGTTCTGGAAGGTGACCGAGGCCAGCGTCTGGTTTTCCGGCTGGATCGCCACGTGCTCCTTGGCTTCGAGCGCCTGGTGCAGGCCTTCGGAGAAGCGGCGGCCCGGCATCATGCGGCCGGTGAACTCGTCGATGATGACGATCTCGCCGTCCTTGACGATGTAGTCCTTGTCCTTCTGGAACAGGCGGTGGGCCTTGAGCGCGTTGTTGACGTGGTGGACCATGGCGACGTTCTCGACGTCGTAGAGCGACTCGCCCTTCAGCAGGCCCGCCTCGCGCAGCATGTTCTCCATCTTCTCGGTGCCCTCTTCGGTGAAGATGGCGGTCTTCTGCTTCTCGTCGACCTCGTAGTCGGACGGAACCAGCTGGAGAAGGAAGGTGTCGACCGTGTTGTACATTTCCGAGCGGTCCTCGAGCGGACCGGAAATGATCAGCGGCGTGCGCGCCTCGTCGACCAGGATCGAATCGACCTCGTCGACGATCGCGAAGTTGTGGCCGCGCTGCACCATCTGGGCGCGCTCATACTTCATGTTGTCGCGCAGGTAGTCGAAGCCGAGCTCGTTGTTGGTGGCGTAGGTGATGTCGCAGGCATAGGCCGCGCGGCGCTCTTCGTCGGACAGGCCGTGCACGATGATGCCGACCGAAAGGCCGAGGAACTTGTAGAGACGGCCCATCCATTCGGCGTCGCGGCTGGCGAGATAGTCGTTGACGGTGACGACATGCACGCCCTTGCCGCTCAGTGCGTTGAGGTAGACGGGCAGGGTGGCCACCAGCGTCTTGCCCTCGCCGGTGCGCATCTCGGCGATGCCGCGGCCGTGCAGCACCATGCCGCCGATCAGCTGGACGTCGAAGGGGCGCAGGCCGAGGGCGCGCTTGGCGCCTTCGCGGACCGTGGCGAAGGCCGGGATCAAAAGGTCGTCGAGGCTCTTGCCGTCGGCCAGTTCCTGGCGGAACTCCGCGGTCCTCGCGCGCAGCTGTTCGTCCGACAGCCCCTGCAGTTCTTTTTCCAGAGCATTGATCGCTTCCACTCGGGGCCGGGTCGATTTGACGCGGCGGTCGTTGGAGGAACCGAAAATCTTACGGGCGATGCCGCCGAGACTGACCATCAAGTGGCCCTTTCAATCCGAATGAAGCCGACTGTCCGCCGGCCGAACCTGCCGAGGGGTGAGGCGGGGGCAGGTGCAACGCGAAAAGCGCCCGGAAAACGGTTCTGGACGCGAGGACGTTGGACAGATAAGAGGGGGCACAACTTATGTCAACGCTGCCGAGAGCGAGCAACAGGCGCCAAATTCCGCCACATTCGCGTTGATTGGAAGTGCGGTCGTTCCCCTCTACCGGAGAGTATTTATGTCATTTTCGATCCGTAGCGCCTCGCTTGTCCGTCTCGGGCTGGCGACGAGCCTTATTGCGTTGACCGCCTTTCCCCTCGCGGCGCAGGAAACCGCTCCCGCCGCACCGGCCGCCGCGGCGGCCGCTCCAGTAGACCCGGCCAAGGTCGTTGCGACCGTCAACGGCCAGGACATCACCGAGGCCGACATCACGCTGGCCGAATCCGATCTCGGCGCCCAGTTCGGCCGCCTGCCGCCGGAACAGCGCCGCGCCGCCGCGCTGTCGTCGATCATCGAGATCAGGCTGCTCGCCGCCCAGGCCGCGGAGAAGGGCCTCGACAAGGATGCCGAGTTCCAGCGCCGCATGGCTTTCCTCACCCAGCGCGCCCTGCACGGCGAGATGGTCGAGAAGGAAGTCGCCGGCAAGCTGACCGACGCCGACATCCGCGCCCGCTACGACAAGGAGATCGCAGCCCAGCCGCCGGTCAACGAGGTCCACGCCCGCCACATCCTGGTCAAGACCAAGGAAGAGGCCGAGGCGATCATCAAGAAGCTGGACGGCGGCGAAGACTTCCAGAAGCTCGCCAACGAGAACACCACCGATCCGAGCGGCAAGACCAGCGGCGGCGACCTCGGCTATTTCGGCCCGGGCCAGATGGTGCCGGAATTCGAGAAGGCGGCGCTGGCGCTGGAAGTCGGCAAGTACACCAAGGAGCCGGTGCAGACGCAGTTCGGCTGGCACGTCATCAGGGTCGAGGACAAGCGCGCCCAGCAGCCGCCGGCCTTCGAGCAGGTGAAGGAAGAGGTCAGGTCGCTGCTGATCCGCGAGAAGTACATCGAACTGGTCAAGGGCATCCGCGGCGCGGCCAAGGTCGACATCGCCGATCCGGAACTCAAGAAGGCGATCGAGGCGATCGAAGCCTCGAAGTAAGCCTGGCGATCTTCAGGCGACCCTCTCGGCCGTTGCCGCTCATGCCGTCCTGAGACTATCGAAGGTCCCGGCAAGGGGATGAGGGGCGGCGCGAACCGGTCAAGGTCGAGGGGCGCTGGCGTAGGCCTTCAACAGCAAGATTTTCCAGCGAACGGGCGGTGTCGGTCGACGCCGCCCTTTTTGTTTGCTGATTTCACGCCTTGATGCCGTCGACGAGCATGCGCACCGCCTTGCGCAGCGTGGCGTCGTCCTCGTCCAGCCGGCCGGTGAGCAGGTGCACCCAGGCATAGGAGGCGACCATGTCGGCGACCTGCTCGGGATCGACGTGGTCGGCCACTTCGCCGCGCGCCTTCGCCCGCTCGACCAGCTTGCCGGTGTGCGCCCGACGTCCGGCGGCGTAGCCGGCCAGCGCTTCGGCGGCGGCCGGGTCCGCCTGCGCCTCGGCAAGCAGCGACCGGAAGATGCCGCCCGACGGCGTCTGGCGCCAGTGGACGAAGAGGCTTCTTACGAAGCGGAACAGGTCTTCCTCGATGTTTCCGGTGTCGGGGTAGTCGACGTCGCGCTTCTGGCGCTGGTAGACCTCGAGCAGAAGGGCCGCCTTGCTCGGCCACCAGCGATAGATCGTCGGCTTGCCCGCGCGCGCCCGCCGCGCCACGGCCTCGATCGAGAACCCGGCATGGCCGGCCTCGACCAGCACGGCTTCGGCGGCCTCCAGGATCGCCTCCGAGCTCTCGAGGCTGCGCCTTGCGCCCACCGATTTCCGTGCCGCTTCCGTTTCCGCGTTCATCTGGTTCTCCGTTCCTTGGCCGACCTTACATCACCTCTTGACGAAACGAAACGGACCGTTTTATATAACGAAACGTTTCGTTCCGATGGAGATTGAAATGACAGCTTCCGCAACCCGCTTCTCCCGTCCGCGCTTCGCCCTCATGGTCATGCTCGGCGTCTATCCGCTGATCACCGGGCTCCTCTACGTCGTCATGCCGCTGACCGAGGGCTGGTCCACCTGGCAGCGCACCCTGGTCATCGTCCCGATCATGGTGGCCGCGATGATCTGGGGGCTGATCCCCAGCGTCCAGCACCTGTTCCGCAACTTCCTCAACCCGGCGGTTCACTGAAGCGAGACCTTGGCTTCGTCAGGCGAAAACGCCTTGCGAAGCCCTGCGCTATCGGGCAAACGGTGCCGACCCTAACCGTTTTCCCGAGCCCGCAGAGGTTCTACATGTCGACCGCCGTTTCCCCGCTCGCGCCCAAGAAATACCCCAAGATGCCGGCCATCGAAGGCGTGCGCATCGCCACCGCCGAGGCGGGAATCAAGTACAAGGGCCGCACCGACGTGCTCGCCATGGTGTTCGACGCGGGAACCGCGGCCGCGGGCGTCTTCACCCGCTCCAAGTGCCCCTCGGCCCCGGTCGATTTCTGCCGCCAGAACCTTCCGGGCGGCAAGGCGCGCATCCTGGTGGTCAATTCGGGCAACGCCAACGCCTTCACCGGCAAGAAGGGCCGCGAGACCACCTCGATGACCGGCGAGGCCGCTTCCAAGGCCGCCGGCTGCACGCCGGGCGAAGTGTTCCTCGCGTCCACCGGCGTGATCGGCGAGCCGCTCGACGCCGGCAAGTTCAGCCACCTGCTGTCCGGCATGGTCAAGGATGCCAGGCCCGACCAGTGGACCGAGGCCGCCAAGGCGATCATGACCACCGACACCTATCCGAAGGTGGTCACCGCGACCGTCAAGCTCGGCGACGCCGACGTCACCATCAACGGCATCGCCAAGGGCGCCGGCATGATCGCGCCCGACATGGCGACGATGCTGTCCTTCGTCGCCACCGACGCGCCGATCGCTTCCGAGGTGCTGCAGGACATGCTGTCGCGCGGCACCGCCAAGACCTTCAATGCGGTGACCGTCGACAGCGACACCTCGACCTCCGACACGCTGATGCTGTTCGCCACCGGTGCGGCGGCCAGGCGCGGCGCGCCGAAGATCACCGACCCCAAGGATGCGCGCCTCGGCGCCTTCCGCCGGGCGCTCAACAAGATGCTGAAGACGCTCGCCGTCCAGGTGGTGCGCGACGGCGAGGGCGCGCGCAAGCAGATCGAGGTTACCGTCACCGGCGCCAAGTCGGCGCGTTCGGCCAAGCGCATCGCGCTGTCGATCGCCAATTCGCCGCTGGTCAAGACCGCGGTCGCCGGCGAGGACGCCAACTGGGGCCGCGTCGTCATGGCCGTCGGCAAGGCCGGCGAGCCGGCCGACCGCGACCTGCTCTCGATCTGGTTCGGCGACAACCGCCTCGCCCACAATGGCGAGCGCGACCCAAACTACTCGGAAGCGGCGACGTCGGCCTACATGAAGCGCGACAGCATCGTCATCCGCGCCGACATCGGCGTTGGCCGCGGCAAGGCCACGGTGTGGACCTGCGACCTGACCAAGGAATATGTTGCCATCAACGGCGACTACCGGAGCTGACGGTCACGTGAACCAGAACTATCCGTCGCACAAGCTCGCGACCGTCCGGCGCTACGAGGCGGCGGGCTTTCGCGCCTGGCCGGCGGCGGCCGTCCATTATGACGGCACCTGGCTCGTCCGGCTGACCGCCGGCCACCCCGCCAAGCGGCTGAATTCGGTCAATCCGCTCGACCCGGCCGACGTGCGCAACATCCCCGACCGCATCGCCCGCGCCAACCGGCGCTTCGAGGCCTATGGCCGGCCGCTCACCTTCCGCATGTCGCCGCTGTCCGGCCCGGCGGTCGCCGCCCATCTCGACCGCGAGCGCTGGAACGTGTTCTCGGAATCGCTGGTCATGCGCCTGTCGCTCGACGACGGCGCCGTGGAACATGCGATGGACCAGATCCCGCTCAAGGACATCGGCCGCTTCGTCAGCGCCTCGATGGCCGTGCATGGGCTCGATCCGTCGCTGCGTCCGGGCCTGTCGGAGATCATCGGCGCCATTCAGCCCGAAGCGGGCCTGTTCATCCTCGAGCAGGACGAGCAGCCGGTGACCACCGCCATCTGCGTCCACGACAACGACCTTGCCGGCCTGTTCGAGATCGCCACGACCGAGGCCGAGCGCGGCAAGGGTTTCGGCCGGCGGCTGATCCTGTCGTCGCTCAAATGGGCACGCTTGCGCGGCGCCCGCCAGGCCTGGCTGCAGGTCGAGGCGGGCAACGAGGACGCGCTGCGCCTCTATCGCAAGATGGGCTTCAAGGAAGTCTACCGCTACCACTATCGCCGTCCGCCGGAGGCCTGAATTGACCGACCAGGGAAAACGACTGCTGCTGGTGGCGGCCTGCGCGCTGGTGGACGCCGACGGCCGCGTGCTGCTCGCCCAGCGGCCCGAGGGCAAGCAGCTCGCCGGCCTTTGGGAATTTCCCGGCGGCAAGGTCGAGCCGGGGGAGACGCCGGAAGAAACGATCGTGCGCGAACTGCGCGAGGAGATCGGAGTCGAGACCAAGATCGCCTGCCTCGCCCCGCTCACCTTCGCCAGCCACACCTACGAGAGCTTCCATCTGCTGATGCCGCTCTATGTCTGCCGCCGCTTCTGGGGCACGCCCGAGCCGAAGGAAGGGCAGGCGCTGAAGTGGGTGCGCCCGAAGCAGATGCGCGAATACCCCATGCCGCCCGCCGACGAGCCGCTCATCCCCTTCCTCATCGATCTGCTCTGACCAATTTCGGGCCGATGCGCCGGGCCAGCGTTAAGGCAAAGTTTATCCAATCGTGAAATGTTGAACTGCCGCCGGCTGCCTCGGCGTGCGTCGACACGAATTCGCGGGGGATGCAGCCTGTGCTGGCCGACAAGGAGTGGGACCTCATCCGGCCCGAGCGCCAGTCCTCGGCAAGCCGGGCGCGCGCGGGCATCCTGCGGGTCACCCTGCTGTTCGGCCTGATCGCCGTGGCGCTCGCCCTGATCGTCACGCCCATGCTCGAACAGCGCATCCGCCCGCAGATCGGCCAGCTGCGCTTCGACGGGCTCGACTACACCGCCACCGGCTCCATCCGCCGCAATGTCGGCTACACCGTGCGCCGCAGCGTGCTGCAGGGGTCGCCGCAATCGGTCTGCATCATCCGCGACAACGGCTTGCGCAGCGGCGCGTGCTGAGTGTTCGGGCCGCCGGCCGGGCACGGCTTCATAGCCCGTTAATGCTATGCCGTTAACCTTTCTTAATCTGTGGCAGCTACGGTCTGACCGTAAACGAGACGGGTGGACGCGACCGATGATCTGGCGATTCCTGAAGAACGAAAGCGGTGCCACGGCCATCGAATACGGTCTGATCGCAGGACTGATCGCCGTGGCGATCGCCAGCGGTTTTTCGCAGCTTGCCAATCAGCTTCAGACGCTCTGGGGCGACAACAACAGCGACATCCAGCAGGGCCTGAACAAGAACTAGGCTACTTCTTGTCGTCCTCGCCCAGCACCTTGGCGAGCGACACCTGCGCCGAGCCGGGCTTGAGCGGCTTCTGCTGCGAGGGGTCCGGCGCCCAGCCCGACAGCCACACGAACGAGAAGCTCGCCCGCACCCGCCCGTCGGGGTCGGAGAAGCGTTCCGCGTAGATCTCCGCCGCGCGCTGGAACAGCCGCCGCGTCGCCGGCTTTTTCGAGCGGTCGGCGAGCGCCGAGGCCGCGCCCATGGCTCGCAGGTCGGCCAGAAGCCCGAACATGGTGTCGTAGCGCACGGTCACCGTCTCGACGTCCGCCACCGGCAGGGCGAAGCCGGCCCGCTGCAGCAGCGCGCCGGCGTCGCGCACGTCGGTGAAGGGGATGACGCGCGGGCTGGCGCCGCCGCTGATTTCGGTCTCCGCCGCAAGCAGGCTCTCGCGCAGCTCCACGAGCGTGCCCGTACCGGCCATGACGGCGAGGAACAGCCCGTCGGGCCTGAGCGCGCGCCTGATCTGGATCAGCTGGCCGGGGATATCGTTGGCCTCCTGCAGCGCAAGCAGCGATACGGCGAGGTCGATGCTCGCCGGCTCCAGCGCGATGGTGTCGACGTCGGAGACGATGCCCGGACTGCCGCCGAGGAAGGCCGCGTCTGCCTCCACCCGAACCACTTCGGCCACCTTGCCGCTGGCAGCCAGGACTGCCGCCGCCGCCGGGCTGTGGCAGAAGATCGCCGCCGCCCGCTCGAAGCTGCGCCCGACCGTCGCCAGCCGTTCGGCCAGATCCTCGGCCGCCCGCGTCATCAGGAAATCCGCGCCCGGTACGTTGCGCATCAGCGCGCGGCGGCGATGCGCGGTCACGAGGCTGGCGTCGAAGATCGCTTGCACGTCCAAATTTCCTTTCGCCGGGTTTCTGCTATCGTCGCCCGGCCTGGAGCGCCGTGCGTCCGTTCGGACGCGCAAACGACGCTCCGGCACTTTTGAATCTTCGCATCGTGCCTTCCGAAAATCGATCCCGATCGTCGGAAGGCATGATGCGGTGGCAACCCTCGTGGCCGATCCGATGCCGGAGATCAAGAGCCTCGCCCATGCCGTCGCCGCCTGGCCGGCGCGGATGCTGTTTCCGCCGGCCTGTGCCGGCTGCCGGCGCCAGCTCGCCGAGCCCGGCGCGCTGTGCGGCGCCTGCTGGTCCGGGCTGCGTTTCATCGAGAAGCCGTGGTGCGAGGTGATGGGCACGCCCTTCAGCCACGATTTCGGGCCCGGCTTCCTGTCGGCGGAGGCGATCGCCCGCCCGCCGCCTTTCGCCCGCGCCCGCGCCGCCGTCGTCTATTCCGGCGTCGCCCGCCGCATGGTCCAGGGCCTCAAGTTTCACGACCGCACCGACCTTGCGCCGTGGATGGCGCGCTGGATGCTGCGCGCCGGCGCCGAGCTCGTCGCCGAGGCGGAGGTCGTCGTGCCGGTGCCCCTGCACTGGCGGCGCTTCCTGTGGCGGCAGTTCAACCAGTCGGCGGAGCTCGCCCGCAACGTGGCTGCGCTCTCCGGCCTGCCCTTCGCGCCCGGCGCGGTGCGGCGTGTCAGGCGCACGCGCCAGCAGGTCGGGCTCGGCCAGCGCCAACGCGAGGACAACGTGCGCGCCGCCTTCGCGGTGCCGCCGCGGGACGGAGATGCCATCCGCGGCCGGCGCGTGCTCGTCGTCGACGACGTCTATACCACGGGTGCCACGGTCGCGGCCGTCGCGCGGGCGCTGAGGAAGGGCGGGGCAGATGCCGTCGACGTACTTACCTTCGCGCGTGTCCTGCCTGGGGACTTCCGGCCCGACGATACGGACACTATATAGTCGGCCAAGGACAACAGGTTTTCATCATGGTCGACGTCACTATCTATACCCGCATGATGTGCGGTTACTGCGCCGCTGCAAAGCGCCTTCTCGAACGCAAGGGCGTTGCATTCACCGAGCATGACGCTAGCTTCTCGCCCGAACTTCGGCAGGAAATGGTGACGCGCGCCAAGGGCCGGGCAACCTTCCCGCAGATTTTCGTGGGCAGCGTGCATGTCGGCGGTTGCGACGACCTGCACGATCTCGACGCGCAGGGCCGCCTCGACGGCCTTCTGGCAACCGGTTCGCTGGGGTGAGGACGATCGATGGCGATTTTCAAGGCGGCAGCGGTGCAGATGCGCTCGGGCAAGGAGCCTGAGCGCAACGTCCGTGATTTCGAGGCTTTGGTGCGCGAGGCCGCCGGACTGGGGGCGACCTATGTCCAGACCCCGGAGATGACCGGTGCCATCGTCGGCGACAAGGACGCCCGCGCGGCTGCCTTCACCACCGAAGACAGGGACCTCGTCGTCGCCGCGGGCCGCAGGCTGGCCGCCGAACTCGGCATCCATATCCATGTTGGCTCGACCGCGATCGTGCGCGCCGACGGCAAGCTCGCCAACCGCGCCTTCCTGTTCGGACCCGACGGGGCCGTGCTCGCCACCTACGACAAGATCCACATGTTCGACGTCGATCTCGACAATGGCGAGAGCTGGCGCGAATCCTCGGCCTACGAGCCGGGCACCGAGGCCGTCGTCGCCGACACGGCGCTGGGCAAGCTCGGCTTCGCCATCTGCTACGACCTGCGCTTCCCGCAGCTGTTCCGGGCCGAGGCGCTGGCCGGCGCCGAGGTGCTGACCGTTCCCGCAGCCTTCACCCGCCAGACCGGCCTGGCCCACTGGCACGTGCTCCTGCGTGCCCGGGCCATCGAAAACGGCGCTTTCGTCGTAGCCTCCGCCCAGGGCGGCAGGCACGAGGACGGCCGCGAGACCTTCGGCCATTCGCTGATCATCGATCCGTGGGGCCGCGTCCTGGCCGAGGCCGCCCATGACGAGCCAGGCGTCATCGTCGCCGAGATCGACACCCGCCATTCCTCCGACGCGCGCAAGAAGATCCCCAATCTCAAGAATGCGCGCACCTTCGAGGTTTCGCAGCGCAGGCCGGGCGAGGGGGCTCTCAGGGGAGCCGCGTCTTGATCCGCTTCTCCCTTCATTGCGACAACGCGCACGACTTCGAAGGGTGGTTCCGCAGCAACGACGACTTCGACACTCAGCGCAAGCGCGGCTTCGTCGAATGCCCCGAATGCGGTTCGCGCAAGGTCGAGAAGGCGCTGATGGCACCGGCAGTGTCTACCTCGCGCAAACAGGAAAAGATCGCGCTCGCCATGGGCGACGAGCAGCGCAAGGTCATGGCCGCGCTGAAGGAATTGTCCGAGAAGGTGCGGGCCAACGCTGAGGACGTCGGCGACAAGTTCGCCGAGGAGGCCCGCAAGATCCACTTCGGCGAGGCCGAGGCGCGCGGCATCTACGGTGCTGCCACCCTCGACGAGGCCAAGGGCCTGGCCGAAGACGGCATCGACTTCATGCCGCTGCCGGTGTTTCCGGACGACAGGAACTGACACGCCTCGGTAGCCGTCATGGCGAGGCTGTCGAACCACGCGGGCGCCAGAGTATCCGTGCTGGCAAACGCCTTGCTCAGGGACGGCCGCAAATGGTCCCCATTCCTCCCTTGACCAACACGGATACTCTGGGGGCGCTAGGGCCGACTAATTACCTTGCCCATCGGCCGCCGCCAGATCGAACGCCTTGCGCAATGTGATCGGCGCCGTGTTGCGCCAGGCCGTCAGCAGCGCGCTCCTCAGCGTCGCCTCGTCGGCGGTGGCGAGCATCACCCGGGTCCAGCCCTGCTTGCCCCAGCCGCCGTTCACCGGCCGAAACACCGCCGGCTCGCTGCCGGCCATCATTTCCTGCTGGTCGCGCGTCAGCTTGACCACCGCGTTGCCGTCCTCCGGCAGCGTCGCGAAGACACGGTCGCGGACGCGGAAATCGGGCTTGCCGAAATGCGATTTCTCGGTCGCGCCGGGCAGTTCCAGGGCGATCCGTCTGACATCCTCGGGTGTCATGCACGCTCTCCTCCCTCGATGCCCGGTCGGGCTCCAGTCGCCGCGGGCGGCCGCCTCAGGCCTCGTCGCCGATCTCCAGTTGCGGGTGGCGCCGTCGGTGCGTGGCGGCGGAACGGGCTGCCTGTTCGTAGATGCCGGTCATCAGTTCCAGCGTATGCGCCGCGTCCTCCAGCCTCGCCGCGAGGTCGGGAACCCGGGTCACGGCATCGATCAGGAGCACCGAGCGGATATCGGCATAGCGGTCGGTGACGCGGCGGCCCAGCGGCGTCACCTCATAGGTCACGCCCATGCGGCCGCTTCCGGTGCGCTTGACGAAGCCGCCCTTGATCAGCTTGCGCAAGCTGTACTGGATGTTGGGGATGTCCTCGCGATTGGCCATGTGGGCGAGATCGTGGATCGTCTTCGGCCGGTCGTTCATCCTGATGATGTGCAGCATCGCGTTCTCGGGGTCGGTGGCCGAAAATTCGACCACCGTCGCCAGGCATTCCGCCTGCCAGCGGGCGAACGCCTCGTATGAGCGCATCAGCGCATATTCCAGTTCGGTGACGTCCACTTCGAGTGGCGTGCGGGCCAGGTGCCAGCCGCGGTCCAGGAGTTCGGCATTGGCTGCTGCTGCGTTTTTCTTGCTGGGCATCGGTTGCTTCCCTCCGTCCGCGACCATGCCCGGCAGGCCCGGTTGCGTCCATATGAATTTATGATAGACTTTCTATTATAAAGTTCATCTTATGGGGAGGAGACCCAAAAATGAGCATGCTCGACAAGTCTGCGTCGTCGGCGCAGCCGTTCTTTCTCGGCACATTCGCGACCAATTGCTCCGGTGGCATGAGCGTCACCAAGATCCCGGAGCGCTGGAATAGCTCCTGGGACAACAATCTGCGGCTTGCGCGCCTGCTCGACGATGCCGGCATCGACTTCATGCTGCCGATCGCGCGCTGGATCGGCTATGGCGGCGAGACGAATTTCCACGGCAGCGTGCTCGAGACCATGACCTGGGCGACCGGCCTTTTGGCCCACACGCGCAACCTCACCGTCTTCGCCACGGTCCACACCACGGCCAACCATCCGGTCGTCGTCGCCAAGCAACTCGCGACAATGAGCCAGATCGGTAGCGGTCGCGCCGGCCTCAATATCGTCGCCGGTTGGAACAAGCCGGAATACGAGGCTCTGGGCCTGACGCTGCCCGACGATCACCAGACGCGTTATGGCTATGCCCAGGAATGGTTCGACATCGTCAAGGCGCTGTGGAGCCGGACTGAGGCGTTCGACTGGGACGGCACCTACTTCAAGCTGAGGAACGTGCTCGGCGATCCCCGCCCCACCGCGCACCTGCCGATCCTCAACGCCGCCGGCTCGGAAGAAGGGCGCAAGTTCGCGATGCGCAATGCCGACTTCCTGTTCACGCCGGCAATCGACCTCGCCCGCTCCAGGGAGGAGATCGCCGCGCTCAAGCAGCAGGCGGTCGACGCCGGCAGTTCGGTCGACGTGCTCACCTTCTCCCATGTCGTCTGCCGCTCCACCGAGAAGGAAGCCAGGGACTATCTGGAGCATTTCGCCCGCACCAACGCAGACTGGGCAGCGGTGGACAATCTGGTCCGGCTGCAGTTCGCGCATGCGCAGTCGTTCCCCCACGACCTGCTTGCGCTCATTCGCGACCGAATGGCTGCGGGCCACGGCGGCTTCCCGCTCACCGGCACGCCCGAGCAGGTGGCCGACGGCATCACCGCGCTTCACGAGGCGGGCTTCCGCGGCTCGACGCTGTCCTTCGTCGACTATGCCGAGGAGTTTCCCTACTTCCGCGACAACGTGCTGCCGATCCTGGAGCAGCGGGGCGTGCGCATCGCGCCTGCGCTCCGGCAGTCGGCGGCATGAGCGGGGAGGACGGGATCATGACCGTTTCTCCCCTTGCGTCGCAGGCTCCGGTGGGTGCCGCGGATTTCCGAGCCGCCATGCGGCTCATCGTCGGTAATGTCAGCGTCATCACGGCCGGCACCGGCATGGACCGGTCGGGCCTGGTGGTCATCTCGGTGGTGTCGCTGTCGGCGGAACCACCCAAGGTCATCGCCTGTGTCAACCGTTCGTCCTCGACCTGGCCGGTCATCGAGCGGCACCGCCATTTCGCGGTGAATTCGCTCGGGCCGCAGCACCAGAGGGTCGCCGAACGGTTCTCCGGCTTCGGTGGCATCAAGGGCAACGAGCGCTATGAAGGCGCGGACTGGACCACGCTGAAGACGGGTGCTTCGGTGCTCTCGGATGCCGTCGCAGCCTTCGATTGCAGCGTCGACGAAATGATCGACCGCGGCACACATTCCATCATCATCGGCTCGGTCGAAGCCGTCAGGACGCAGGATGCCGGCGACGCGCTGCTCTACTGGCGCGGCGGCTACAGGCCGCTCGCCGCGTGAGGTGTTGAAAGCACGGAAAAGGCGGCGTCAGGCGGCCTTTTCGGCCAGCACCATGTAGTTGACGTCCATGTCTCGCGATTTCTGCCAGCGGTCGGCCAGCGGATTGTAGATCACGCCGGTACGGTCGATGGTGGCGAGGCCCGCGCCGGTGAGCGCCTTGTCGAGCTCTTCGGGCCGCACCAGCTTGCCGTACTGGTGGGTGCCGCGCGGCAGCCAGCGGAGCACATATTCGGCGCCGACGATGGCCAGCCCCAGCGCCTTGAAGGTGCGGTTGATGGTGGCCACGAACATGATGCCGCCGGGCTTCACCATCTCGCCGCACTTCTTCACGAACAGCTCGACGTCGGCGACGTGCTCGACCACTTCCATGTTGAGGATGACGTCGAATTTTTCACCGGCATCGGCCAAATCCTCGGCCGTGGTGGCGCGGTAGTCGACGCTAACGCCCGCTTCCGCCGCATGCAGCTTCGCCACTTCGATGTTGGTCGCCGAGGCGTCGGCGCCGACCACCTCGGCGCCCAGCCGCGACATCGGTTCGCACAGGAGCCCGCCGCCGCAACCGATGTCGAGGAAGCGCAGGCCCTCGAAGGGCCGGGCCGCATGGGTGTCGCGACCGAAGCGCTGGGCCACCTGGTCGCGGATGTAGCCCAGCCGGACGGGATTGAACTTGTGCAGCGGGCGGAACTTGCCGTTCGGGTTCCACCATTCGGCGGCGAGCTTCGAAAACCGCTCGACTTCTCCGGCATCGATGGTCGATGGGCGGGGATCTGGCATCAGTGTGGTCTCCTTCGAGCACAAGGGAGTCGGGTCTGGGGCCGGGATTGTCAAGGCACGTTTTCGGCACCGTCGGGCGGGCCCGCAGCGGCGGAGCCGCCGACGGATCGCCCGTTGGCGGTGCGCATACGCAGGTTTCTGGTGTTCCGTTCGCCAGGCCGTGACCGCGATCGATGCGTGCGACAAGTCGATGCCGGCGGGGCTATCGCCTGCGCCGCCTGGCATCCGCCGGTCTCGGCCACCGGCTTTTCGGCGGCCGTCGGTCGCATGCCGGCAAATCGGGCGCGGTGATTTGTCTGGCCGGGCGTCCTTGCGGAAGGCGCCCGTTTTGGATATGGAGGCCGCGCATTCGGCACCGCGCCAACCGGCGGTGTTTTCAACCATTTTCCGGTCTTTCGCGAGGCCGGCGCACAGGTAAGGGCTTTTCGCTTCCATGGCGCGCATCGTGATGAAGTTCGGCGGGACGTCCGTCGCCGACCTTGACCGCATCCATAACGTGGCGCGGCACGTCAAACGCGAGGTCGATGCCGGCCATGAGGTCGCCGTCGTCGTCTCGGCCATGTCGGGCAAGACTAACGAACTCGTCGGCTGGGTCCAGGGCATGCCCAAGGCCACCGGCGCGAACAGCCCGTTCTTCGACGCGCGCGAATACGATGCCATCGTGGCGTCCGGCGAGCAGGTGACGTCGGGCCTTCTGGCGATCGCGCTGCAGTCGATCGGCGTCAATGCCCGCTCGTGGCAGGGCTGGCAGATCCCGATCAAGACCGACGGGGCGCATGGCGCCGCGCGCATCCTCGACATCGACGGCTCGTTCCTGATCAAGCGCTTCCAGGAAGGCCAGGTCGCGGTCGTCGCCGGCTTCCAGGGCATCGCGCCCGACAACCGCATCGCCACCCTCGGCCGCGGCGGCTCCGACACGTCGGCTGTCGCGATCGCAGCCGCCGTGAAGGCCGACCGCTGCGACATCTACACCGATGTCGACGGCGTCTACACCACCGACCCGCGCATCGAGCCCAAGGCCCGGCGCCTGTCCAAGATCTCCTTCGAGGAAATGCTTGAAATGGCGTCGCTCGGCGCCAAGGTTCTGCAGGTGCGTTCGGTCGAACTCGCCATGGTGCACAAGGTGCGCACCTTCGTGCGTTCTTCCTTCGAGGATCCGGATGCGCCCGGCATGGGCGATTTCCTCAACCCGCCTGGTACTCTCATTTGTGACGAGGATGAAATCGTGGAACAGCAGGTCGTCACCGGTATCGCCTACGCCAAGGACGAAGCGCAGGTCTCGCTGCGTCGCGTCGCCGACAGGCCGGGCGTGGCAGGCGGCATCTTCGGGCCGCTCGCCGAGGCCAACATCAATGTCGACATGATCGTCCAGAACATCTCCGAGGACGGCAAGTTCACCGACATGACCTTCACCGTGCCCTCGGGCGACGTGAACAAGGCGCTGGCCGTGCTCGAGAAGATCCGCCCCGACATCGGCTTCGACGCCGTCCAGCACGACGAGGGCATGTCCAAGGTGTCGGTCATCGGCGTCGGCATGCGCAGCCACGCGGGCGTTGCCGCCACCGCCTTCCAGGCGCTGGCCTCCAAGGGCATCAATATCCGCGCCATCACCACGTCCGAGATCAAGATTTCGATATTGATCGACGGTCCGTATACCGAACTTGCTGTTCGGACTTTGCATTCCGTCTACGGTCTCGATAAGCAGTAGTATAGGAATCGAGCGTCACCGCGTTGCCGGCGTGCAGCATGTGCCGCGCCGGTTCCAAAGCATTGGAGACGGTGAATGATGCGTGACATGGCCGCAGGGCCTCGCGTACTTCTGAAACGGCTCCGCGAATTGATGGCGGAGCCCCTCGAGCCGCAGGAGCGGCTCGACAGGATCGTGCGCGACATCGCCGCCAACATGGTGGCCGAGGTCTGCTCGCTCTATGTGCTTCGCGCCGACTCCGTCCTCGAGCTCTACGCCACCGTCGGTCTGAACCCCAACGCCGTGCACCTCGCCCAGCTGCGTCTCGGCCAGGGCCTGGTCGGCACGATCGCGGCGAGCGCCCGCGCGCTCAACCTCTCCAACGCCCAGGAGCACCCAGCCTTCGCCTACCTGCCGGAAACGGGCGAGGAGATCTACCACTCCTTCCTCGGTGTGCCGGTCTTGAGGGCAGGGCGCACGCTCGGCGTGCTCGTCGTTCAGAACAAGACCATGCGCCACTACCGCGACGACGAGGTCGAGGCGCTCGAAACCACCGCCATGGTCATCGCCGAGATGATCGCCTCGGGCGACATAGCCAGGCTCAGCCGTCCCGGCCTCGAACTCGACCTCACCCGGCCTGCGTCGTTCACCGGCAACTCCTTCAACGAAGGCGTCGGCCTCGGCCATGTCGTGCTGCACGAGCCGCGCATCGTCGTCACCAACCTGTTCAACGAGGACAGCGACGAGGAGATGCGCCGGCTCGAGGATTCGCTCGGCTCGCTCCGGCTCTCCATCGACGACATGCTGTCGCGCCGCGACGTCGCCTTCGAGGGCGAGCACCGCGAGGTTCTCGAAGCCTACAGGATGTTCGCCAACGACCGCGGCTGGGTGCGCCGCCTGGAGGAGGCGATCCGCAACGGCCTGACGGCCGAGGCGGCGGTCGAGAAGGTGCAGAGCGACATGCGCGCCCGCATGCTGCACATGACCGATCCCTACCTGCGCGAGCGGATGAGCGATTTCGACGATCTCGCCAACCGGCTGCTGCGCCAGCTGATGGGCCGCGGCCCCGAAACCATCGCGGCCTCCTTGCCCAAGGACGCCATCATCGTCGCCCGCTCGATGGGTGCTGCCGAGCTGCTCGACTATCCGCGCGACCGCCTGCGCGGCCTGGTGCTGGAGGACGGCGCGCCGACCAGCCACGTCGTCATCGTGGCGCGCGCCATGGGCATCCCCGTCGCCGGCCAGATGAAGGGCGCGGTCTCCATGTCGGAGAACGGCGACCCGATCATCGTCGACGGCGACGAGGGCACGATCCATCTCAGGCCGCAGCCCGACCTCGAGGCCGCCTACGCCGAGAAGGTGCGCTTCCGCGCCCGCCGCCAGGAGCTCTACCGCGAGCTGCGCAAGAAGCCGTCCGAGAGCGCCGACGGCGTCAAGGTCGACCTTTTGATGAACGCCGGCCTCGCGGTCGACCTGCCGCAACTCGCCGAGGCGGGTGCAGCCGGCATCGGCCTGTTCCGCACCGAGCTGCAGTTCATGGTGGCCTCCACCTTCCCGCGCGCCGAGGCGCAGGAGAAGCTCTACCGCGACGTGCTCGACACGGCCAAGGGCCGCCCCGTCACCTTCCGCACCATCGACATCGGCGGCGACAAGGTGCTGCCCTACTTCAAGGGCTCGGTGCAGGAGGAGGAGAACCCAGCACTCGGCTGGCGCGCCATCCGCCTCACCCTCGACCGTCCGGGCCTGCTGCGCACCCAGATCCGGGCGCTGCTCAAGGCCGCCGGCGGGCGCGAGCTCAAGGTCATGCTGCCGATGGTCACCGAGCTCGCCGAGATCGCACAGGCGCGCGACATCATCGACCGCGAGGTGCGGCATCTGTCGCGCTTCGCCCACCACCTGCCCACCAGCCTCAAGCTCGGCGCCATGATCGAGGTGCCGGCGCTCCTTTGGCAGCTCGACGAGCTGATGCAGGCGGTCGACTTCGTCTCGGTCGGCTCCAACGACCTGTTCCAGTTCGTCATGGCCGCCGATCGCGGCAACACCCAGCTCGCCGACCGCTTCGACCCGCTGTCGGTGCCCTTCTTGCGCGTGCTCAAGCAGATCGCCGATGCCGGCGTGCGCAACCACACGCCCGTCACGCTGTGCGGCGAACTCGCCGGCAAGCCGATCTCGGCCATGGCGCTGATCGGCGTCGGCTACCGCTCCATCTCCATGTCGCCGGCCTCCATCGGCCCGGTCAAGGCGATGCTCACCGAACTCCCGGTCGGGGAACTCAAGTCCTTCCTCGACGACAACCTTTCCGGCCCTGCGGCCAGCCTGCCGATGCGCGCGCTGCTCCAGGCCTTTGCGGACGACCGTTCCATACCCCTATGATTTCCCTGCCCCGCGACCGAATGGACCAAGTCGTCAAGCGCTTCGACATGCTCGAAGCGCAGATGGCCGCCGGCCCCGACCCCGACGCCTACGTCAAGATGGCGTCCGAATATTCCGACATCCAGGATCTCGTCGGCAAGATCCGCGCCCTGCGCGGCGCCGAGCAGGAGCTGGCCGACCTCGACGCCATGCTCGGCGACAAGGGCACCGACGCCGAGATGCGCGCGTTGGCCGAGATGGACAAGCCGGAGGTCGAGGACCGCATCGAAGGGCTGCAGCACGAGATCCAGATCCTGCTGCTGCCCAAGGACGCCGCCGACGAAAAGAACGCCATCCTCGAAATCCGCGCCGGTACCGGCGGCGACGAGGCCGCGCTTTTTGCCGGCGACCTGTTTCGCATGTACGAACGCTACGCCGCCTCGCGCGGCTGGCGCTTCGAGGTGGTGTCCGCCAGCGACGGCGATGCCGGCGGCTTCAAGGAAATCATTGCCGGCGTCTCGGGCAAGGGCGTGTTCGCGCATCTGAAATTCGAGTCGGGCGTGCACCGGGTCCAGCGCGTGCCGGCGACCGAGGCCAGCGGCCGCATCCACACCTCGGCCGCCACCGTCGCCGTGCTGCCGGAGGCCGAGGAGGTCGACATCGAGATCCGCGCCGAAGACATCCGCATCGACACCATGCGCGCCTCGGGCTCGGGCGGCCAGCACGTCAACACCACCGATTCGGCCGTGCGCATCACCCACTTGCCCACCGGCATCATGGTGGTGCAGGCGGAAAAGTCGCAGCACCAGAACCGGGCGCGGGCCATGCAGATCCTGCGCGCCCGCCTCTTCGACATGGAGCGCAGCCGCGCCGACGAGGAGCGCTCGTCCTCGCGCAAGTCGCAGGTCGGGTCGGGCGACCGTTCCGAGCGCATCCGCACCTACAATTTCCCGCAAGGCCGCCTCACCGACCACCGCATCAACCTGACGCTCTACAAGCTCGACCGGGTGATGATGGGCGAACTCGACGAGGTGGTCGACGCGCTGATCGCCGACCACCAGTCGAAGCTGCTGGCGGACATGGGCACGGATGCCTGAGGTCGAGGGCGGGGTGATGCGCCTGCGTCAGTTTACCCCCACCCCTAACCCCTCCCCACAAGGGGGAGGGGAACTTCGCGGCACTTCAGCTTCATCCCGGTCTTCGACGATCCTGGTCGAGACGGCGACGAGCCGGTTCCCCTCCCCCTTGTGGGGAGGGGTTAGGGGTGGGGGTGCTTACGCCTGGCCTCTTATCCAGGGCAGGGCGCTCCCATGAACCCACCGGCCGAAACGACGCTGTCGGCACTCCACCTCGCCGCCCGCCGCCGCCTCGCCGATGCGGGAATCTCCGATGCCGGCCTCGACGCCAGGCTGATCGTCGAGCATTTTTCCGCCACCACCCGCACCGATGCGGTGCTGCGCCCCGACACGCCGGTGGCAGCAGCGGTGGTGCGGCAGGTGGAGGCCGCCCTCGACCGGCGCATTGCCGGCGAGCCGGTGCACCGCATCCTCGGCTTCCGCGAGTTCTACGGCATGCGGCTCGGTCTCTCGACGGAGACGCTCGAGCCGCGCCCCGATACCGAAACGCTGGTCGACGCCGTGCTGCCCTTCGTCCGCGACACGGCCGCACGTGAAGGCGTGTGCCGCATCCTCGACCTCGGCACGGGCACCGGTGCGATCGCGCTGGCGCTCCTGGCGCAGGAGCCGCATGCGGTCGCCACCGGCGTCGACGTCTCCGACGATGCGCTCGCAACCGCCGCCGCCAACGCCGCCGGTCTCGGCGTCGCCGGGCGGTTCACCGCAAAAAAATCCGACTGGTTTGCCGGAATTGATGGCCGTTACCATTTAATCGTCTCAAATCCTCCCTATATTCCTTCATCAGAGATCGAGGATTTGCAGCACGAGGTTCGCAACTTCGATCCGCGCCGGGCGCTGGATGGCGGCCCGGACGGTCTCGAACCATACAGAGCCATTGCGTCGGGCTCCGCACGCCACCTCGAAGAGGGCGGTTGCGTCGGCCTTGAGATAGGACACGACCAGCGACGCGACGTGACCGAACTATTCGAGCGGGCCGGCTACGATTTGATCGCCCAGCGCAAGGACTTGGGCGGCAATGACCGCGTGCTCGTATTCAGTCGGTGAAAGGCCTTGTGGCACCGCAAAAAACCGCTTGGCAAGGAATGTGAATGCCGCTAGGTTCCGGGCGACCGGATGAGACGAAGCAGGCAGTACTCTTTACGTTCGGTTTCCCAAGGAAACTTGCTGCCTTCTTGCGTAGACGACGCTCTAGCTTCGTGCGGGGATCGTTCGGCAGACATGTAACCGACAAAGGACGGCATGTGGCGCCAGCGCAGGCTTTGCGGGCGAACACCAGCGGAAGAACACGAACCGGCTGTTTCCGGAAGGGCAGCGGTTCGGAGCAAGATTTCAACACGAAGAGAATCTGATGAGGCCACAACAGCAGAACAGGCGCATGCGCGGGCGCAACAACAACAATAACAATAACAATAATAACAACCGCAAGGGACCCAATCCCCTCACGCGCAACTACGAGAGCAACGGTCCAGACGTCAAAATCCGTGGCTCCGCGCAGCAGATCGCCGAAAAATACGCAACCCTCGCCCGTGACGCGCAAAGCTCCGGCGACCGCGTGATGGCCGAGAACTATCTGCAGCACGCCGAGCACTACAATCGCATCATTGCCGCCGCCCTGGCGCAGATGCCGATCCAGCACCAGCAGCAGGCCCGCGACGACTTCGATGCCGACCTGGATGATGAGCGCGACGAGGAAACGGTCGGCAACGCCGCCGAATCTCAGCCCGCGCAGCAGCACCAGCAGCCGCTGCCGGTCGCCAACGGCACCGGCCCGCAGCCTGAGATCGAAGGCACGCCCGCCGAAGTGGCGCTGAACCCCGAAGCTGCCGAAGGCCAGCAGCCGCGCGAGGGACGTCGCGAACGCGGCCGCAACCGTCACGAGGGCCGCCGCGGCGATCGCCGCCACAACGACCAGCCGCAGGTCGTTGCCGCACCGGCCGAAGCCGCCGCGGTGGAAGCGCCTGAGGCCGCCGTCGCCGAGGCCGCACCCGTGGCCGAGGCCATGCCTGCCCCAGCAGCAGAGGGCGAGGCTGCTCCCGCTCCTCGCCGCACCCGTCGCCCGCGTCGTGGCGAGACTGCCGCCGAGCCGCAGGCCGAGGCAGGCGCCGAGGCGCCGGCCACCGTCGAGGGTTGATGCGGGTATCGCCAGGCCGGCGAGGCTCGAAGCATTGCTGATGATTGCGAAACGGCGGGATGAAAATCTCGCCGTTTTTGTTTTTTGACTTCGATCAAAGCTCCTTGAGGGATATCGTCCTACTCCCCATATCACGCCCAGCAGGGTCCGGCCCGATTGGGCGGACCCGTCACCTTGAACCAGACCGGTGCCGCTAAGCGGGCCGGCGACGGAGTGGAGACAGATATGAATCTCGAGAAGTATTCCGAACGCGTGCGCGGTTTCATCCAGTCCGCGCAGACCTACGCCCTTTCCAACAATCACCAGCAGTTCACGCCCGAGCACATCCTGAAGGTGCTGATCGACGACGAGGAAGGCATGGCCGCCTCGCTGATCGAACGCGCCGGCGGCAAGGCCCGCGACGTCCGCCTCGGCGTCGAGGCGGCGCTCAAGGCCATGCCCAAGGTCGAGGGCGCCAACGGCCAGCTCTATCTCGCGCAGCCGCTCGCCAAGGTGTTCTCGACCGCCGAGGACATGGCCAAGAAGGCCGGCGACAGCTTCGTCACCGTCGAGCGCCTGCTCACCGCGCTTGCCGTCGAGAAGTCGGCGAAGACCGCCGAGATTTTGGCCAAAGCAGGCGTGACCGCCCAGGCGCTCAACCAGGCCATCAACGAGATCCGCAAGGGTCGCACCGCAGATTCGGCCAGTGCCGAGCAGGGCTACGATGCCTTGAAGAAATACGCGCGTGATCTGACTGCGGACGCCCGCTCGGGCAAGCTCGACCCGGTGATCGGCCGCGACGACGAGATCCGCCGCACCATCCAGGTGCTGTCGCGGCGCACCAAGAACAACCCTGTGCTGATCGGCGAGCCCGGCGTCGGCAAGACGGCGATCGCCGAGGGGCTGGCGCTGCGCATCGTCAACGGCGACGTGCCGGAAAGCCTCAAGGACAAGCAGCTGATGGCGCTCGACATGGGCGCGCTGATCGCGGGCGCCAAGTATCGCGGCGAGTTCGAGGAGCGGCTGAAGGCCGTGCTCTCCGAGGTCACCGCGGCCGCCGGCGGCATCATCCTGTTCATTGACGAGATGCACACGCTGGTCGGCGCCGGCAAGGCCGACGGTGCGATGGATGCGTCCAACCTGCTGAAGCCGGCGCTTGCGCGCGGCGAGCTGCACTGCGTCGGCGCCACCACGCTCGACGAGTACCGCAAGCATGTCGAGAAGGACGCGGCCCTTGCCCGCCGCTTCCAGCCGGTCTTCGTCGAGGAGCCGACGGTCGAGGACACCATCTCGATCCTGCGCGGCCTCAAGGAGAAGTACGAGCAGCACCACAAGGTGCGCATCTCGGACTCGGCGCTGGTTGCCGCGGCCACGCTGTCGAACCGCTACATCACCGACCGCTTCCTGCCCGACAAGGCCATCGACCTCGTCGACGAGGCCGGCTCGCGGCTGCGCATGCAGATCGATTCCAAGCCCGAGGCGCTGGACGAGATCGACCGCCGCATCATGCAGCTCAAGATCGAGCGCGAGGCGCTCAAGCTCGAAAAGGACGACGCTTCGCGCGACCGGCTCGAAAGGCTGGAGAAGGAACTGGCCGGGCTCGAGGAAGAATCTGCCACGCTGACTGCCCAGTGGATGGCCGAAAAGGAAAAGCTCGGCCTCGCCGCCGACCTCAAGGGCAAGCTCGACGAGGCGCGCAACGAACTCGCCATCGCCCAGCGCAAGGGCGAGTTCCAGAAGGCGGGCGAGCTCGCCTATGGCCGCATCCCCGAGCTCGAAAAGAAGCTCCAGGAGGCCGAGGCCCAGGAAAGCCGTGGCTCGATGGTCGAGGAGACCGTCACGCCCGATCACGTCGCCCATGTCGTCGAGCGCTGGACCGGCATCCCGGTCGACAAGATGCTCGAAGGCCAGCGCGAGAAGCTGTTGCGCATGGAAGACGAGCTCGGCGTCCGTGTCGTCGGCCAGGGCGAGGCCGTGCAGGCGGTTTCCAAAGCCGTGCGCAGGGCACGGGCAGGGCTCCAGGACCCGAACCGGCCGATCGGCTCGTTCATGTTCCTCGGCCCGACGGGCGTCGGCAAGACCGAGCTCACCAAGGCGCTCGCCGACTACCTGTTCGACGACGAGCATGCGATGGTCCGCATCGACATGTCCGAATTCATGGAGAAGCACTCGGTCGCCCGGCTGATCGGCGCGCCTCCCGGCTATGTCGGCTATGAGGAAGGCGGCTCGCTGACCGAAGCGGTGCGGCGCCGGCCCTACCAGGTCGTGCTGTTCGACGAGGTCGAAAAGGCACATCCCGATGTCTTCAACGTGCTGCTGCAGGTGCTCGATGATGGCCGCCTGACCGACGGTCAAGGCCGCACCGTCGACTTCCGCAACACGCTGATCATCATGACGTCGAACCTCGGCGCCGAATATCTGGTGGCGCTGGGCGAAAACGAGGATGTCGACCAGGTCCGCGACGAGGTCATGGGGGCGGTCAAGGCGGCGTTCCGGCCGGAGTTCCTGAACCGCATCGACGAGATCGTGCTGTTCCATCGCCTGCGTCAGCAGGACATGGACAAGATCGTGGCGATCCAGCTCAAGCGGCTCGAAAAGCTGC
This sequence comes from Aminobacter sp. BE322, assembly GCF_050433525.1. Taxonomy (NCBI): domain Bacteria; kingdom Pseudomonadati; phylum Pseudomonadota; class Alphaproteobacteria; order Hyphomicrobiales; family Phyllobacteriaceae; genus Aminobacter; species Aminobacter sp. BE322. The sequence continues at coordinate 11,666 of NZ_JBNPXB010000005.1, read as the reverse complement.
TCGCCGACCGCAAGATCACGCTCGACCTCGCCCCCGACGCGATCGAGTGGCTGGCGCACAAGGGTTACGACCCGGCCTATGGCGCGCGTCCGCTCAAGCGCGTCATGCAGAAGGAACTGCAGGACCCGCTTGCCGAACGTATCCTCGGCGGCGAAATCCTCGACGGCTCGACCGTCAAGATCACCGCAGGTTCGGACCGGCTCAACTTCCGCTCCAAGGCGGGCGTGGTGACGGAAGAGGCGGCCTAAGCGCCGCCGTTACCCTCCCCCTTGCGGGGAGGGTCGAAGCGTCAATGCCTTCTCCCCTTTGCGGGAGAAGGTGTCGCCGGAGGCGACGGATGGGGGTGCTGGAAGCAGCAGAGGGCGTGGCGGTCTTGCATTCCCACCCCTGACCCCTCCCCACAAGGGGGAGCAGGGCTTGCCACCGCTCCCATCAAGACCGCCGACGGGTTGGGCTGCGGATACGCACGGGGTGTCCCTCCCCCTTGTGGGGAGGGGTCAGGGGTGGGGGTTCCTTTCGTATGGCGTGGAATCCCAGCATGTTCATGGGGTTAAGATGACTCTCGACGAATACAACGGCTTCTGCGCCTCGCTGCCGCACACCACCCATGTCGTGCAGTGGGGCGGCTCGCATGTCTGGAAGGTCGGCGGCAAGGTCTTCGCCATCGGCGGCTGGAACGACGGCGAGGGCCTGTGGGTCACCTTCAAGGTTTCCGACATGGCCTATGACGTGCTCAGGGAGCAGCCGGGTCTGCGCCCCGCGCCCTATCTCGCCTCGCGCGGCATGAAGTGGATCCAGCGCCGCAGCGGCGAGAGCATGGATGCCGATGCGCTCAAGGACTATCTGCGCGAGAGCCACCGCCTCATCGCCGCCAAGCTCACCAGGGCGGTGCGCAAGGACCTCGGCCTCCCGCTCTAGCGCGTGCCGCCGATGCCGTGGTGCCAGCCATTTTCATGCCCGGTTCATGTTGGAAGGGTTAACCAGTTTGGTGAATAAGGGGTAGCGGGCGGCGGAACGCTTCGTCCGCACAGGCATTGGAAAGCCAGTTACCGGAGAGAACGGCGACCATGTTGCGCAGGATCATCGTGCTGTCGGCCCTCCTGGCCGGCGTATCGGCCGGGCATGCGGCGGGCTCCGTCGTGCCGCAGGAAAGCCCAGGCGAAGCGGCTGCGCCCGCCGGCACCGTCATGCTGGCGCAGGCCACCGACTACGAGGTCTTCTACGACGGCCGCGGCAACCGCGTCATCGTCGATCCCTACACCGGCAAGGTCGTCGCCGTGCAGCCGCCCGGCTCGCGCATGAACCGCGAGGCGCTGCGCCGCGAGACGCGCCGGCAGGAGCTGCGCGGCGACTACCGCGACGGCGACGTCCTGCTCGATGGGCCGGTCGACGGCGGCGGCTATTCCGACGACTATCCGGCGCAGCCCTCCGATCCCTACGCCGACGACTACTACAATGATCCCAACGCCTTCCCCGAGGCGCCCGGGCCGCGCGTCGTCGAGCGCGAACCGCTGCCCGGCACCGACGACCAGCTCGCCGTGCGCGAGCCGCCGACCATCACCGAAAAGGCGATCGAGCCCTCGATCGCGGTGCGCGGGCGCGACGACATCGCGTCGCTGCAGATCCTGCTCGACCGCGCCGGTGCCTCCCCGGGCGTCATCGACGGCCGCTTCGGCTCCAATGTCGACAAGGCGCTCGCCGCCTATAACGAGCTGACCGGCACGAGCCTGAAATCCACCGACGCCGAAGGCATCCGGCAGGCGCTGGCCGAGAGCGGCGGCGACGCCTTCGGCTCCTACACCATCACCCCGGAAGACGCCGCCGGCCCCTATGTCGCCTCGATCCCCGAGGACTATGGCGAGAAGGCCAGGCTCGAGCGGATGAGCTTCACCTCCGTGCCCGAGATGCTGGCCGAGCGCTTCCACATGGACGAAGCCTATCTCAAGGCGCTCAACCCGGAGGCCAACTTCAACCGGCCGGGCACCATCATCAAGGTCGCCAATTTCGGCAAGCTGGTGAACAAGCCGGTGGCGCGCATCGTCGCCGACAAGGGCCTGAAGCAGGTCCGCGCCTATGACGAGGCGGGCAAGCTGGTCGCCGCCTATCCGGCGACCATCGGCTCGACCGACACGCCTTCGCCCACCGGCATCCACGCGGTGTCGCGCGTCGCGCTCGACCCCAACTACACCTACAACCCCAAGATCAATTTCAAGCAGGGCGAAAACGACAAGATCCTGACCATCCCGCCGGGGCCGAACGGTCCGGTCGGCTCGGTGTGGATCGCGCTCGACAAGCCGACCTACGGCATCCACGGCACGCCCGAACCCTCCAAGATCGGCAAGACCGCCAGCCACGGCTGCGTGCGCCTGACCAACTGGGACGCGCGCGAACTCGCCAAGATCGTCAAGGCGGGCGTGCCGGTCGAGTTCACCGAATAGGGCAGGGCGGCACTTCCGCCTTCGCCGGTCCCGCCACGGCCGGAGTGACGTTCGCCGACCGCCAGCCGCTGGCCGTTGGCCCCTGCAGGTGCCGGACCCGGACAATCGCCGCCGCCGGCAAGCAAAATTTAACCATATTTGTCCACCCTTTGTCAGTCACTGGTCAAAGTTGGGGACAATCCGGAAGTCTCGCAGCCACGGTCGCCCGTCGATCCGAAGGCCTATGCCGGCTTACCGGTTTGGTACGCGTTTGAGTAAGATCGTTCCTGCACAGTCATTGCGCCGTCTGTTGCGTCCATTGCTGATCACCTCCCTGGGCACCGCCTTTGCGGGCGCCGCCGTGTGGTCGGTGGCCGGCATGGTGGCGGTCGGCAGCTCCGCCGCCTTGGGTCCGGGCCAGCTCATGCCCAGGCAGCATCACCACACCCTGAAGCAGGCCAAGGTGCAGGCGCCGGTCGCCTATGTCAGCACCGACAAGGCATCGCGCCCGGTCATCTCCAAGGCGCATCCCGTCATCGCCGCCAGCATCACCGGCAGCCTCGGCAAGTCCGCGCGCCATACCGAGATCGGCCACGCGACGCGCTTCGACGCCGTTGTCCGGGAGGCGGCACTGACCTCCGAAAAGCTCGCCGCCCTGTTCGCGCACCCCGCCAATCCAGGGGAAGTCGCCGAAGTCCCCGGCGCGGACCGGTTCGCCTCGCCGGCGGCCGCCGGGGCCCAGACCCTGCTCGCCTATGCCGGTCCCGCGGCAGGCGCCGACGCCGGCACCGCGCTCTCCACTCTCCTCGTCGGCCCGGAAGGCGCAGACCCTGCCGCCGCCGCGCAGGATCCGGATGCCGAGGCCGATGCGGCCGCGGCGGTGCCGGTCTATGAAGAAACGCCGTCCAATGGTCCCCTGCCGCAGCCGAGCCCTCGCGCCGGCCAGGCCGATGTCCGGCCGGAGCCGCTGGCCGAGCCGAAGGCCGCGGCCGGCAAGGCCGGCGAAGCCGAACCGGCCCAGCCGCAGGCCGTAGCCACTGCGCGGCCCGACGAGCCGGCGCAGAAAAAGAGCAGCGGCAGCCTCGGCCAGTCGCTCAGGAGCCTGTTCGGCGGCGGTGGGGCGCGGGCCGGCAATGGCGTCGCCGTCTACGACATCAGTGCCGCCAAGGTCTACATGCCCGACGGCAGCGTGCTCGAGGCGCATTCGGGCATCGGCAACATGGCCGACAATCCTCGCTACGTGAACGTCAAGATGAACGGCCCGACCCCGCCGCACACCTACAATCTCAGGATGCGCGAAACCCGCTTCCACGGCGTCGAGGCGATCCGCATGCTGCCCGTCGACGGCAAGAACAAATACGGCCGCGACGGCTTCCTCACCCACAGCTACCTCTTGCGCGGCGGCCGCGAGGAATCGCACGGCTGCGTCGCCTTCGCCGACTACCCGCGCTTCCTCGCCGCTTTCAAGGCCGGCAAGGTCAAGCAGCTGGTGGTGGTGCCGAATGGCGGGCGCGAGAGCTTCCGCCTCGCCTCCAACGGCAAGACCATCTGACGCCGGGGCAACGGCGCCGCCGGATCGCCGGCGCCGTCTTGGTCTAGCCATCGCCTGCCGGTTGCCGCTATGAGGCATGGGCAAGAGCTTTCCGGCAGGGGACACCGCGTGAAGACCGTTTTCCGATCGATCCTGTTTGCGGCCTGTCTTGCCGGCGCGCCCGCCCATGCCGAATGGAAGCCGGTCGAGAAGATCGAGCCCTATGCCATTTGGGGCAAGACCGGCCCCGCACTCTACGCCTCGATCGGCGAGAACGGCCCGAAGGCCAGCAACGGCATGCGCACCATCGCCTACACCGACTTCAAGCTGACCTGGCAGCGCAAATACGAGCCGCAGGCCTTCGGTGCCTGCATGCTGGTCTCGGCCACGCCCAAGCTCATCGTCACCTACCGGCTGCCAAAGCCGTCCGGCAGCCTGCCGGCCGCAGTCCGGAAGAACTGGGACGTCTTCGCCGCCGGCGTCTACAAGCACGAGCAGGTGCATGGCGACCACATCAAGGAGATGGTCAGGGCCATCGAGGCGGTCAGCATCGGCTTCTCGGCGCCAGCCGATCCGAAGTGCCAGAAGGTCCGCACCGAGCTCACCAAGCGGCTCGCCGAATTGTCGCTTGCCCAGCGCCGGAAGAGCAGCGACTTCGACCGCGCCGAAATGAGCGACGGCGGCAACGTCCACCGGCTCATCCTCGATCTGGTCAACGGCGGATAGCGGCCCCGTTCCTGGCCGCCCCGCTCAGTTCACGCTGGCGGTGCCCCGTTCGGCCAGCTCCACCAGCCGGTCGAAGCCGTCGCCGGTGCCGGCGATGCGCGCGGCCATGGCGTCGGCCCCGCCGAGGAAGGCCAGCTGCTCGGTGTATTTCATCTGCGTCCCCGCGCCGCCGGGCGCGAATTCGAGGGTCGCGAGCGAAGCCGAGATGCGCTCTCCGCCCATGCTCATCTCGAAGCCGTAGATGATGCGCTGCCCGGGCAGGATATCGAAATAGTCGGCGCGGAAGGCCAGCTCGGCCCCGTCCGGCATGCGCCAGCGCTTGCTCTCGATGCCGCCCGTGCGAAAGTCGAACGCGTCTTCCAGCACGCGCCAGTCGAGATGGCAGTCGTTCCAGCGCCGCTTGAGCTCCCGGTCCGACCAGAAGCGGAAGGCATGCCGCGGGCTCGCCGGAAGCTCGCGTTCGATGACGAAGGTGGTGTGCATGACCTGGTTCATGACGTGCCGTCCTCCTCGGGAAACGCCTTCATCGCTTCGGCTAGCCGGTCGAAGGCCATGTTCATGGTGGCTTTGCGCGCCCGCACCCATTCGTCCATTTCACGGAAGGCGTCCGGCTGCATCGAAAAGGTGCGTGTCCGCCCCACCTTCCGGGAGACGACGATGCCGCCGTCCTCCAGCACCTTGAGGTGCTTCAGGGCCGACGGCAATCCCATGTTGGTCGGGCCGGCCAGCTGCTTGACCGTGGCGGGGCCGAGGCTCAGCCGTTCGACCATGCCGCGGCGGCCCGCATCGGCGAGCGCGGTGAACATGCGGTCGAGCGGGGCGGCGTCGATCATGGCAGCACCTCCTCTGCCAGGAAGCGTTCCGGCATGGCCTCGCGATAGGGGAACAGCGGGAAGTACGGCCTCGCCTCGGCGAGCACCCGCCGCACCGACGGCCGCGCCACGAGGCGCTCGAAATAGGCGGCCAGCTTGCCCTGGCCGGGGCCGAACGGATGCACGATCGAGGCGAAGAACAGGACGGGGGCGGCGGCGCAATCGGCGATGGTGAAGGCGTCGCCGGTTGCCCATGTCCGCCCCTCGAGCTGCGTTTCGATCACCGCGTAGGCCGTGGCGAGCGCACGCCTGGCGTCGGCGACGCCGATCGCATCGTTGCCGCCTTCTGGCCTCAGCCGGTCGGTGACGATCTTCTGCATCGGCACGCCGACATGGAGATCGAAGAAGCGATCCCACAGCCGGGCATCGAGGCGCTGGTCTTCGTCCACGGGCAGGAGCGGCACCGGTCCCGGATAGTGCCGCTGGACATATTCGATGATGATGCTCGTTTCCGGCACCACCCGGTCGCGCGCCGCGTCGTGCAGCACCGGGATCTTGCCGACCGGCCATTTTTCCATGAGCTGCGCCGCTGAGCCTGGATCGCCGAGATCGACCGTCACCGGGCGGAAGTCGGTGCCGTTCTCGTAGAAGGCGGTCAACACCTTGTGGCAGAACGAGGCGAGGGGATGGATGTAGAGCGTCAGCGTCGTCATCGAGGGATGTCTCAACAGTTTCCGTAATTGGAAACTATCGTGGGTATGTCTGCCTGGCAAGAAAAACTTTCCGTGGCCGGAAACTGTTTGCAGGGGAGGGGAGAGGCGCCCTTGCACGAACCCGGCACGGACCCTCCTCTTAACGGCTTTGGAGGTTGGCCAATCGCCAACGTGCGTTCGTCATCCCAGGGCAGAGCAGGCGCGTCAGCGCCGTCGCGGAGACCCCAGGATCCATGCCGTGACGTCTGTCTTCGCGGGTGGAAACCTTTCCCACGGGGCCGGGGATTTTTCGCCAGGACAGCTTTTCTGTGGGCCCTGTTTCGGCGTGGATAATCTTTCTGCGTCTCATTCCTTCCCACCCCCCTCTGGGCTGCCGCCCATCTCCCCCACAAGGGGGGAGATTGGGCCGTCATCAACGCCCCTCCCAACCACCAGCGTTGCAGGAGCATTTCCTTGAGAGGCAGGCAGAAGCGGGCGAGACGCCGGAGCCGCCAATCTCCCCCCTTGTGGGGGAGATGTCCGGCAGGACAGAGGGGGGTGGGAAGGATCGCAACCTTGAAGATTTGCTCTCCGCGCACGCCAGTTTGTCAGGAACTCTGTCAGCAGACCGCGTGGAGAAATCTTGCCGTTTTTCCACCCCTGCAAAACCTCCCGTATCCTTGTGCCATCGCCCTTGTCGGGACCTGGTGCGCACCGGGTGTCAGGAAGGGCGGCGGTGACCTCCCGCCACGGCTGCGGTAGCCGTGGCTCCGAGGGCCCGTCGACAGGCCGGCGTCGTCCGGCGCGCGCCGCAAATGGCGGGTGCCGGACGGTGCGGAGAAGCCGCGGGTTCAGGCCACGAAAAGACCGTGGGACGGACCTGTGACCGGCCGACCGAGGGACAGACACCGGGCGGGGCGCGGGGGTCGCGCCACGTATCAATCTATCGGAAGGCTCGGCCTCGCGCCCCGCTTCCCGAACCACCTCCCGGCAAGGGAGTGTTCTTTGACAATGGCCAGGCGCGAAAGCGAGCGTGGCGATGGATAGGCATGCGGGACAGCACCCCCCTCTGGGCTGCCGCCCATCTCCCCCGCAAGGGGGGAGATCGGGCCCTCATCGACGTCCCGGCCAATCACCAGCGTTGCAACAGAATTCCTTGAAAGTCGGCAGAAAGGGGCGAGGCGTCGGAGCTGCCAATCTCCCCCTTGTGGGGGGTGAGGAGTGGTCGCCGAAGGCGACGAAAAGCCAATTGCTTGGCTTTTCGAACGACGAACGCCGGCAGGGCAGAGGGGGGTGGGAAGGAATGAGCGGGCGGTGGGTGTCCTCTCACAGGCGCGAGGACTGCGTCTCCTCCCTCCCTGAGTATCGGGGTGGGGTCGCCCGAGGCAGCGCGCCACGTCCTGGATCCGACAAATCGCGTCGCTGGGTCACTTCACGTCTGGGCAAGCCCGAAATAGGGTTTGTGTCATGAATCAGCCTGCCGCCGCCGCGTCCGCCCCCGCCTTCTGTCCGCCCGAAGCGCGGCGCTACGTGCTGGTGTCGGCGATCCTGGCCTCCAGCATGGGCTTCATCGACGGCTCGGTGGTGTCGCTCGCCATGCCCGTCATCCGCGAGGATCTCGGCGCCTCGCTGGTCGACGCGCAGTGGATCAGCAACGGCTACATGCTGTTCTTGTCGGCGCTCGTCCTGCTCGGCGGGGCAGCCGGCGACGTGTTCGGCGTGCGCAACATCTTCGCGCTCGGCATCCTCACCTTCATGGTCACCTCCGCGGCATGCTCGCTTGCGGTCGATGCCGACATGCTGATCGTGATGCGCGCGGCGCAAGGCGTCGGCGCGGCGCTCATGGTGCCGGGCAGCCTCGCCATCATCGCCAAGTCCTATCCCAACGAGACGCGCGGCAAGGCGATCGGCCAGTGGGCGGCGTTTTCGTCGCTGACCACCGCGATGGGGCCGTTCGTCGGCGGCATGGTGCTGTCCTTCGGGGCCGAATGGATGTGGCGGCTGATCTTCGCCATCAACATGCCGATCGGCCTGGTCGCGCTCTACATGCTGTTCTCGAAGGTGCCGCAGGACCGGCCGTCCTCCAGGCGGCGGCTCGACGTCGGCGGCGCGCTGCTCGCCACCGTCGGCCTCGGCCTCATGGCATGGGGGCTGACCGCGCTCGGCCTGCCGGCCGAAACGCGCGCCGTCTCGCCCTGGGCGTGGATCGCCATCGGCGCCGCGATCTTCGTTGCCTTCGTGGTCTGGGAGAAAAGGGCAAGGGCGCCGATGGTGAAGCTCGAGCTGTTCCGCTCGCGCGCCTTCACCGGTGCCAACCTCTACACGCTGATCCTGTTCTTCGCCTTCAGCGCCATCCTGTTCTTCCTGCCGATGACGGTGATTTCCGGCTGGGGCGCTTCGGAGTGGGAGGCGAGCCTCTTGTTCCTGCCGCTGTCCCTGTTCATCGCCACGTTTTCCAGCCGCTCGGGCAACCTCGCCGATGCGATCGGGCCGCGTTTGCCGCTCACGGTGGGGGCGGCTATCGTCGGCCTGTCCTATGCCGGGCTCGCGCTCACCATGCCGCTGATGCTGCTCTGGCAGGTGATGTTCCCGATCCTGCTGCTCAAGGGCCTCGGCATGGCCATCGTGGTTTCGCCGATCTCGGCGGCGGTGATGCGGGCGACCCCCGACGAGGACACCGGCCTCGCCTCAGGGATCAACAATGCGCTGGCGCGCGCGGCCGGGCTGATGGCGGTCGCCTCGCTCGGCGCGGTCGCCGGCATCGTCTTTGCCAAGGTCCTGGGCACGGCCGCGCCCGGCGCCGAATTCGGCGCGCTGACGGCCGCGCCGCTCGAACCCGCGGCGGAGGCGTTGCGCGTCGAGGCGACCAACCTGGCCTTTTCGACGATCGCCTGGATCGCGGCGGCGATGTGCTGGCTGGCGGCACTGGTCGCGTGGGTCACGCAGCCGTCATGGGCGAGGAAGGAAAAGTCTAGCCGCTGACCTTGTCGGTGCTCGCGACCTTGAGCGCGTCCTCGTTGCCTTCCTTGAGCAACTCGTCGATGCGCTCGCGTTCCTTCGTGAACGCCTCGAGTTCGCCGTCGGCGAGAACGCGGCCGGTGGGCAGGCGCACGCGCATCGGATCGACCTTGGTGCCGTTGACCATCAGCTCGTAATGCAGGTGCGAGCCGGTCGACAGGCCGGTCGTGCCGACATTGCCGATGACCTGTCCCTGGCGCACCCGCGCGCCGGCAACGACCTCCGGGGCGATCCGGCTCTGGTGGTTGTAGGACGTCACGTAGCCGTTGGCGTGGCGGATGATGGTCTGCTTGCCGTAGCCGCCGGCCCAGCCCGCCTTCTCCACGATGCCGTTGCCCGGCGCGATGATCGGCGTGCCGGTCGGGGCGGCCCAGTCGACGCCCGTGTGCATCTTCACATAACCGAGAATCGGGTGCTTGCGCGCGCCGAAGCCGGAGGTGAAGCGGGCGTTGGGGACGGGGTTGCGCAGCAGGAACTGGCGCGAGCTGCGGCCGTCCTGGTCGAAATAGTCGGTCGTGCCGTCTTCCATGCGGAAGCGGTAGAAGTTGCGCGTGTTGCCGCCGAAGGTCGCCGAGACATAGAGGAGCTCGGAATCCTCGGACATCTGGTCGTCGCCGTTGGGCTGCGAGAAGAACACCTCGATGCGGTCCGACGGATTGAGCCGCGACTGGAAGTCGACGTCGGAGGCGAGCAGCCGTACCAGCTGCTTGGTCATGTCCTCCGACATGCCGTAGGAATAGGCGGCCCGGTAGATCCCGTCATAGATGCTGGGCAGCGCGCCGCGCGCTGTGGTCACGGTCGGCGTGCTCTCGAAGGCCGTCGCCAGCTCGGGATTGGGTTCGGGCTCGTTGCCGGGCACGAACTGGCCGCGGTCGTCGAGCGCGATGGTGAGCACGTGCTGGGTGCGGTCGTAGACGCTGGTGCGCACGATCTTGCCGGCATCGCCGCGCACCTCCAGCCCGACGCGCAGCACGGTGCCGGCCTTGAGCGCGGTCGCGTTGAGCAGCCGCGAGACGGCGTTGGCCATGCCCTTGGCGTCGTCGCCCTCGTAGCCGGCGGCCGCGAGCGCGTCGACGATCTTGCGGTCGCTCTCGAAGGGGATGATGTCCTCGGCATAGGACAGCGTGTCGGGGGCGATCTCCTCGCGCACCGAGACCGACAGGTTCTCCGGCACGATCCTGATGCCGTAGGAGCCGGCCAGCGTCTGGTCGGCGAAGGCGTCGCCGAAGCGCTGCGGATCGACGTAATGCAGGGCGGCGACCTGGATGTCGCCTTCGGTCAGGCTGCCGCCGGTATCGCGCACCACCTTCTCGACCTCGGCGGCGGACATGGCGCTGGTCTCGTCGAAGGCGGCCGTCTCGATCGGGAAGTCGACCGTCTTCAGGCTCATCTCGCTCTCGACCTTGACGCCGTAGATCTGTCCGGTCGGGGCGGAGGAGGCCGGCTGGGCGCTGCCCTCTTCGGCAAACACGCTCAAGGGGTCGAAGGGCGGATAGTTGCGCGTCGAGGGACGGTTGGCGGCGAGCGCCATCTTGATCTGGACGAAGGGCATGGTGCGGACGACGTCGCGGTCGCCGACCTTGGTCATCATCGACACTTCCATGCGCCGCCGGTCCTTCGCCTTGGCGATCTGGCGCAGCGGCGCCACGCGGGCGGTCTTGGCCCGCTCGCCGGAATCGCCCCCGGCGGCCGTGCTGGCGAGTTCGGCGATCTCGGGCGGGGTGGCCAGCTTCTCGCGGCCGTCGAGTGCGGCGAACAGGGCGACGCCCATCAGCACGCTCGAGGTCACGCCGGTCAGGAAGGTACCCGACAGCCAGCGGGCCGACACCTCGCGCCGGTCCGGCGGGCCGGCGCGACCGTCCGCGATCAGCGGCGGCTCATTGCCGAGCTCGGCTATGGTCTGGTCCGTATCCTGCATCCAGTACGGCTAAAGTCCCCGGCGCTTGGCGCCCATCTGCTTTTGAATGCCAAGACATTTGCCTGTCATGGCGGCCCAAGTCAACGAAGCGGCGGATACCGCGCCGAGGCCGCAATCGCTCTCCTATATATAGAGGGCATTCGAGCGCCGGCCCGGCCGCGCTTCGCGCCCTGGGACGCAACGAGACTTTCGCCCGCATTGGGGCGGGATTGAGGCTGGCCGGCCGCGCTCGGCGTTGTCCACCGCTCCGGAGCCGGCTTTGCAGCATTTGCCGCATCGGAGGCTGGAAGCTTTGTCCCGATCGAGTGCTTCGCACCGGCCGAACGAGGCTGATTTCGTCTGAATTGCTGTGACCTTATGGGCAGCTTCCCGTCCAGATTGAGGCCCGTGGGGTGGATGAATTGAGCCGTCTGCACTTTCTTCGGTGCCCTTACGCAGGGTTTTTCTGGGGTCTGGAGTTTTGTCGCAAAAAATTCGCAAAAGTCGGAAAAAGGTCGTTGACAGTTTGAAGGGGGGGCGACTATATACGCCTCAACAACGAGGGCGGCGCGC